>JAZRQA010000068.1:0-11038 GCA_045649505.1 Acutalibacteraceae bacterium
AATATCGGGAAACAGTGGCCGAGCATACACGCAAGTCCGCAAAGGAAGGTGCCGTACTCATTATAAAACGGTAAAAATGAGAAGACAAGTAGACCTAAAGCGGCTGCCGCAGCACCCTTTAAAATATCAAGCGCAAAGGTAGCAAGACCTGCTCGTTTTCCTGCAACACGCAAAACATTTGTGGTGCCTGCGTTACCGCTGCCGAAATCACGAACATCTACATTATTATATTTCTTTGTGAAGATAACCGCGAAGTTAATACTTCCGATTAAATAAGCGCCTATAACCGCCAATGCGGCAAAAAGATAGTTCATTATTTATCTCCTCGTTCTCTTATAACAAATCTTACGGGTGTTCCCTCAAGACCAAAGGTGGAGCGTATCTGATTTTCAAGATAACGCTGATACGAAAAATGAAACAGCTCCGCCTTATTACAAAAGCACACAAATGTTGGCGGTTTTGTTGCCGCCTGTGTCATATAGTAAATCTTAAGACGCTTTCCCTTATCGGTGGGAGGCTGAACGCGCGCAGTTGCATCGGCAAGAATATCGTTAAGCATACCTGTAGATATGCGCATTGTGTTTTGGGAATGAACATAGGTTATAAGTTCATAAAGCCTGTCTATACGCTGGCCCGTTTTAGCCGATATAAATATTATGGGCGCATAGGGCATAAAGGAAAAATCCTTCATTAGCTTTTTTCGGTAGGAGTCCATTGTAGTCCCATCCTTTTCGACGGCATCCCACTTGTTTACGGCTATGATACACGCCTTGCCCTGTTCCATTGCAAGACCTGCAACCTTAGAGTCCTGTTCGGTAAAGCCCTCAACGCCGTCTATCATAATAACACACACATCAGAGCGTTCAATAGCCATTTGCGCCCTTAAAACGCTATACTTTTCAATTTTATCGTCTACGCGTGATTTACGCCTAAGCCCTGCGGTATCAATAAAATTAAATTTGCCCTTTTCGTTTTCAACAAAGGTATCGATAGCATCTCTTGTGGTTCCTGCAATCTGAGAAACAATAGAGCGCTCCTCACCCGAAATGCAGTTTACAAGAGAGGATTTGCCTGCATTTGGCTTGCCAATTACGGCAACCTGTATAACATCGTCATCCTCACTCATATCGTCTTCAAAATCGAGGTGATCAAAAACCGCGTCAAGGAGGTCTCCTGTGCCGTGACCGTGTACCGAGGATACAGCAATTGGGTCACCAATACCCAGATTGTAAAACTCATAAAACTCAAGGGGAGTATCACCGATGCCGTCACATTTATTAACGCAAAGGACTATTGGCTTACCGCTTTTTTGGAGCATTGAGGCTATTTCACTATCCGCCGCAGTAACGCCCGACTTAACATCGGTAACAAAAATTATAACCTGTGCTGTTTCAATTGCAAGCTGAGCCTGACTGCGCATACCCGAAAGTATAACATCGTCGGTTTTAGGCTCAATACCGCCTGTATCCACAAGCATAATTTTACGGTTATTCCACTCGGCATCGCCGTAAATACGGTCCCTTGTAACGCCCGGTGTATCGTCTACAATGGATAGGCGCTTTCCTATTAACTTGTTAAACAGAGTGGATTTACCTACATTTGGTCTACCCACAACTGCCACTACGGGTTTTGACATCTTTTTACACCTGTCCTATATCTTTGTATTTAAAATTGCTTCAACAAGCTCATGCCCGTCATTATTAACGGGGATTACGGGCACCCCTAGGGCATTTGACAATTCATCAATATGCATATCATCAAGAAAAAGGTCGTTTTCGTGCCTCAGCATTGAGGAGGGAATAAGCAAAGCGTCTCCTAAATCCTTGCCCTTTAACTGATTGAGAATATCACCGCCTGTAACAAGGCCCGCAACTGTAATTTTCTCGCCGAAAAAATTGTTTTTTATCGCAAAGACCTCGCCACTTAAATTATGGCATTTTTTGCACAATAAGTCAATAATTTCCTCAATCAATTTCGCCGCCGAGACCCCTGTTGCTATACTAACGCGCCGTTTTGCTATATTCTCAGGGGCAGCCTCTATTGCAAGGCGAGCCTCGTCCCTGAGTAACGCCCATAGACCCACGCCGTTTTCAAGCTGTAGAAAATCCTCATAGAAGGCACTATCGGGTATACTTCTGCCTGCCATAATATAAAATTCATCCGAGCCGAAAACCCTGCGATATCCGTTTTCTTTCAGGGTTTTTTCACCGTAAAATTCGAGTATATCAAGGGCCTGTGCAGCTGCATATTTATCGTAGGGTGTTAGCGGCTCAAGCCCCTCGCGGTATTTCGTAATTCCAACGGGAACAGCGGCAATACAGCCGATATTTTCCATTTTTGTAAGGTCACAAAGAGTCTTTTTTAGCTCATCGCCGTCATTAACACCGGGGCACACAACGAGCTGACAGTTCATTTTAATTCCTGCGCTGTTAAATCTATTTATAATTTCAAGAGCCTCTCCAGCGTGCTTATTTTTCATCATTTTAACACGAAGCTTGGGATTTGTTGTGTGTACCGAAATATTAACGGGGCTTATATGCATTTTTATTATGCGGGAAATTTCGTGCTCGGTAAGGTTTGTTAAGGTAATATAATTTCCGAAAAGAAAGGAAAGGCGGGAATCGTCATCCTTAAAATACAGACTGCTCCTTAAGCCTTTTGGTAGCTGGTCGATAAAACAAAAAATGCACTTGTTTTTACAGGAACGCTGCTTGTCCATAAGATAGGTTTCAAAACAAAGTCCCAGCTCCGCCTCGGCACTTTTTCGTACGGTTTTTTTACAAAGCTTCCCCTTTGAATTTATAAATTCGATTTTCAGTTTTTTATCGTTTTGGTAAAAACGGTAGTCAAGCACATCTACTATTTCCTGAGCGTTAATGCTAAGGAGCGTATCTTTGCTTTTTATCCCCGCCTTAAAGGCAGGCGAGCCTTTTTGTACGCTTTCGATTATTACCGACATTTCCCCACCCCTTAAATAAAAAAATAGAGAAGGATTCCTCCCCCTCTACCTCTTTTTTTCGGTTTAAATTAAATTAAAGCCCTTATGCCTCGGTCTTTACAACCTCGCGACCGTCATAATGGCCGCAGGCAGCGCAAAGACGGTGAGGTCTCTTGTACTCGCCGCAATGATTGCACTTTACAAGCGCGGGAGCAGTAAGCTTCCATACATTGGAGCGTCTCTTATCTCTTCTTGCTTTTGAAGTTTTTCTCTTCGGTACTGCCATTTTCAGCACCTCCTTAATAAAATACCTTTATTTGTCTTTTGTTTATCTTTTTTTATGAACAGGAGCACTGCCCCTCGTTCAGATTGGTGCCGCATAAAGAGCAAATACCTTTACAATCCTCACAGCACAGATGCTTCATTGGGATATTCAGGATTACCTCATCACGGCATAGTTCATCAAGATCAAGCTTGTAATCAGGAACGGTTAAAATACTGTCACTGGCCTCACCCTCAATATGGGTGGCAAGATTGCGGTCAAAGGTTACGGTGTAGCTATTGGTACATTCTTTTGTGCAACGGTCACACCCTGCGGTATAGCTGAAGGAAATCTCCAGATGCAGCCTTACAAGACCTGCTTTGTTTTTAACCTCGCCCAATATGCTTACGGGTTGCTTGAGCGGAAATTCACCCGAAAACTCGACATCGGCAAGATCAAGTGAACAGGAAATCGGAGTTGACATATTCTCGGTTATAAAAAGCTTTTTTAAATCAAGAACCATACCTTCTCCTCTTTTCGTCACACCAAATATTATATCTAAATGATTTTGCTTTGTCAAGGATTTTATTTTAAAATATTACCTGTTTAACGCCTTTATTTTTGGGAATTATGACTATTTATTGAGAAAACGAAGATAATCCTCCAAAATAATTACCGCAGCAACTGCGTCTACAGTTTGTTTGCGCTTCTCGCGGCGGACATTGTTTGCATTAAGCGCATTGTGCGCCGAAACGGTGGTGCATCTTTCATCCCACATAACCGTTTCAATTTTCGAACACTCATTTATTTTTGTTGCAAGCTCGCGGCATTTTGTGGCTCGCTCACCCTCCGAACCATCCATATTACGGGGCAGTCCCACCACAATACGCGCTGCATTTTCCTCTAAGGCGGCGGCGCATACCTTTTCAATAAGTCGTTGCTCGTTATATTCGGTTATTACTGTTTTAGGGAAAGCTAATGTAGAGCCTGTATCCCCTACGGCAAGTCCCGTACGGGCGAGACCTAAATCAACCGACATTATTCGCATAATTTACTTCCCTTCCGTGCCCCAAGCGGCTATTTTGTTTGCCACAGGTAACAGCTCTTCACTTAAATGGTCAACACTGTTAGTGAATTTTATTTCGGGTTTTAGTTGCTCATCAAACTCAACAAGCGTAACGGCGGTATTATCACACCAGGGCACTTCTCTAAGTCGCTCGATATCCCCATACAAAAGCCAGCACATAAGGCACCTTATAGCCGCACCGTGAGAAACGGTTACTATGTTTTGACCCTTGTTTTCTCTTATTATTCTCTGTACCGCGGCGAAAACACGCGCATAAACGCTGCGCATACTCTCCCCGTTTTCCGGTGCAAAGTTTTGCGGAGTTAAATTCCACGCATCCTCCAACTGACGGTGGTTTTCGAATATATCGTTAAGGTGTTTCCCCTCAATAATTCCGCCGTGAATTTCCCTTAAATCATTATCGGTTATTATTTCAAGGCCCTTGATTTGAGCAATGGCGGCGGCGGTCTTTTTTGCACGGGCAAGGGGTGATGAATAAATTACATTCACATCAATGCCCCGAAACCTTTCTCCAAGGGCAGCTATCTGCTTTTTGCCTACCGGCGAAACCTCAAAATCACTGTTTCCCTGGAAAACCTTTAGGTGGTTGCCCATTGTTTCACAGTGGCGTACAATATAGAGCCTTGTCATTTAGAATGCACTTCCCTTATTTGAAGACATAGAAATAAAGCAGAACTATTATACCAAGAGCAATACGGTACCAGCCGAATACCTTGAAATCCTTCTTCTTTATATAGGTCAGCAGGAACTTAATTGCAAGAACAGAAACTATAAATGCAATGAGCATACCTGTCACAAGAATTATAAGGCGATAGCCCGAAAAGCCCATTGCGCTTTCCTGAACAAATTTTACATATTTAATTGCCTTTAAGGCACTTGCACCAAACATTACGGGCACAGCAAGGTAAAAACTGAACTCCGCCGCAACAACGCGGGAGGTACCAAGCAGTAAAGCGCCTAAAATAGTAGAGCCCGAACGAGAGGTACCCGGGATAAGGGACAGCACTTGAAAACAGCCGATGAAGAATGCGGTTTTCCAGTCAAGCCCCTTGAGGGTTGCAATTTTAGGCTCACGGTTTTTAAAGGCGGTTTCGATTACAATAAAGGCAATACCGTAAACGATAAGGGCAATAGAAACAACCCTATAGTTGTGAAGATGCTCATCCATCCAATCATCAAGGGGAAGACCAATAATTGCCGCAGGCAGGCAGGCAACTATAACCTTGCCCCAAAGGGTTAAGGTGTTTTTTTTAAGTGTAACCTTGTTTTCCTTTATACCCACAGGGCAAAGCTTGCTCCAAAAAATTACCACAACTGCAAGTATTGCGCCAAGCTGAATTACCACATTAAACATTTCGGTAAATTCACTCGTCAGGTCTTTAAGGGAGAAAAATTGCTCCGCTAATATAAGATGTCCTGTACTGCTTATAGGTAACCACTCGGTAATACCCTCGATAATACCAAGTATTATTGCGTTTATTATGTTCAAAAATTCCATAAAAAGCCTCCTTCAAAGGCAAAAATACGGGAGGGCACTCGGTCCCTCCCTATTAAATATAACACAGTTCAAACTATTTGGCAAGTAATTCCTTATAAAGTCTGATATATGCGCCTGCCGAAACATTCCAGCTGTTGTCGCAAGCCATTGCGCGCTTCACAAGGATATCCCAGCCTTTCTTATCCTTATAGCCCTCAACTGCACGCCATACGGCATTCTCCATATCGTGAGCATTATAAAGCTTAAAGGTGAAGCCGTTGCCCTGCCCGTCACCACTGTCAGAAATGGTGTCGTTAAGGCCGCCCGTCTGACGCACAATGGGAATTGTACCGTAGCGCAGTGCCACCATTTGGGCAAGACCGCAGGGCTCACTCATAGACGGCATAAGGAAAATATCGGCACCTGCATAAATTTTATGGGCAAGGTCGGGCACAAAGCCGAGGCGCAGACCTACCTTATCGGGATATTTTAACGACATTTCGTGGAAAAAGGTTTCATAAACCCAGTCCCCTGAGCCTAAAATAGCGAACTGAACATCTGCACTAAGCAGTTCCTCAAAAACGCATTTTACAAGGTCAAAGCCCTTATGCTCCACAAGGCGAGAAACTATACCTATAACGGGCACATCTTCTCTTTGGGGCAATCCCAAAAGCTTTTGAAGCTCTGCCTTATTTACTGCCTTACCCGACATATTGTCGGCACTGTAATTAGCAAAAAGCATATTATCGGTCGCAGGGTCGTAAACATCGGTATCAATACCGTTTACAATACCAGTAAGCTTACCGTCAAGGTTATTTAAAATACGGTCAAGCCCGTGGGCAAAGTAGGGGTCCCTTATTTCGTGAGCGTAGGTAGGAGAAACTGTTGTTATCCTATCGCAGGAAATCAGACCGCCCTTCATAAGATTTACGCAGTCATCGTAATCGACAACGTCAGATCGCTCCTGCGGAAGTCCAAGAACATCGTTTATAAGTTCTTTGCCGTATTTTCCCTGATACTGAATATTATGAATGGTAAAGACCGTTTTGATGTTGGAATAGGCAGGATCGTATTTATAAAATAGGTCAAGGTAGACGGGCACCATAGCAGTCTGCCAATCGTTACAGTGGATTATATCGGGCATAAAATCTATATAGGGCAAAATCTCAAGCACCGCGCGGGAGAAGAATGCAAAGCGCTCGGCATCGTCATAATGGCCATAGATTTGCTGACGCTTGAAGTAATACTGATTATCTATAAGATAGTATATAACGCCGTTTACACGCGCTTCAAAGATACCGCAATACTGTCTGCGCCAGGAAACGGGCACGGTAATACTCGTAATAAAGGTCATATTTTTGCGCATTTCCTCGCTTACACACTCATAAAGCGGCATTACCACTCGGCAACCGACAAGACGGCGGCGCAGAGCCTTAGGCAGCGCGCCCGCAACATCGGCAAGACCGCCCGACATAGCAAATGGGTATGCTTCACTTGATGCAAATAATACTTTCATTTTTTCTTCCTCTCGAAGGAATTTTTTAATAACTAAATTAAATATTCTGTTCCTTTTCAAGAACTCGGTAATCGCTTTGGCTACCAGAAATATGCGAGTTATCCCTTATTTTTACGCGCTTATCCGCAAGAACAAAGTTTAAACTGCAGTCTTGGCCTATCTTTGTATCCTGCATTAAAATGCAGTTTTCTACCGTACTGCCCTCCTCAACGGTGACACCGCGGAAGATTATACAGTTTTTAACATTTCCTTTGATTATGCAACCGTCGGCAATAAGGCTGTTTGAAACCTTAGCGTTTATTCCGTAGCGTGTTGGCATATCGTCACGCGTCTTGGTAAACACGAGGTGTTCGCCGCAGAAAAGGTCGGCTCGTGCATCGGCGTTAAGCAGGCTCATATTCGCCTGTATATACGACTCCATTGAGTCAATTACCCTTATAAAGCCCTCGGCTGCGTAGCCGTAGACCTTAAATTCATCAAGAGCGGGAGCAATTATATCGCGAGTCATACCTGAGTAGCCGTTTTCTACTGCCTTTTCTACAAGCTCCATTAGCAGCTTGCGGCGGATGATTGTAATATCAAGGCAGTAGCAGACATCCTGTGCCTGATGGGCAAAGTTCATTTTCTTTACTCTTGAGTTGTCATCCATTTCAAAAATTGCAATATCGCAGTTGTTCTTAGGTAGATTGCCTTTTGCATATAAGTAGGTGATATCTGCACCTGAGGCTATATGCTGAGCGGTAGCCTTTGTCAGGTCAAAATTGCCTACAACATCCGAGTCGCACAGAATTAAATATTCCTCCTTACAACCTCTAAGAAAGGTCATTGCGCCCGAAAGTGCCTCAATATGGCTTGTATAAACACCTGCGGCGGCGTTATTAAACGGCGGCAGTACCTTAAGTCCGCCGCGCTTGCGGTCAAGGTCCCAATATCTGCCTGAGCCTACATGGTCCATAAGGGAATGATAATTACTGTTGGTTATAAGTCCTATTTTGTTTATACCCGCATTGACAAGATTTGAAAGGTGGAAATCTACAAGGCGGTAGCGGCTGCCGAATGGCACCGATGCCATAGAACGCTTTTTTGTGAGCAGGGGTATAAAATCATCGTGAACATTGGCATAAATAATGCCTACAACATTATTTGTATTCATCTTTTACCACCCTCCTCAACATCTTCGGTTATCATAAGGCCTGCGCCGAGTACCGCATCTTTACCGACGCTTATTCCCGCGCCTACAACAGTAATGCCCCATTCCTCATCCTGCTTTTTAAGGGCAGGGTCAACGCCTATTTCGGCGTTTTCATTAACGGTTACATTTTCCGCTATTATACTGTATCGCACCTTGGCGCCGCTTTTTATTACGCTACCGGGCATTATAAGTGAGTATTCAACGCTTGCGCCCGGTTCTACCGTAACATTTTCAAACAAAATAGAATAATCAAGCTTTCCGTAAACACTGCAGCCATCGGTAACAAGGGAATTTTCGACCTGTGAGCCTTCGGCAATATACTGAGGCGGAGGACTGTTAGTTCTTGAATAAATTCTCCACTCAGGGTCGGAAAGGTTAAGGTTTATTTTCGGATTTAATAGGTCAAGGTTGGCATCCCACAGAGATTCAACGGTGCCTACATCCTTCCAGTAATCATTAAATCGGTAGGTGCAAAGCTTTTCGCCCGCCGAAAGCATTTCAGGAATAATATCTTTACCGAAATCGTTTGAGGAGCCCTTCTTTTTCTCATCCGCGGTGAGATATTTTTTAAGCTTTGCCCAATCAAAAATATAGATGCCCATTGAGGCAAGGTTGCTCTTGGGTTGCTTTGGTTTTTCCTCAAACTCGTAAACCGTGCCATCGGGATTGGTATTCATTATGCCGAAGCGTGTTGCCTCCTCAAGGGATACCTCAAGCACGGCTATAGTACAGGCGGCACCCTGCTTTTTGTGCTGGGACAGCATAACCGAGTAATCCATTTTGTATATATGGTCACCCGACAACACGAGCACATATTCGGGGTCATAACGCTCAATAAACGAAATGTTTTGGTAAATGGCATTGGCAGTACCCTTATACCAATCACCGCCCTTGCTTTTTTGATAAGGGGGAAGAATATGCACGCCGCCGTTAAGTCGGTCAAGGTCCCACGGCTTGCCTGAGCCGATATAATCATTAAGCTCCAGCGGCTGATACTGCGTTAGTATTCCCACAGTATCAATACCCGAATTTATACAGTTGGATAAAGGGAAATCGATTATTCGATATTTTCCGCCGTAGGGTACCGCGGGCTTTGCGATTTTTTGGGTTAAAACACCAAGCCTGCTGCCCTGTCCGCCTGCTAAAAGCATTGCAACACATTCTGTCTTTTTCAAACTTCTCATCTCCGAAAAATTATTTTTACAAGGCACAAAACCATTATATAATCCTATTCACTTGCGGCTTTTTTTATTCGCCTTTTGTTTTTACGCAGATACATACACGAAAGCGGCGGCAAATTAAGCTCCAACGAATATTCCTTGCCATGCATCGGTTTATTTTCGCTTTTTATGCTTAGCTTTTCTTCACGGGTATTTCCGCCAAAGCTAAGCCAATCGGTGTTAAGCAGTATTTTATAGCTGCCCTTTTGCTCAACTCCTATGCGGTAATTTTCCCGTCGCACGGGAACAAAATTGCACACCGTTATTATTTCCTCACCCGACCTATCGCGTCGGATAAAGGCGATAACGCTCTGTGCGGCATCGTCATTAGCTATCCAACTAAAGCCCTCCCAGGAAAAATCTATTTCATACAAAGGCGCATTGTTGCGGTAAAAGAAATTAAGAAAGCGTACAAATTCCTTCATCTGAGCGTGTTTTTCATATTTAAGAAGCATCCAATCAAGAGGTTTTTCATAGTTCCATTCGCTAAATTGCGCGAACTCCTGCCCCATAAACAAAAGCTTTTTACCCGGATGCGCCATCATATAAGCGTAAAAGGCACGAAGCGAGGCAAACTTATCATCATAAAAGCCCGGCATTTTATTTATCATAGAACATTTTCCGTGCACCACCTCATCATGGGAGATGGGAAGCACGAAGTTCTCCGAAAATGCATAGAAAAAGGAAAAAGTAAGCGCCGAGTGACTGCCTTTGCGGAAAATGGGGTCTAAAGACATATAGCGAAGCATATCGTTCATCCAGCCCATATTCCACTTAAAATTAAATCCCAGACCGCCGTCATATGGCGGTTTTGTAACCATAGGCCAGGCGGTAGATTCCTCGGCAATTAAAATAGCACCGGGGGCCTGAGTTGAGACAGCGGCACTAAGCTTTCTTAAAAACTCCACAGCCTCTAAATTTTCCCTGCCGCCGTAGATATTAGGCATCCACTCGCCTTCATTCCTACCGTAATCAAGATATAGCATCGAGGCGACGGCATCCACTCGCAGGGCATCTATATGGTATTCCTTAAGCCAAAAAACGGCACTTGATATTAAAAAACTCACGACCTCGGTGCGACCGTAATCAAAAACACAGGTTCCCCACTGCCTATGCTCGCCTTTTCGCATATCGGCATATTCATAGCAGGGTGCTCCATCAAAACGGTATAGCCCGAAGGCATCCTTGGGGAAATGCGCGGGAACCCAGTCAAGAATTACCCCTATTCCCCTTTGGTGCATTATATCAACAAAGCATTTAAAATCTTCGGGAGTTCCGTATCTTGAGGTGGGTGCAAAATAACCGCTCACCTGATAACCCCACGAGCCCTCAAAAGGGAACTCGGT
>JAZRQA010000069.1:0-3689 GCA_045649505.1 Acutalibacteraceae bacterium
TTTACCACCTGTTTCACCCTCTTTGACTTTATATTTATATAATAATAACATATTAGAGGTTCAATAGCAATATTTTTAACAAAAAAATCACCCCGACAAACTATGTCGGGGTGAAAATTTAATTTTTGCTAAAGATAACAGTTACATCGGGATGAAGCTGTAGGATTGAAGCAGGAACATCAGGAGTAATTGGTCCGAAAAATGCCTTCTCAATAATTTCCTTCTTGGCTTCGCCTGAAGCGATAAGAAGAACCTTTTTAGCCTGCATTATTCCACCCATTCCCATTGTAACAGCCTTTGTGGGAACCTCATCAATACTATCAAAAAATCTTGAGTTCGCAACAATGGTAGATTCATCAAGAGTAACTACATGGGTATTTTTCTCAAAGCAGTCATCAGGCTCATTGAAGCCTATATGACCGTCAAGACCTATACCGAGTAACTGAAGGTCAATTCCTAAATTGTTTATTCTTTGGTCATACTGCTTACACTCTGCTTCAATATCCTGAGCAATACCGCTTGGTACAAAGGTTTTATCCTTGCAGATGTTAACATGATTAAAAAGATTGGTATTCATAAAATAACGGTAACTTTGCTCATTATCACCGTCAAGTCCCAAATACTCATCAAGGTTTATAGAAGTAACGTTTGAAAAGTCGATATCACCGTTTTTATACAGTTCAATAAGGTGTTGGTATGCACCTACAGGTGAAGAGCCCGTAGCAAGACCTAATACACAATCCGGCTTTAATATTACCTGCGCTGCGATAATATTTGCCGCCATACGGCTTAATTGCTCATAAGTATCTACCGTTATAAATTTCATTTTAGTTTCCTCCCATTTGCCGAGTTTTTGCTACACCTAAGAGATACTAATGGTTGCAAATTTGGCAATAACAATCTCGGTATTTATTTTTACCTTAAAAAAGGGTTATTGCAACAAGCAAGTTTTATTTCACTGAGCCGTCTACAACAAAACCACCGTTTATTATAATTTCCAACACAGCTTATACATATACCGAAATAATAACTCCTTTTTGCAATTACTTAAGTATTATATACCAATTTTTAACTATTTTCAAGAAAAAATTTTTAGGTCATATCAATATATAGAAATCCCCTTTTAAAATTTATTGTAAATGCGCAGAAAAATCGAATATATCACCTGTAACGCGAGTTGGATCGCTTTCTATAACATTTGTAAACGCATCGGGAACAACACCGACTATCACCGTTTGCGCTGCAATGTAATTTGTACTTTCTTTAAAGGTTGATTTAAACCAAGGAATGAGAATATAACCGTTATAATCTACCTTGATAACAATTTGATGAAGTACCTGATTTATTCCTGCCCCTGTAAAATTACTATTAAAGCTTGTATTGACTGCAGCAGACAGTTTCATTTTTATTTTAAGTTGTGGCCCGCGCCCTACTGTATACTCATTACCTATTATTGTGCCTATAGGCACTGATAAAATAAACTCCTCCCTATTGCTTAAAAGCTTAGCAATCTCGGCAGTTATCTGACTTTTAAGAGAATTGATTTTTACTGTATCAATCTGCAAGGATTTTATTTGGTTTTCATCGTTGTTACTCAATGATACTATGTTTTCATAATTTATTTTATTATCGTTTAGAATTTTATATACTGCTTTGTCGGTTGTTTCAAGTAAGATAATTTTTGCACGGCTTTGTGAATATTCACTTATAACAGTTCTAAGCCTGCTATCGGTATATATAAAGAACAATATTATTACCGAAAACACAGCAATAAGCCCGATAAGTATCTTAATTTTTCGTTTCTTTCGCTGTTTAACCGTTAACAAAAAAACACCCCTTTCCGTATTACATATTACGGAAAAAGGTGTTTATTAGTTAAAACAATTTATTTTCGGCACAATACTGAATTATTTTCGCCATGTGTTCTATTCCCATCTTACTGTCAAGACAAATATCGTAAGACGCTGCATCACCCCAGCGGCCCTCACAAAAATAATTATGATAGCTTGCGCGTCTTTTATCGGTCTTTTTTATTAGATCAGCCGCCATGGATTTTGATATGTTTTCCTTGGAACAAATACGCTCTATTCTCCGATTTATATCCGAATGAATAAACACCGAAAGCAAATTATCATGCTCTTTAAGAATGCTTTGTGCACAACGCCCGATAATAACACAGGACTCCTTTTCGGCTAAATCCCTGATTATCTGTGACTGTACCATAAACACTTTATCAACAAGAGGCACATTTGGAACACCCATAATTGCAGAATCATAGGAATACGCACCGAGAGATAATGAGTACAAAAAGCTATTTGTAGGACGTTCATCATAATCCTCAAGAATATGCTCACTTAGCCCACTTTGCTTAGCAGCAAGGTTTATTAGCTCCTTATCGTACATTTTTATTCCCATACGCTCAGCAACCAGCTTGCCTACTTCACGTCCTCCGCTACCGAACTGTCGTCCGATAGTTATTACTAAATTACCCATAAAATCACCTCTTGAGAATGCTAAAAGAAATATTTTACTTTTTGTTATTATATCATAATATTCTTAAACATTCAAACACTTTTTGGTGAATTACTATAATTCTCAGGCAATTTTAAGGCGTAATCTCAGTTTATCGGCTATCATTGCTATAAACTCGCTGTTAGTAGGCTTACCGCGCTCATTATGAATAGTGTATCCGAAGTAGGAATTTAAAACATCTATATCTCCTCTGTCCCAAGCAACCTCAATAGCGTGGCGTATGGCGCGCTCAACACGGGATGCAGTTGTTGAATGTTTTTTGGCAACAGTAGGATAAAGCACCTTTGTAACGCTGTTCATTGTTTCGCTGTCCTTTAAGGTGAGTATTATAGCTTCACGAAGGTAATGATAGCCCTTTATGTGTGCAGGCACACCAATTTGATGAATTATTTCTGTTACCATTAACTCAAGCTGAGGGTCGGTTATTATGTTGTCTGATACAATTATGGGCATATTCTCATTTCTGCGACCCGTAAGTTTAATAATTCGCTCTGCCATAGTATTGATATCAAAGGGTTTGAGAAAATAATACGCGGCACCCGCTTCAAGCGCTTCCTTTTCAAGCACAGGGTTGTCAAAACTGGACATCGCCATGACCATTGGTTTTATAGGAAGATTTAAATTCTTTAGAGCTTCAAGCACACCTATTATGTCAAGGTTTGGCATAAAAACATCTGCAATTACAACATCAGGCTTTTTACTCTTTATCTTTTCAACAAGGGTAAGTCCATTTTTAGGGCAAAGATCAACATCCATACCGTAGCTTTTAAGAGCACTTGCGCAATTTTGTCCAAGCTCCGTTGTATCGTCCGCAATAATTACTTTTAGTTTCATTTCCACTGTTTTTTCCTCCGAATTTTAATTTATGCGCTAATGATAGCATACACTTTTTATCGCTTCAATAACTTTTAGAGCACAATTTGGTAAAAAAGGAAAAAATTAGAAAAAATATTTTTTAATTCGCTACATCATTCGACAGTAAATAAAATTTATCTACAGCATTATTTTGTATGCTGCAAACTTTGGCATTGAGATATTTTTGTATATCAAACTAAAAAAATAAAATTAAGTTTGAAATTTGAGTTTTAGGTTGTAACATTAAAACGCAAGTCATAAAATGACTTGCGTTTTGTTTATGATGCTTTTTTTAAATTATT
>JAZRQA010000070.1:0-26976 GCA_045649505.1 Acutalibacteraceae bacterium
CTTAATACCCTCGTTCGCGGACAGAAGCTCCCGATATTCTCGGGCTCTGGTCTGCCTCACGCTAACCTTGCCGCACAGATAGCACGTCAGGCAAAGGTTCGCGGAAAGGACGAGAAATTTGCGGTTGTATTTGCCGCTATCGGTATCACATTTGAAGAAGCTGACTTCTTTATTTCCGACTTTAAAAAGACGGGCGCTATCGACAGAACGGTGCTCTTCATCAACCTCGCGAGCGACTCTGCCATCGAGCGTATCACAACGCCCCGTATGGCGCTTACCGCCGCAGAGCATCTCGCGTTCGACTGCGGAATGCACGTTCTCGTTATAATGACCGACATAACCAACTACGCAGAGGCTCTTCGTGAGGTATCTGCGGCAAGAAAAGAGGTTCCCGGACGCCGCGGCTATCCCGGAAACCTTTACACCGACCTTGCAACCATGTACGAAAGAGCGGGAAGAAAGAAGGGCTCGGACGGAAGTATCACTATGATCCCGATACTCACTATGCCCGAGGACGATAAAACTCACCCCATTCCCGACCTTACGGGATATATTACCGAGGGTCAGATAATCCTCTCTCGTGAGCTTTACAGAAAGGGCGTTATGCCACCTATTGATGTTCTGCCCAGCCTTTCCCGTCTTAAAGATAAGGGTATCGGCAAGGGACGTACCCGTGAGGACCATTCGGGCACAATGAATCAGCTTTTTGCCGCCTATGCAAGAGGCAAGGATGCTAAGGAGCTTATGGTAATTCTGGGTGAAGCGGCACTAACTCCAACCGATAAGCTTTATGCCGAGTTTGCCGAGCGTTTTGAAAAGGAATACGTATCGCAAGGCTATTTTGCCAACCGCACCATTGAGGAAACTCTTGATATAGGCTGGAAGCTTTTATCCATTCTTCCACGAAGCGAGCTTAAGCGTATAAGCGATGAAATGCTTGACCGCTATTATGGAAAGCAATAAGGCGGTGATGTAATGGCTGTGCTTAATGTAAACCCTACCCGTATGGAGCTGACACGCCTTAAAAAGCAGCTTAGTACCGCTGTGCGCGGCCACAAACTGCTTAAAGATAAGCGTGATGAGCTTATGCGCCGTTTCCTTGAGCTTATAAGGGAAAACAAGGAGCTTAGAAACAAGGTAGAACAAGAAATAGGCAACGCTCACGCGCATTTTGTTTTAGCAAGTGCTCTTATGGATAAAAAAAGCCTTGATGCCGCCCTTATGTACCCGAAGCAACAGGTGCATTTGAAAGTGTCAACCGAAAATGTTATGAGTGTTGAGATACCTAAATTTGAAACCCGCCTTCGCACAAGCGAGGCGAGCGATATCTACTCCTACGGCTTTGCCGATACCTCCTTTGAGCTGGACAGTGCCGTAGAGCAGGTGAACGACCTTTTGCCCCTTATGCTCCGTCTTGCCGAGACCGAAAAGGCAACACAGCGAATGGCTATTGAAATTGAAAAAACACGCCGCCGTGTTAACGCCCTTGAACACGTTATGATACCGCGCTACCGTGATACAATCCGTTTCATTACTATGAAGCTGGAGGAAAATGACCGTTCAAGCCGCACACGTCTTATGAAGGTTAAAGATATGATGATTAAAGAGCAGATAGAGCACAAGAAAGCAAATCCTGATATGTTATAATTTTAAAAAGGGCGGTTGTGAGTATCGCCCTTTTAATATAGGAGTTTTTATGAAGATAGGAAACATAGAAATTTCGGGCTATGCCGCTCTTGCCCCTATGGCAGGTGTTGCTGACAAGGCTATGCGCCAGCTATGCCGCGAGTACGGCGCGGCATATACCGTAGGGGAGCTTACCAGCGCAAAGGGCGTGAGTATGGGTGATAAAAAATCCGCCTCATACCTTAGCGTAGGTGATGCCGAGCGTCCGATGGCTTCTCAGCTTTTCGGAGCCGACCCCGATATTATGGCACAGGCGGCTAAGCAGGCGTTAAGCTTTAATCCCGATTTTATTGATATAAATATGGGTTGTCCCGCGCCAAAGGTTGCGGCAGGTGGCGGCGGCAGCGCGCTACTTAAAAATCCGAGGCTTGCAGGAGAGATTGTAGCGGCGGTAAAATCTGCCGTTAATATTCCCGTAACTGCGAAAATTCGCATAGGCTGGGATGATAACAGCATTAACGCTACCGAGATGGCAAAAATTCTTGAGGACAGCGGTGCCGATGCCATTACGGTGCACGGCAGAACGAGGGCGCAGATGTATTCCCCTGGGGTGCGCCGTGATATTATCCGCGAAGTAAAAAATGCGGTGCAAATTCCCGTAATTGCAAACGGGGATGTGACCGATGCAAAAAGTGCAAAGCAAATGTATGATGAAACCGACTGCGATTTTATTATGGTGGGCAGAGCCGCAATGGGCAACCCCTTTGTGTTTGAACAGATAAACCATTATATGGAAACAGGCGAAATTTTACCCGAACCGAGTTTACAAAAGCGTCTTGAGTTAATGATTAAACATATTGAGCTTATGCACGCCTATAAGGACCCTTATATCGCAATTCTTGAATCGAGAAAGCATACCGCTTGGTATATGCGCGGTCTTAAAAACGCGGCAGCCTACCGAAAAATGTGCGCGCAAATAAAATCCTTAGACGATATTAAACGAATATACGAAAAGGTACTTGCCGAAAATGCAGATGTATGTTAAAATAAACAAGTTATAAATTATCTTTCCGAGAGGATGAAATTAAAAATGTCAGGACATTCCAAATGGAGTACCATTAAGCGCAAGAAGGAAAAAACCGACCAGCAACGCGCTAAGGTGTTCACAAAAATAGGCAGAGAGCTTGCAATGGTTGTTAAGGCGGGCGGCCCGAATGTGAACGAGAACAGCAAGCTTAAGGATGTTATTGCCAAGGCGAAGGCGGCAAATGTGCCTAATGATAATATTGAACGTATTATCAAGAAGGCGGCAGGCGAAGGCGGCGGCGACAACTATGAGGAAATCGTATACGAGGGCTACGGTCCCTGCGGAGTTGCAGTTATTGTAGAAACTCTTACCGATAACCGTAACCGTACCGCAGGTGATATGCGCCACTATTTTGATAAATGCGGCGGAAACCTCGGTCAGCCCGGTAGCGTTATGTTTATGTTTGAGCGCAAGGGCCAGATAGTTATTGAAGCCGAGGGCAAGGATGAGGAAACAGTTATGGATGCTGCCCTTGAGGCCGGTGCCGAGGACTTTAATTTTGACGGCGATGTGTTTGAAATTGCAACCGACCCTAACGAAATGGGCAAGGTGAGAGATGCGCTTGAGGAAAAGGGTTACTCCTTCCTTTCCGCTGAGGTCGCTTATATCCCCTCTACAATGACCACCATCGATGACCCCGAAATGGTTACTAAAATGGAAAAGCTTATCGATATGCTTGAGGAAAATGACGATGTTCAGGAAATCTGGTATAACTGGGAACAGCCTGAAGAACAGTAAAAAATTAAAAGCTGTGCTAAGCACAGCTTTTTTTAATGAATAATGAAGAATGAATGATGAAAAATGAATAATTAAGGTGTGCCTACGACACATTTTATATTAAGTCGGCAAAGCCGACACCGAAACTATTCACTATTCATTATTCAATATTCATCATTAATTATTTTGCTCTCCCATACTCTGCGGTTATTTCTCTTATTTCTTGGCGCAAATCCTGATTCAAGGCGGATTTCTCTACACGCCAGCGCCAGTTTCCCGTAGCGGTGCCCGGAATATTCATTCGTGCCTCGTTTCCAAGGCTCAGCCAATCCTGCATAGGTATTATAACTGTGTTTGCTCGGCTTTTCATTGCATAACGGATAAGTCTTTTTGCAGGGTCGCTTTCGTTTTTTGGGGTGCGCCTCCAAAATAGCGCGCGCGAGCCTTCGCTAAGACTCTCGTACCAACCGTTGGTTGTATCGTTATCGTGGGTACCCGTGTAGCAGACACAGTTTTTCTTATAAAATCTTGGCAAAAAAGGGTTTTTCGGGTTACCGTCAAAGGCGAATTGCAGTACCTTCATTCCTGGGAAACCCGTTTTTTCAAGCAAGGCAGGAACATCGGGCGAAAGCTCGCCTAAATCCTCGGCGATGATATCGGTTTTACTAAGCTTTTTCTCAAGAGCCTTAAAAAAAGAATATCCTACACCCTGCTCCCACCGCCCGTTTCGGGCGGTTTTTTCACCGTAGGGAATAGTGTAATAGGTCGAAAAAGCACGAAAATGGTCTATTCTTATAACATCGTAAAGCTTTTTACAGTGCGCTATACGCGCTATCCACCAGGCATAGTCCTCGCTTTTATGCTGTTGCCAGTCATAAACGGGATTTCCCCAAAGCTGACCGTCGGCAGTGAACAGGTCGGGTGGCACTCCTGCAACAAGGGTGGGTGTTAAATCTGTGCCCACCTTAAAAAGTCGTGGATTCTCGTTTACATCGGCACTGCCCGGCGCAACATAAAAGGGTATATCCCCTATAATATAAACGCCGTTTTTATTTGCGTATTCCTTTAACGCCGTCCACTGAGAAAAAAAGAAATACTGAATTATTTTTACTTCTCGCTCGGTCTGACCTGACATTTTTGCCATAAATCGTGCGTAGGGCTCAAGCCAAGCGGTATTTTCTTCGAGAAAACATTGAAATTTGTCGGAATTTGTATCAAATCGTCGCGCCGCTTTTATAAGCAGCGGCATTTTATATTGCCTTACCTTATCAAAATCAATATTTTGTGTGTGCTTTTGTCTTGATTTTATCTCCTGAGTTTTTAGAAGGCCTTCGTCTTTAAGCACTTCAAGGTCAATAAGCAACGGTTCCCCTGCAAAGGCAGAGGGTGATTGATAGGGCGAGTCACCGGGGCCTATGGGGTTAAGGGGAAGTATCTGCCAATATGTCTGCCCTGCGTTCTTTAAAAAGTCAACAAAACGGTAGGCACCAGCTCCTGTGGTGCCTATTCCTTCTTCTGAGTTTAAACTTGATATATGCAACAGTACTCCTGCCGCTTTATCCTTTAACAGCACCTGCCGCCACGCCCTTTATAATATATTTCTGACAGGTCAGATAAAAAACTACCACAGGCAAAATCGCTAGCACCAGCATTGCCATAAGCGCTCCCATATCAACACTGCCGTATCCGCCTTTTAAATACTGCACCGCTATGGGTATGGTCTTATAATCACTGCCGATAACGAGGTAGGGCAAGAGATAGTCATTCCATATCCACATAGTATTGAGTATTGCAACAGTTATTGCAGTCGGCTTTATAACGGGGAAAACGACACGGAAAAAGGTTTGTACGGGACCACAGCCGTCTATGGTTGCCGCCTCCTCTATCTGCAAGGGTACGGTTTTAATAAATCCTGTAAACAAAAACACCGAAAGCCCCGCGCCGAAGCCTAAATATATTATTATAAGTCCAAGCGGATTATCAATGCGCAGTACGTTTGCGACCTTCGCCATGGTAAACATAACCATCTGAAAGGGCACTATCATTGAAAGCACAAAGGAGTAGTACAAAAGCGAGGTAAGTGTGTTCTTTACGCGCACTATATACCATGCGGTCATTGAGGTGAACAGCACTATTGCCGCTACAGAAAAAACCGTTATAAAAAGGGACCAGAAAAATGCGGGTAAAAAGCCTGTATCGTTTATTCCCGTCACATAGTTGCTCGCACCTGCAAAGGTGTCTCCCATAGGGATAGAAAAGGGAGCGGCGTTTATGGAAAAACGGGTTTTAAACGAGTTTAATAATATTATGCCTATTGGTGCAAGAAAAAGAACACTTAAAACCGAAAGCACGGTTAAGAGCAAAGCCTTTTTGCTTGGAGATGTTCTTTCCTCCATTTACGCCTCGACCTCCTTTTTGCGTGTGAGATAAAGCTGCGCAAGGGCAATAAACGCTACTATTATCGAGAAAATTACCGCCTTTGCCTGACCGATTCCCTCGCTTCCTACACGCCCGTAAAAGGTGTTATAGATATCAAGGGCAAGCATTTGTGTCTGCTTTGAGGGTGCGCCTGCGGTGAGTGCTAAATTCTGGTCAAACAGCTTAAAGGAGTTTGTCAGGGTTAAAAACAGGCATATCGTAATGCTGGGCATAACCGAGGGTATTATTATCTTAAAAAGTATTGTAAAATACCCTGCGCCGTCCACCCTCGCCGCCTCTAACTGATCGGGCGGTACATTGCTTATTCCCGCAATATAAATTATCATCATATAGCCTATCATCTGCCAGTTCATCAGAACAACAAGGCCCCAAAATCCGTAGGTGGCATTAGCGGTTATTGAAACACCGAAGTTAAGCAAAATTCCGTTTATAATAACCTGCCAGATATAACCGAGTACTATTCCGCCTATTAAATTCGGCAGAAAAAATACCGTTCTAAACACATTCGTGCCCGGAAGATTGCGGGTGAGCATAAGGGCAAGACAAAAAGCGAAAATATTTACCGTTATTACCGAAACAATCGTAAATCCCACGGTAAAAATAAGGGCATTTAAAAAATCTGTATCTGCAGTAAATGCACTTATATAGTTGCCAAGTCCTACAAACTGCGCGTTTGCAACGGTTGTAAAGTTTGTAAACGAAAGGTAAATTCCCATTAAAAGGGGCGCGGCAAAGGCTATAATAAAAGCGGCTACGGTAGGCATTGAAAAAAGCCAGAAATATTTTTTTAAGCTTTTTTCCATTTTGCTTTTACCTCTCCTGCTTCCAGCTATTCTTTACGGTTTCAATAACCGCTGCAAAGTCCTTTGTGCCTTGCGCATATTCAAGCAATGCGCTGCCGAAGGTGGTTTTAAAATTCTCACCCGGAAAAGCTGTAAATATCCATGGCACATTGTTTACATCCTTCTTGTTCATCCACTTTATCATTTCACGACCGAGCGGGTCCTCAGGCTGTTCATTCTCGCTAAAGCTGTTAAAGGGTGTTAAAAAGCCCAGCTCCTGAGTTACATACCTCTTGCCTTTTTCGCTCGAAAAAAGCCAATAAAGAAAATCAAGGGACTGCTTTTTTGCCTCGTCGCTTGCATTTCGGTTAATGGCAAAGTAGCTTTCGGTACCTATGCAAAGACCCTGTTCTTCCTCGCCCTTCATACCTGTATAAAGGGGTAAAAACTTGATATCCTCACTCTTTACCACATTGCCCTTAACATCTGCTATCTGTGACCACGCCCAGTTGCCGTTTTGCACCATTGCCGCATGACCGAGAGCAAACTCCGCCATAGAGTCGGCAACACTTTTTGAGCCTAACAGACCTCGCTCGGTAACAGAGTTATTAAGGTATAAATCGAAGAGATTTTTAAAGTTTTGACCATATTTAACGGCAATATCATCGGAGTTAAGCCCTGCGAGGGTTGGGTCGGTATAGTCGGTATTTTCGCTGAATTCATAGTAAAGCGGCACATTGGCAAGGTGGGTCTGCCAACGCCAGTCCTCACCGCCTGTAAGTGATGTCGAAGCAAAAACGCCCTTAATTCCTAAGGCTTCCTTTTTGGCAGTCATATCCTCTACTACTGCTTTAAGTGTCGAAAAATTGTTTATCTGCTCGGCAGAGGTGATATTAACCTTTTTGTCGCCTAATGCAAAGTATTTTCTCATAATGGCATCGTTATAAATTATGCCGTAACCCTCAACAACATAGGGAACGCCGTAAACGCCCTCGCCATCGGTAATAGCAAGGCTTTTATCGGTGAGTAGAGAGTAAAATTTTGTATCCTTAAGGTCCATACAGTAATCCTTCCAGGAATTATAGCCTATAGGCCCATTAAGCTGAAAGATTGTTGGCGCGCCCGATTTGGCTATCTCGCTTTTTAAGGTCTGCTCGTAGGTGTTGGCGGCAGCGGTTACAACCTTAATCGGTATTCCTGTTTCCTTTTCATAATCCGCCGCAATAGACTGATACACCCTTGCTGACTCGGGCTTGAAGTTGAGCAGGTAAACCTGCGCTTCGCTTTTGGTGTCACAGCCCGAAAGGGGTATAATCACACAAAAAGCTAAAACTAAACATAAAATGAGTGATATTTTTTTCATATTATCATTCCTCCTGCAAATATCTTGCCACAAAACGGAAAAATAATTCAAAAAATAAATTAAACGCAAAAAAAAGGACGAACTTTTTTGTTCGTCCAATTTAACATATATAAAATTTTTATTTACTGCGCGCTTTGCTGACTTGTAACAGGTGCAGGCGCAGGAGTAAAGCTTGTGCTGGCGGTAGAGGAATTTACAATGCATACCCAGCTGTTACCGGGGACTGCGGTGAATGAAGTGCCGTCCGCCTTTGTGATTTTAAAGCTTTCGTTAGCGCTTCCCTTAGTCCACTTAATTTCCTCATATTTACCGTTAACGATATAATAACCGTCACCACCTGTGAGGGAGATTTTTCTATGGTAATTGTCTGAGTAATAGGACATTGTGGTTTTAAGAACAAAAATATTCTTAACGCTCACCCTTTCACCCGTCTTATAATCATTTAAAAACTGACCGTTTTTAGTGCGCTCATACATTCCCGTTTTATCGTTATATGTAAATGAATTAGATGCTGCACCGCTAAACTTTATGTAAACCTTCTGCGCTGTAGTAGGAGCAACTACAGGTGCATTTTTGTCATACTTTGAGAAGCTTATCCAGCCCTTCTTTTCGGTAGTGGTACGGCGATTCATATTACTTTGAGCAGATAAAATCTTTTCGCCCGAGGTATACATTGTGTGCTCATAAGCAAGACCGTTGCTCTGACGGAAGCCATATCTTCCGCCTAAGCCTGTATTAAAGTCTATATGGTCGGAATTAAGCTCGTTTAAATGTGCCTTACAGTATATGGCATCAAGACCGCAGTGCACGTAAAGAGCATCATGACCGGCGGCTAAATCAACATAAGTATAGCGAGCCGAACGAACACAGCCAATTTGTCCAACCTTGCTTATATCCTTATAAACTGCCATCATTCGGGTTATTCCGCCCTCAACCTCGGTTTCATAAATAATATCGGCATCACCGACACCTGTCTGCACCTTTTCGATGCCCGACATATTATTTATCATAACGGCAACGGGGCGAAGATTTAACTGATTTTCCTTTAACTCCTCAACACCCGTAAGAGGATTAACCTCAAAAACCTCAGGCTTGGAGGAAATAGCGGTATCGCTCGTAAATCCATCAGCTATATTTAGGGTTGGATCACTGCCGTTACAGCCGCAAAGTAATAACATACAGACAATTAAAATTGAGCAAAAAATTTTCTTTTTCATTTTAGACTCCCTTTATGTTTTTATGTAATCTATTATATATCAACTCTATAGTTTTTTTCAACCCATTTTTCGACAAAATTTTCAAGTCAAAAATAACCAAGCAGGTCAAATTTTGTTAAAAGCATAAAAAAATATAATTTTTCAAAATTAAGTATTGATTTTTTTATTTTTTGTGGTATAATAGGTCAGTACCGATGAGGTATATGCGCTGATAGCTCAGCTGGATAGAGCGTTTGGCTACGGACCAAAAGGTCGGGAGTTCGAATCTTCTTCAGCGCGCCAAAAACGAAGGACCACCGCAATAGCGGTGGTTTTTTGTTTTTGTTGTAAGCTAAAGATTCGAACAGGAAGGAGCGAAGCGGAAGAAAACAGTCCAGTGGACTGTTTTCGCTGACGCGTGCGTGAGAGATGCGAAGCATCGGCGCGAATCTTCTTCAGCGCGCCAAAAATCCCTGTACTGCAATAGCGGTGCAGGGATTTTTCTTTGGGGAGCTAAGATGAGAACTCCCGAAGGGAGTACGTCGGAGCAGCCGCAAAGGCGCGATAGCCTTTGCGGACTGTGGAGTCTCGAGCACGACAAATTATTTCGCTACCGTTCGCAACGGTCGAAATAATGTCGGCGCAGAGTATCTTCGTTAAGCGCCAAAAACGAAGGACCACCGCTATAGCGGTGGTTTTTTGTTTTTGTTGTAAGAGCCAAAAACTAATTGCAAAACCCTAAAAAATGAGATATAATATCAATTAAAGAGGTGAAAAAAATGGCGCACCCGATAAAGCATTTTAAAACTATTACCCGTCACCGACATAAGGTGATATACTACTGTTTTAAGGCAGGAATAGGTTTTCAAGGTCTTTTTCATGACCTTTCAAAATACACGCCGAGCGAATTTATTCCCGGAGCGAAATATTATCAGGGTACAAGAAGTCCAAATGAACGCGAGCGCCAACTTTTCGGCTATTCCCTTGCCTGGATGCACCACAAGGGCCGAAACAAGCACCATTTTGAATACTGGAATGACATCAATGCCTATTCTGGATACTATGAATCGGTACCTATGCCGATGCGCTATATTAAAGAGATGTTCTGCGACCGTGTAGCGGCAAGCAAAATTTATAGGGGAAAAAATTATACCGACCGCACCTGTCTCGATTATTATCTTAATTCCCGCGCAAGGCAGCGTATGCACCCTTCTACTGCGGATATCCTTGAGCAATGGCTTGAAATGCTTGCGCAAAAGGGCGAGAGAGTAACCTTTGAATATATAAAAAAGATAAAAAATAACTAAAAATTTGCCACCCCTTTAGGGGCGGCTTTTTTTGGCTAAAATGCCCTATATATAATATATATTATTATTTAAATATATTTTAATTCCTTATTGTAATTTGCGAAATTTTGATGTATAATAGACTTGTATAATTATAAGGGAAGGTTTACCTTTAGAATAAAAAACTAAGTATATAAAAATTATGGGACTATAAAGGTGGTAGAAAATGAAAATCGAATCATTAAATGATGTTTGGGCAGCTGTAAAGGAATACTGTCTTAAAAGTATGACCGAGGTTGCTTTTAATTGCTGGCTTAAGGACCTGCACCCCATTGAGCTACGCTCAGGGGAATTTGTTATGGGTATTGATAACGAATACCGCAAGGGAATTATTGAGGACAATTACTCAGAGCTTTTAAAGAGTGCTTTAAAGCACATAATGGGAATGGATTTTGAGCTTATTCTCCTTATAGAAAACGAAAACGGCGAGGTTATTACCGATTCTATGCCTGAGGATTTTTCCTTTGCCTCTTGCTTTACCTTTGAAAACTTTATTGTTGGTCCTACAAACCGCTTTGCCCACGCGGCATCTATGGCGGTAGCGGATAACCCGAATATTATTTACAACCCGTTGGTTATTTACGGTAATTCGGGAGTTGGTAAGACTCACCTTATGCTGGCTATAAAAAATCATATGAACAAAAGGTTTCCCGGCAGAAAAATTGAGTACATACGCTGCGAGGATTTTACTAATCAAATGATTACCTCGCTTCAGGACGGTACGATAAGTGATTTTCGCCAGAAATTCAGAAATGCCGACGTTTTGCTTATGGACGATATTCAGTTTATTGCGGGTAAGGAGCAGACACAGGAGGAGTTTTTTAACACCTTTAATGCTTTAACTCAGAATAACAAGCAGATTGTTGTTACTATGGACCGCCCGCCAAAGGATATTAAGACTCTTGATGACAGAATTCGTTCACGTCTTGAAAACGGTTTATTTGCTGATATTGTTCCTCCCGATTTTGAAACGAGGGTTGGAATTTTAAAGAAAAAAGCGCAGGAACTTGGTATTACCTCAGAGGATACGATATTTTACTTCGTTGCCGAGCATATAAAGAGTAATACCCGTCAGCTTGAAGGTGTCATCAAAAAGCTTCACGCTTATGTTAATATTCAAGGTCGCGAGCCTACAATTTCGGTTATTCAGGATTTTATAAGAGAGGTAATAAGTGATTCTCAGCCCGAGCCTGTAAGAATTGAGAAGATAATCAGCGAGGTAGCGAGGTCTTATAATGTTTCGGAAAGCGATATTCTTTCTTCCCGAAAGACGGCACAGCTTGCTCTTGCCCGACAGGTTGCAATGTATATTGCAAGAGAAACTACCGATCTTTCCTATAAAATGATAGGAGAAAGCTTTGGCAGAGACCATACAACGGTGCTTTATAACGTTAATAAAATAGAGAAATTTCTTGAGGACAAGCCCTACGAAAAGGAAATGATTGAAAATATGATTAAAAACCTTAAAGAGGCTTAAGTTTTCCACATTTTCCACCTTAATTAACACAAGGCTTTTCCACACTATGTTTAATAACTTATTTTTAGAAAAAACAATTAACATTTTATAAAAATTTTTATTAAACGCCTAAAGCCTTTATTTTTAGCCTGTAGGACAGGTTATCCACCGTTTTAACCTAATATAATAATAATTATAATTTTATATTCTTTCTTAAGGAGAATTTTTATGATTTTTGAAGTTGAACGCGAAAAACTACTTAATGCTGTTACAAATCTTTCAAGAATAGTAACATCTAAAACTTCTCTCCCCGTACTTGAGGGAATACTCATCAGTGCTGAACAAGGAAAGCTCACTCTTATTTCCTACAATCTAGAAATGGGAATAAGAAAGGAAATTTATTCTAACACAAAGCAAAGCGGAGATATTGTTATTCCTGCCCGCTTTTTTGCGGATATTTTACGTAGAATGAACGGAGTTTTAGTTGAGGTTGAATGTGATGAACGCCTTATGTGTCACATTCGTTGTGGAGGCGCAGTTTTTGACATTATGGGAATGGCTGCATCCGATTATCCTGAACTTCCCTCATTTACCGACGGTGAGAAAATAACCGTTCCGCCTGAAATATTAAAGGATATGGTTCGCGGCACGCTTTTTGCTGTTGCTCAGAATGAGGGCACCCGCCCCACCCTTACAGGTATAAACATTTCTGTTGAGGATAAGGTTTTACAGTTTGTTGCTATTGACGGCTACAGGCTTGCAATCCGCAGAGAAAGGGTTGCAACCGAAAATAATGTTTCGTTTATAATGCCCGGTAAAGCTATTGCAGAGGTTATAAAGCTTATAAATGATGATAGTGAAGACATTGATATAAATATAGGTAATAAACTCGTTGCCTTTACGGTAGACGGTTATACCTTTATTTCCCGTGTTTTTGAGGGAGATTTTGTTAATTATAAAAAAACTATACCTCTTGAATATAAACAGAGAGTATTTATTAATACAAGAGAGCTTATAGATGTAATTGAAAGAATTTCAATTATTATAAGTGATAGTTTTTCAACTCCTGTACGTTGTATTTTCAACGAGGAAAAAATTCTTTTCAGTTGTTCTACCGCTGTAGGCAGAGCTACTGAGGAATATGCTATATCTCTTGAGGGTGAACCTTTTGAAATAGGTCTTAACAGCCGCTATCTTTTAGAGGCATTAAAGGCTACCGAGGAGGATAGGGTTGAAATATTATTCAACGGCGCAAACTCAGGCGTAGTAATAAATCCTACCGAGCATGATGATTATAAATATATGATAATGCCTATGAGGTTAAAATAATGAGTGAGCCTTTAAAAATAAGAGAAGAATTTATCCGTCTTGACAGTGCGTTAAAACTTGCAAGTATTGTAGCAACGGGTGGACACGCTAAAATAGTTATAAATGAAGGCGAGGTTACTGTAAACGGCGAGGTTTGCACAATGCGCACAAAGAAGCTGCGCGAGGGTGATACCTTCTGCTTTGAAGGACAGTCCTTTACAATTACAAAATGAAAATAAAATCATTAAAAATTAAAGGCTTTCGAAATTTTGATGAGGGTGAGTTTAATCCTTGTGACGGAATAAATATTATTTATGGTCAAAATGCTCAAGGAAAAACAAACTTAATTGAGGCGGTTTGGCTTTTTACGGGAGCAAAAAGCTTTCGCGGTGCCAAGGATAATGAGCTTAAAAAATTTGACAGTGAAAAAACAGTGCTTGAAGCAGTATTCGAAATTGAAGGCGTTGAAAAACAGGCAAAGATAACTATTGATAACAGAAGAAAAGCCTTTTTAAACGGCAAACCTTTATCTGCTGCCAGTGCTCTTGCAGGAAATTTTTATGCAATTGTATTTTCCCCTGTTGATTTAGGGCTCGTTCGTGACGGTCCTCGGGAGCGTCGCCGTTTTATAGATACTGCTATTGGTCAAATTTATCCGAAATATATAACCTGCCTAAAGGCGTATTCGAGAGCAATAACACAGCGTAACGCTGCTTTAAAAGAGGCGGCTAAAACTAAAAATGTAAATAATCCACTTTTTTCGGCTTTTGAGGCAGAAATTTGCGAAAATGGTAAGAAAATTATAAATTATCGCCTGCGCTACCTTGAGAAAATCACCCCCTTCCTCACCGAAATTTATTCGTCACTTACGGGAAAACGGGAAAAACTTGAAATTAAATATATAAATTCTCTACAAGGTATAGATTTTGCTCAGTATCTTGTAAATTCAAGAAAAAATGATATGCTTTGCGGTATGACAAGCGCGGGTCCCCACAGAGATGATATTGAATTTAATATAAACGGCATAAATGCAAGAAGTTTTGGCTCGCAAGGACAAATGCGCAGTATTGCGCTATGTCTAAAACTTGCCGAGGCTCAGGTAATAAAGGATATAACGGGTGAGTTTCCCATAGCCTTACTTGATGATGTTATGAGTGAGCTTGACCCAAATCGACAAGAATATATTTTAAATCACATAAGCGGCTGGCAGGTTATTATAACCTGTTGTGAGCCTGATGTTATAAACCGCCTTAGAAAAGGAAAATGCATAAAGGTAGAAAAAGGAAGGCTGACACAATAAATGTATATTCATTTAGGACAGGAAACAGTGGTTAAAACTGATGATGTTATTGGAATTTTTGACCTTGACAGTACTACCATTTCAAAAAACACCCGAAACTTTTTAAATAAGGCTGAAAAAAAGGGTGATATTATAACAATTACCTACGAACTGCCTAAATCCTTCATACTTTGCGCAAAACCGGGAAAAGGAAGAAGAAAAATTTATCTTTCGCAAATTTCTTCAACTACCCTTGTTAAGCGAAGCGGATTTATTGATAATCTATAAACTTTACCAAAATTTGGTAATTTTATATTGTTTCACGTGAAACATTTTTCAGAATAGGAGAAAAATTATGAGTGACATTGTAAACACACCTGTAAGCGAGAATTATGATGAATCGTCAATTCAGGTACTTGAGGGTCTTGAAGCGGTGCGTAAGCGCCCCGGTATGTACATAGGCTCTACAGGCGAGCGCGGACTACACCATCTCGTTTATGAGATAGTAGATAACGCTATTGATGAGGCTCTTGCGGGATATTGTACCAAAATCAATGTAGAAATTCTTGATGACGGTATAATAAGAGTTACTGATAACGGCCGTGGTATACCTGTTGGAATAAATCCGCAAAAGGGTATTCCTTCGGTTACGGTTGTATTTACAATACTTCACGCAGGCGGTAAATTCGGCGGCGGCGGATACAAGGTATCGGGCGGTCTGCACGGTGTTGGCGCATCGGTTGTTAACGCGCTTTCAAGCTGGCTTGAGGTTGAGGTTAAGGATGGCAAAAATATCTATAGACAAAGGTATGAAAAGGGAGTTATTGCAACAGGCCTTGATATTATAGGTGAAACCGATGAAACAGGTACCACCGTTACATTTAAGCCTGACCCAACAATATTTACCGATACAACCACCTACGATTATGATATTCTTTTAAATCGACTTCGCGAGCAGGCATTCTTAAATGCAGGTATAAGAATTGTTTTAGAGGATAAGCGTACTAATGTTTTTGAGCCTAAGAGTGATGACCTTTGCTATGAAGGCGGTATCAAGGAATACGTTGATTATCTTCGTAACGGTATAAAGAAGGACCCTCTTTCCGATATAATTTATTTATCGGGAACAAAGGGTGACTCCACAGCCGAGATTGCGCTTATGTGGACAACTGCTTACGATAGCAAAATTATGTCATTTGCAAATACGCTGCATACCATTGACGGCGGTACCCACGAGCAGGCATTCCGTCAGACTGTTGCCCGTGTTGTAAATAAGTACGCGCACGATTTTAAAAAGCTTAAGACCGAATCCGATAACCTCAAGGGTGACGATATTATGGAGGGTCTTGTTGCTGTTGTTTCGGTTAAGCTTGCCGATGCGCAGTTTGAAAGCCAGACAAAGGCAAAACTCGGTAATACCTCTATAGGACAGCTTGTAAGAGAAATTATAAACGATAAGCTTTATAAATTTCTTGAGGAAAACCCTGCCGATGCTAAAATTGTCATAGAAAAGGCAATAGCCGCATCAAATGCCCGTGAAGCGGCACAAAAAGCCAGAGATGCTTCAAGAAACAAATCGGGTATCGGCGGAAAGACCAGAATGCCCGAAAAACTTAAGGATTGTATTTCTGACGATGCAACCAAGACCGAAATCTTTATTGTAGAGGGTGACTCTGCAGGCGGAAGCGCGGTTGAGGGCAGAAACTCCACCTATCAGGCAATACTCCCGCTTTGGGGTAAAATGCTTAATGTTGAAAAGGCAAGGGACGATAAGGTTTACGGCAATGATAAGCTGACGCCCGTTATTGTTGCTCTCGGCACAGGAATAGGTGAAAACTTTGATATTTCAAAGCTACGCTATGATAAAATAGTTATTATGGCGGATGCTGATGTTGACGGTAGCCATATCAGAACTCTGCTGTTAACCTTCTTCTTCCGTTATATGCCTGAGCTCATCGAAACAGGACACATTTACCTTGCCCAGCCTCCTCTTTTCCGCGTTTCAAAGGGAAAACAGCATTTTGATGCCTTTAACGATGAGGAAAAAGCGGAATATATTGAGCGTCTTGGCGGTACAGCAGATGTTCAGCGTTATAAGGGTCTTGGTGAAATGGACCCTGATCAGCTTTGGGAAACCACACTCGACCCTGAGAGAAGGACGTTTTTACAGGTTACTATGGCAGATGCTGAGCTTGCAAATGACACCTTTACAATGCTTATGGGTGAAGAGGTTGAGCCAAGAAAGCAGTTTATAGAAGAAAATGCGGTGTTTGCCACCGATCTTGATATATAGATTGACAAAATCAAAAAAATCAAGGTTTAGCTCGTTAAATTTTCTCTCTCCTCTTGTATGAAGTTAAGTAGGCGAAAGCCTTGCTAAAACCTCATACTTCGATTTTAGAAAAAATTTAACGGCATAAACAAAAATAAATAAAGAAAAAAATATTCATTTCGAAGGCTTGACATTTTTAATTTTGTCAATCTTCGGAAAGGAGAAACTTAAAAATGGCTAAACAGGAAAAGGTATATTGGCCTTCAAGTGAGGAAACCAATATTTTACCCGTAGAAATAGTAGATGAAGTTAAGGGCAGTATGCTCCAGTACGGTATGTCGGTGCTTGTCGGACGCGCTCTGCCTGATGTGCGTGACGGTCTTAAGCCCGTTCACCGCCGTATACTTTACACAATGTATGAAAACGGTCTTACCCCTGAAAAGGCATATCGTAAATGCGCCGATACCGTTGGTTCAGTGCTTGGACGCTACCATCCGCACGGTGATGCTTCAGTTTACGATGCAATGGTACGTATGGCGCAGGATTTCTCCCTTAGATATCCGCTTATAGACGGACACGGTAACTTCGGTAATATAGACGGTTATCCTGCCGCTGCATATCGTTACACCGAGTCCAAGATGAATAGGCTTTCCCTTAATATGCTTGACGATATCGATAAGGATACCGTTGATTTTATGCCTAACTACGATGACCGTTTAAAGGAGCCTACAGTTTTACCTGTACGCTTTCCGCAACTCCTTGTAAACGGCTCCAGCGGTATAGCTTTTGGTATGGCAACCGAAATTCCGCCCCACAACCTTGGTGAGGCAATTGACGGTATGTGCGCTCTTATAGACAATCCCGATGCTGACCTCGGCGAGCTTTGCGAGTATATAAAGGGCCCTGATTTCCCAACAGGCGGAATTATTATGGGTAGAGCGGGTATCCGCGCTGCCTATGCTACCGGTAAGGGTAAGATAATTGTAAGAGGAAAAACCGAAATTGAGGAGCTTTCAAACGGTAAATTCCGTATTATTATCACCGAAATTCCCTATAAGGTAAGAAAAGAGGCACTTGTTAAGAAAATTTATGACCTTGCAGCCGATAAGCGTGTTGAGGGTATCGACGATGTTGTTGACTACTCTTCAAAGCGTGACGGCGGTATAAGAATAGTTGTTGATATAAAGAAGGATGCCAATCCGCAGGTTGTTTTAAATAAGCTGTTCTCATATACCGAACTGCAGACCACCTTCGGAGCTAATCTGATTGCCATTGTAAACGGCAAGCCTCAGATACTCACATTAAAGGAAATGCTACAAAACTGTATTGATTTCCAATGTGAGATTATTGAGCGCCGCACCCGCTTTGATATGAAGAAGGCGCAGGAACGCGCCCATATTTTAGAGGCACTAAAAACCGCTATTGACTTTATTGATGAGGTTATCAGCATTATCCGTACCTCAAAAACCATACCTGAGTCAAAGGAAAGACTGGCTGACCGTTTTGGATTCGATGAAATTCAGACCACCGCCATTGTTCAGATGCAGCTTGGTAAACTTGCAGGTATGGAAAAACAGAAGATTGAGGACGAATTAACCGATAAATACGCATTTATTAAGGAATGTGAGGATATTTTAGCCTCTCACAGTCGCGTTCTTGATATTGTTAAGACCGAGGCATTAAATCTTCGCGATAAATACTCTGATGACCGTCGTACCGAGATATCCGCCGTTTCAGGTGAAGTGGATATTGAGGACCTTATCCCTGAGGAGGAGGTTGTGCTCACTAAAACACGTAACGGATACATCAAGCGAATTGCAAGTAGTGAGTACTCGGTACAAAACCGCGGCGGCAGAGGTATTAGAGGTATGACAACAAGAGAGGACGACATTGTTGAGAATATGTTTGTCTGCTCGTCACACGATTATATTATGATGTTCTCAAATTTCGGCAGAATATATCGCCTTAAGGCTTATGAGATTCCCGAAGGAAGCCGAATCGGCAAGGGTATGAACTTTGTTAATATTCTGCCCCTAATGCCCGGTGAGAAGATTACCAATATAATGCCTGTAAGTGAGCTTGATACCGATTCCTACATTGTAATGGTAACCGAGCAGGGCACCATTAAAAGAACTCATCTTGATGATTTTAAGCACATTCGCAAGACCGGAATTATAGCTATCGGTCTTGATGAGGGTGATGCACTTGCCTTTGCTGAGCTTACAAACGGCAATGAAGACCTGCTTATTGCTACCAAAAAGGGTATGGCAATACATATTAACGAGCAGGATGTGCGTTCTATGGGCAGAACTGCACGCGGTGTGCGTGCTATTCGCCTTAAAGAGGGCGACAAGGTAGTTGCAATGACCAAGGTTGATGAAAATACTACCGTTTTGACCGTAACCGAAACAGGATACGGCAGAAAGAGCAGTATTGCCGATTATAGACTGCAAAACCGCGGAGGAAAGGGTATTACCAACTACCGCGTTGAGAAGTACGGTGATGTTGCGGCAGTGCTTGCGGTTACCGATGACGAGGATATTATTATGATAGCCTCTGACGGTGTTATAATCCGTGTTCCTGCGGCTCAGATAAGCACCTTTAACCGTCCATCAAAGGGCGTTAGAGTAAAGCGTGTAGAGTCAGATACCGTTATTTTGTCTGCCGTAACCAGCGAACACGACGAGGACGAGGAGATGACCGTTCCTGAAGCACCCGATGCCGATGCGGCTGAGGTAGAGGTACAAGCACAGGACGAAACAGGGGAAGAAGAACAAACTGAAGTTAAGGAGTAATTTCCCATGCAGTATTTTGATGACCCTGTAAAAGCTATTGAGTATATGGAGAGAAAGAATGCCGAGAAAAAGCATATAAAGCGCGCCGCATCAGCAATAGGTATTACCTATATTGCGGTTATGATAATCTCGGTGTTCTGGGCGGCGGCGTTACTTTACATTCTGCGTAAGCTCGGCATCTCTCAAAATTGGTTTTATAACCTTGTTGAGGATGCAGGCAGTCTGCAGTTTATACAGGTAATAATGTCACTTATAATGTTTACCGTCCCATTTTTAATTCTATATAAATGGTCGGGATATCCCTCTAAGGAAATTTTCCCGTTAGGCGGCGTAAAAAAAGGCACTTTTTTGCCGCTTTCCCTTATTGGAATAGGTTTTTGCTCCTTTGCAAACATTGCAAACAGCATAAGCGGCCAGATATTTTTAGGGCTTGGCTTTCCCGACCCCTCAAACGATGTAGAATACCCGTTAGGCATTTTCGGCTTTGCTCTCTCCTTTTTATCAACAGCGGTTATGCCCGCATTGGTCGAGGAATTTGCAATGCGCGGCGTGTTTATGGGGATTTTGCGAAAATTCGGTGACCGTTTTGCCCTTATAACTTCGGCAATACTATTTGGGCTTATACACGCAAATTTTGAGCAGATAGTATTTGCCGCCTTTGTGGGGCTTGTGCTTGGCTTTGTGTTTTTAAAAAGCGGTTCGTTATGGACGGCAATCTTCGTGCACTTTTTCAATAATCTTGTTTCGGTGCTGATGTATTATCTTTGCGAATATGCAAGCCTTGCTTTTGCAAATGTTATATACTCCTTATATTTAGCGATTTCCCTTATTCTTGCCATAATAGGTATGTATCTTTTGTCTACGAGGGATGAGAGGGCTTTTGAAATAAGTGACACAGATATGTTATGCAGAGCAAAAAATAAGTTTACCTGGTTTTTTGCATCACCTGCGATTATACTATCGGTGATAATCACTTTGATAATAGCAATTTTCTTAAGGTAACAAAAGCAGAATGTTTCACGTGAAACATTCTGCTTTTAAAAAAGGAAGAAATAAAATGGAAAAGAAATTTATGTTAAGAGCCATCGAATTAGCAACTCTTGCGGCGCAAAAGGGCGAAATACCCGTGGGCGCAGTAATAGTACAAAACGGCGAGATAATTGCCGAAGGCATAAACACAAGGGAACAGGATAAAACTGCGCTGGGACACGCCGAAATTAACGCAATATCCGCCGCCTGTAAATATAAAAATGATTGGCGGCTTGATGACTGCGATTTGTATGTAACCCTTGAGCCATGCGTTATGTGTGCAGGGGCAATCCTTAATGCAAGGGTTAAAAATGTTATTTTCGGCGCGTACGATTACAGCGCAGGTGCAATGGGAAGTTCACAAAATGTTGTGGGAGAAAAAAGTTCAACCACAATATATTCGGGAATATGCGAAGAAGAATGTACCAAACTAATAAAAGATTTTTTTAAAGATATAAGAAAAATTCAAGGCTCCCTTATATAAGGGGAGCCTTGAATTTTTCAAAGCCCTAAACCCCTTAAAACAGATATTTTTCTACACCGTCTTTTGACAAATTTTTCATATTAGAGGTTGTATACTCAAAGATGAAGAAATATCTTTCAAAGGTGCGGTGTTAAAAATGAAGGAAAATGTAAAAATAAACGCTCCCATAGGTGAAATCTCGCTAAAGGATTTAGTCTACGGTATCTGTGCGCATCTTACCTGTGCGCTGTTTGCCTTTTTTATGGCGAGGACAAGCATTTCGGGGCTTATTCCGTTTGGAATAAGTGTAATCTCGGCGTGTCCGCAGGTGCTTTTGCCCGGCGCGGTGCTTGGCTGTGTTGCGGGATATATGTTTCCTGCAAGCGGTATAGGAATGTTCCGTTACATAGCCGCCTGCCTTGCGGTGCTGGCAATAAAGGTTATGTGCAGCGCAATTTCGAAGGTGGGCAAAAAGGTATTATTTATGTGCGCTACTACCCTTGCTGTAACGTTAGCAACGGGACTTGTAACCTTGAATGATGTCGAATATGCCCCTGTTTATGCGGCAGTTGAGGCATTGCTTGCCGCAGGCGGAACATACTTTGCGCACTATGCCTTTTTAGCTGTGCGACGCCGAAACAGTGTTAACAGGACAAAGGTATTTTGCTCTTTTATTATAGTTCTTGCGCTTGCCGCGGCCGGAGCGTTACCTATTAGTATAGGATATATATCGGTTGGGCGCGTGCTTTTTACTGCAATTATTCTCTCCTGCGCCCGTTTCGGAGGAATAACGGGCGGAATGGCGGCAGGAATAGCAACCTGTGCCGCTTCGGCGTTGACAGGCGGAGGTGCCAATGTAAGTCTTATGTATGCCCTTGGCGGACTGGTTGCAGGAATGCTTCGCGAAAAAGGGCGGTATATTCAGCTTTTAGGATATCTTGTAACCGCGCTTTTGTGCGCTTTGAGCGGTGGCATTACAGCACAGAATGTGGCACCGTGTGTTGAGGTGTTTTTTGGCGCAACAATATTTTTGAATCTGCCAAGGGCGGTCAATTTAAAGCTTGGAAGACTGCTTTCCCTGGGCGCCGCGGTCAATGCGCCCGTTAGCCTAAAAAAGGCGGTAACAATGCGGTTAAGCTTTGCCGCTACCGCTTTAAAGGATGTTTCCCTTACCGTTGAGCAGGTTGCCCGCGAGCTTTCGAAAATAAATACTCCCGAACCTATAAGTATTATTCGCGGCACCCAGTATACTGCCTGCAAGGGCTGCGTTATGTCACAGATCTGCTGGGATGAGAAAAAGGAGGATACGGTCTTTGCGTTGGGCGAGATTATGAATGCCGTAAAACAAGGCAAGGAAGAACCGTTAAACTCGGCACCGAAGGAGTTCAACGAGAGGTGCTTAAGGGGCGAAGTGATTGTGAATGCGCTGGATATAGCCTTTGCCGACTATGCCGCCAAGAGTGCCGCCGAAAACCGACTTGATGAGGTACGTGCCGTTGTGTGTGACCAGTTTGACGGCATTTCGGGTATGCTCAGCGATATTGTGAGTGAGCTTGATAACGATGAGCAGTATGATACTGCCGCCGCCGCAAGGGTGGCCGATGCGCTTAAGGAAATAGGAATCTGCCCTACACAGTGTGTCTGCCGCACCGATAAATATGGTCGACTTAGTATCGAAGCAACCGCGCCCGATAACGGATTTGGGCTCATAAATAAGCTTAAAATAATGCGTGTTGCTTCAAATGTGTGCGATAGGGATTTTGAGGCACCCGATGTTGTCAGATGCGGCGGAGAGATGGTGCTGACCCTCAATGAGCGCGCACGTTACACCGCAGAAATAGGTGCCGAGCAGATAATATGTAAGGGTAGCACAATGTGCGGTGACAGTTACAACTGGTTCTATGACGGTAGAGGCAGAATTGTTGTAATTTTATCCGACGGTATGGGCGCGGGCGGCAGAGCGGCGGTAGATTCCGCAATGGCAACAGGGCTTATGAGCCGACTTATTAAGGCGGGCTTCGGTTTTGATTGCTCGCTCAGAATTTTAAACTCTTCAATGCTTTTTAAATCGACCGACGAATCCCTTGCAACGGTTGATATATCCTGTATTGACCTATTTACAGGGCAGATTGAGCTTTTAAAGGCGGGAGCCGCGCCAACAATAGTACGCCGTAGAGGGCGCACAGGCAAGGCGCAAAGCACGTCCTTGCCTGCAGGAATTATAAGGGAAATCGGATTTGATAAGGCAACCGTAAAAATTCATTCGGGGGATATATTGCTTATGATGTCCGACGGGGTCACCGCGCAGGGAACAGACTGGATATATGAGGAGCTTGAAAATTGGGGCAACGGTACTGCGCAGGCACTCAGCGAGCGTATTGCAAACGAGGCAAAACGCCGCCGTACCGACGGTCATGAGGACGATATAACCGTAATCGCGGCAATAATTGAAAGAGCATAGCCATAGGCTATGCTCTTTCTTTGTAAATAATTTCGACAAGGGATATGAAGACGCTGTTAAAAATTTCTGCTAAATTTTATTTACCCTGTTAATAAGTTCGGGCAGCTCAGCAATCGTATCTATCTCATATTCGCAGCGCTCAATATCTTCAAACGCCCAATTTCCAATAGTTTTGACCCAAACGGGTATGTAGCCCGCATTTCGTGAGCCTTCAACATCGTTTAGGGGGTTGTCACCCACATACAAAAGCTCATTTGGTGCAATATTGAGGCGGCGGCTCATCTCATCAAAGGGCTTACGGTCGGGCTTGTGCACACCGATATCTGAGCTTATAATTATCTCATCGAAAAACTTTTCAATGCCCAGCATTTTTAGCTTTAATGCCTGATGCTCGTGCTTTCCGTTGGTTATAAGGGCAAGCGTATAGCCCATTTCTCGCAATTTTTTTAGTGTTGGCTTTGTGAAGGGAAATTCCACTGCCGCAATGGGCCAACAGTATTTAAAAAGGCAGTGCCAGATATCGTCACCGCGGGTACCGGGAAGAAAAATACCCTGCTCGATTAGCCGTTCGCAGGTGTACTGCCACCCGAAGTAGATATATTTCTTTTCCTGAGCAATAAGGCCCTCAATAAAATCGTTTAGGGAAAGATTTGCGGGAATCTTATCGCGAAGGCGCGTATACATTTCGGGCAGTACAGCGCGCAGGGTACCGTAGCGGTCGAATAGGGTATGGTCTAAATCAAAAACAATGCCGCGAATCAAAGGTCAACTCTCCTATTCATCAAGCTTGAGTACCGCCATAAATGCCTCCTGCGGTACCTCTACCGAGCCTAACTGGCGCATACGCTTTTTGCCTTCCTTCTGTTTTTCAAGAAGTTTCTTCTTTCGGGTAATATCGCCACCGTAGCACTTTGCAAGAACATCCTTTCGCAGGGCCTTAACGGTTTCGCGCGCAATAACCTTGCCGCCAACAGCAACCTGAATAGGTACCTCAAAAAGCTGACGGGGAATAAATTCCTTAAGCTTTTCGGCAATGCGGCGCGCGCGGGCGTAGGAGTTATCGGCATGAACGATAAAGGAAAGCGCATCTATAACATCACCCGCAAGCAGAACATCAAGCTTTACAAGACGCGATACTTCGTAATCTTTCATTTCGTAATCGTAGCTTGCATAGCCTTTGGTGCGGGATTTTAATGCATCAAAAAAGTCATAAACTATTTCGCCCATTGGCATAATATAGTGAATGTCAACACGGTCGCCCATATATTTCATATCGGTATAGGTGCCTCGACGCTCCTCACAAAGCTGCATAATGGCACCAACATAGGCACTTGGTGAATAAATATGAACATCGGCTGTAGGCTCCATAGCCTTTGCTATTGTTGCAGGGTCGGGATAGTTCGTGGGATTATCCACCTCGATAACCTGACCGTCCATAAGCTCAAATTTATAAATAACACTGGGCGCAGTGGTAACAAGGTCAAGATTATATTCGCGTTCCAAACGCTCCTGAATAATCTCCATATGAAGAAGACCTAAAAAGCCGCAACGAAAGCCAAAGCCGAGCGCAGAGGAGGTTTCAGCCTCATAAAGCAGAGAAGCATCATTAAGCTGAAGCTTTTCAAGAGCTTCCCGAAGGTCGCCGTAACGGGCACCGTCTGCAGGGTAGATACCGCAGAAAACAACGGGATTTACCTTGCGATATCCAGCTAAGGGAGCATCCGCGGGGTGTTCTGCTAAGGTAATGGTATCACCTACCTGTGCCTCACTCACGGTCTTTATAGATGCGGCAAGATAGCCAACCTCGCCCGCTTCAAGGCAGTCACAGGTCATAAGAGAGGTCGCACCCTTGCGACCAAGCTCGACAACCTGCACACAGGCACCTGTTGCCATCATTTTTACGGTATCGCCTACCCTTATTTTGCCGCTCACAACGCGAAAGTATACCACAACGCCTTTGTAGGAATCATAGTAGGAATCGAATATAAGTGCTTTAAGGGGCGCGGTCCTATCCCCTGTCGGGGCGGGAATATCCGTAACAATGCGCTCCAATACCTCATTTATATTTATGCCGTTTTTGGCGCTTATTTTTGGCGCGCCCTGAGCGGGAATACCGATAACGTCCTCAATTTCGTTTATTATTCTGTCAGGCTCGGCACTGGGCAAATCGATTTTATTTACAACGGGTAAAAGCTCCAAACCGTGGTCAGCGGCAAGGTAGGTATTTGCAAGAGTCTGAGCCTCGATGCCCTGAGAGGCATCAACAACCAAAACCGCACCCTCACACGCGGCAAGAGAGCGAGATACCTCATAATGAAAGTCAACGTGACCGGGGGTATCAATTAAATTCAGCTCATATTGCTGACCGTCAAGGGCAGTATAGTAAAGGGTAACGGCGTGCGCCTTAATAGTTATACCGCGCTCTCTTTCTAAATCCATACTGTCAAGAAGCTGGTCCTCCATTTCTCTTGAGGATACCGAGTCGGTAAGCTCAAGCATACGGTCAGCCAAAGTGGATTTACCGTGGTCAATATGGGCAATAATGCAAAAATTTCTTATGTTTTCAAGAGGAAAAGACACATTCATTCTCCTAATTAAAATATTCAAGCTATTATAACATATTTTTAATAATTATACAACAAGTTAATCGGTTATTTTATCGCAAAAAAATCTCTGCTATTGCAGAGATTTTTCTATAGTGTATAATTTGATGCGCCAAGCTCTTTTAGCATAGCTTCAATTTCGGTAACGTTATCCGAAATAACAAGAATAAGCTTGTCCTCAAGCTCCGCTATAAGGCGGTTTTGAATTTTTTTGTACTCGGCATCGTTTACTGCCTTAACGGTTGTTTCGTTGGTTTTAAGGCTATCGGCGATTGCCTGAGTAAAGACAGCGCGCTCCTTCTTATCAGAGTAGGAGAATACCGCAACGGTATCATACTGATCGTCGGCGGCACAAATGTAAACACAAAAATCGTGAAGATTTGCGGTGGGTATACCGTAATGCGCGGCGGTCTGCTCAGCGGTAAGGGAGGTCATTTCAACATTATCACTGCATAACTCAAGAATTTTTTGAGAAATGCTGTAGGGTGTATGTTTTTCTCCGTAACTGCAGGCACTGAGAATAATTAGGAAAATCGCTGCCATACATATGCAAAGAAAACGGGTAAGCAGTCTTTTCATAATGGGCTCCTTAACATATTCTGGTTAGTAATGTAATTATAATGATAATCGGTAGACGAAAAGCTTTCAAATAAAGCTTTTCGAAAAACCGCTACACATAGCGGTTTTATGTAAATAATCCTTGATTATTTACGCCGACATCATTGCAATGAAATAGGTGAAATTATTTTTATAA
>JAZRQA010000071.1:0-9021 GCA_045649505.1 Acutalibacteraceae bacterium
CACAGAACGACATGGCTACGATCCGACTTATCGTTTTTCTATCCTTCATAATAACTGCATATTTGCGGAAGGATTTTCCATTTGCGGAACACGAGGCTGGAATGTAAGCGACGGAGGAGAGCAGGATCAAAAGATATTGCATAGAGAATTGCAACGATTGGAGCATTCTTTGAAAGCTGCTGATGCAAATTCGGAAAAAATCGTATTTTTCCATTTTCCGCCTATTGAAAATGATATTGCGCCTTTTTTGCCTCTCTTGAAGGAGTATGGTGTTAAATTATGTTATTACGGGCATTTGCACGGTTCAAAGGCAATGCAAACGAAACCATTCATAAAAGAAGGAATACAATTTCATTTAATCTCTTGCGATGCCATTGGGTTTACGCCTCGGTGCGTTTCGGAGGATTTTTTGGCGCTTTTGGAAGAAAACAAACAAAATAGCCAAAAAATCCCTGGATTTTGGAGGAAAGTTCTCTCTTATTTCATTAGAAAGAGTTGACATTTTTGCATTTCGATTATAAAATAAGATAGTTATGAATGAATTTCATATGGAGGTAAAAAATAGGATGAACGTTAAAGAAGTAAAGAAGCTGGAAAAAAGCACCGTTGAGATGACCGTTGAGGTTAAGGGTGAAGAGTTTAAGAAGGCAGTAGATGCTGCTTTTAAGAAGAATCTTTCTAAGATTACTGTTCCCGGCTTCCGTAAGGGTAAGGCTCCTCTGAGCATTATCGAGAAGTTCTATGGTCCTGAGGTGTTCTATGAGGATGCCCTTAATCTTCTCTATGCAGATGAGCTTGAGGCCGCCGCCGCTGAGGCAAACTTAAAGATTGTTGACGACAAGATGAATTTTGATCTTGTTTCTATAAGCAAGGAAGATGGTGTTGACTTTAAGGTAACCCTTACTACATATCCTGAAATTGAAGTAGGTGAGTATAAAGGCTTAAAGGCACAGCGCGTTATTGCTACCGTTGAGGACAGTGAGGTTGAGCAGTCTTTAAACGCTATGGCAGAGCGCAACTCCCGTATGGTTCCCGTTACGGACAGAGCTGCACAGCTTGGTGATACCGCAGTTATTGACTATGAGGGCTTTGTTGATGAGGTTGCATTTGAAGGCGGCAAGGGTGAGTCCCACTCTCTTGAACTCGGCTCAGGCCAATTTATCCCTGGCTTTGAGGAGCAGATTGTAGGCCATAATGTTGAGGATGAGTTTGATGTAAATGTTGAATTCCCCGCAGAGTACCACGCAAAAGAACTTGCAGGAAAACCCGCAGTATTTAAGGTTAAGCTTCATGAGATAAAGGTTAAGGAGCTTCCTGCTCTTGATGATGAGTTTGCTAAGGATGCAAGCGAGTTTGATACCCTTGACGAGCTTAAAGCCGATATTAAGGCAAAGTCACTCGACAGAAAGCAAAAGATTGCAGAGGAAGATGTTGAAAATCAACTTATAGATACCATTATTGAGAACATCAAGGGTGATATTCCCGAGGCTCTTTATGAAAATCGCGTAAAACAGTCTGTTCAGGAGTTTGATTACCGCCTCCAGTCTCAGGGTATGAACCTTGATCTTTATATGCAGTACACAGGTTCTTCCATTGAGGAGTTCTCAAAAACCTTCCGTCCTCAGGCAGAGCGTCAGGTTAAGATTCGCCTTGCACTTGAGAAAATTGTTGAACTTGAGAAGATTGAGCCTACTGTTGATGAGATAAATGAGCAGATTGAAAAAATGGCTAAGGATTACGGCGTTGAAGCTGCTCAGGTTAAGGCAGCTATCCCCGAGTCTGAAATTTCTAAGGACCTTGCTGTTTCTAAGGCTATCGACCTTATTAAGGAAAATGCCGTTGTTGAAGATGTAAAGGAAAAGACCGAGAAGGCAGAGAAAGCCGAGAAGAAGGCTCCCGCAAAGAAAACAACCTCTACCGCTAAAAAGTCTACATCCTCTACCACCAAAAAGACAACTACCTCAAAAAAGGCTGAAGGTGAAGCTACCGAGAAGAAGCCCGCTGCAAAAAAAACAACTGCTAAAAAAGCAGAAAATCCTGCTGACGAGAAGTAATTGTTTATAAATCCGATTAACGGTGCATACTTATAATATTATCGGAGGTGTTTTTGATGGATATGAATTTAGTTCCTTATGTTGTGGAGCAAACAAGCAGGGGAGAACGTTCTTATGATATTTTTTCCCGCTTGCTTAATGACCGAATCATTATGTTATCTGATAAGGTTGACAATGCATCCGCAAGTATTATTATTGCACAGATGCTTTATCTTGAGGGACAAGACCCCAATAAGGACATAAACTTTTATATTAACAGCCCGGGCGGCTCTGTTTCCGCCGGTATGGCTATTTACGATACTATGCAGTATATCAAGTGTGATGTTAGCACTATTTGCCTTGGTATGGCTGCAAGTATGGGCGCGTTCTTGCTTGCTGCAGGTACAAAGGGAAAGCGATATGCTCTGCCTAACAGTGAGATTATGATTCACCAGCCCTTAGGCTCCGCGGAGGGTCAGGCAACGGATATTCTTATTCACGCCCACCATATCGAAAAGATTCGTGAAAATATTAACCAGATTTTGTCAGACGCTACAGGTAAGCCTATCGAAATCATTCGTCAGGATACCGAAAGAGATAATTTTATGTCTGCTTCACAAGCCGCTGAATACGGTCTTATCGATAAGGTTATCACTAAAAGATAGAGGTATAGGTTAATGCCGAATAAAGACATTGACAACCCACAGATTAAATGTTCATTTTGCGGCAAAACGCAGGATGAGGTTACACGCCTGGTCGAGGGACCCGGCGTGTATATTTGTGACGGTTGTATTCAGTTTTGTAACTCTTTGCTTTTTGATGAAGAGGAGATAACTCCCCGTAATTCTAAAAAGAAAAAAAGCGATGAGTTTACTCTTTTAAAGCCAGCCGAAATAAAGGCAAAGCTTGATGAATATGTTATTGGTCAGGATGAAGCGAAAAAGGTTCTTTCTGTTGCGGTTTATAATCATTATAAGCGTATATTTAAAGAAACCGAAAGCGATGTAGAACTTGCAAAAAGCAATGTGCTTATGCTCGGTCCTACAGGCGTTGGTAAGACATTACTTGCTCAGACCCTTGCGCGTATTCTTGACGTGCCTATTGCCATAACCGATGCTACTACTCTTACCGAAGCAGGATATGTTGGCGAGGATGTTGAAAATATTCTTCTGCGTCTTATTCAAGCGGCTGATTTTGATATTGAACGTGCACAGCGCGGTATCATCTATGTTGATGAGATTGATAAAATTGCCCGAAAGTCAGAGAATGCTTCCATAACCCGTGATGTAAGCGGTGAAGGCGTACAGCAGGCATTGCTGAAAATTTTAGAGGGTGTTGTTTCTAATGTTCCGCCGCAGGGTGGCAGAAAGCATCCGCAACAGGAATTTATTCAGATTGATACCACCAATATTCTTTTCATTTGTGCAGGCGCATTTGATGGAATTGAAAAGGTTATAGAACGTCGTATAGGCGGCAGTTCGCTGGGATTTGGAGCTGACGTTAAGTCTCCTAAAAGCATTGAGGCTCAGGCCCTTTGTGAGATTGCAACACACCAAGACCTTGTTAAGTTTGGTTTAATACCTGAGCTTGTTGGGCGACTGCCTGTTATTACTGCGCTTGGCGGTATGGATGAGGAAACCCTTATTCGTATTATGACCGAGCCTAAAAACTCAATAATAAAGCAGTACCAAGCTCTTTTCGCTATGGACGGCATTGAGCTTGTTTTTGAGGATGATGCTCTTAAACATATTGCAAAGCTTACTGTTGAACGAAAAACAGGTGCTAGGGGTTTGCGTTCTATTATTGAAGGTGTTTTACAAGATATTATGTTCAGCGTTCCTTCAAAAGATAATGTTGCAAAGGTTACGATTACCGCCGAAACGGTTGGCGGTGGCGAACCCTTAATTATCGAAAAATAATACAACAAGTACATTTCACATTTGATTTTGTGAAATGTACTTTTATTTTATCACTAATTTAGAGCTTTTTCATATTATGGTATAGAAGTGAGTTATGCTCAGCTTCACACTATAACATAGGAGGCTTTTATATGTCAGAAACTAATGAAGCCAATTTTGAAGGTGGCTTTAGGGAAGCGGTTTGTATTGATGCCGGAAGAATTTATGATTCCTGCTGTTCAAGGGATTGTCTTGAGGATTTAAGATGCTTTTTCTCATCTGAAACACAACAGATTATAAATCAGGCAATAAGCGTTCATATCCGTAACGCGGAGGTTTTAAAGGTTTACATTGATGTTGAGCCCGTAAGCTTCAACAGAGGTTACTTCTCTTGCGATTTAACATTTTTCTTCCTTGTTGAGTTTGATGCATTCTTAAGCTTGCATAGTGCACCTAAACAGATAAAAGGTATAGCCGCATTTAATAAGCGAGTTATACTTTTCGGAAGCGAAGGAAATGTAAAAATATTTTCAAATGAAGTAACCGTAGAAGAGGATACAGATAATCAGCTTAGAATGACAAATAATATGCCTCGTTGCGTAGTCCAGTGTGTGGAACCCGTTGCTCTTGGCTCAAGGCTGTGTGAAATCAAGGGACCGCAGGATTGCTGTTGTATACCCGCCTGTGTATGTAATTATATCGGCGGAGACTTAGTAACTGAGCTACCTGCAGGCTCACCGACAGTTTATGCGACATTAGGCCTGTTTACGGTTGTTCAGCTTATTCGAAATGTGCAGATGCTCGTTCCTGTGTATGACTTCTGTATCCCCGAAAAGGAATGCAATGCAACAGGCAGCGACCGTCAGCCCTGCGATGTGTTCAGTAATATTAAATTTCCCACAAATGATTTCTTCCCCCCAAGTGCACCAAATGGTGATACCGATTGCGGATGCACTAAGTAATAAAAACACCCCGCCAAGCCTTGCGGGGTGTTTTTACAAAATGTTATTTTAAAGAAGAAATATCAAGCAATTCAAACTGTTTAAAGAAGGGGCGTAGATTATCTACCATTTCGTCTATACCGCCTACAGTATTGCATTCAAAATTCATAGGCATAACAGGGTCGTGCACACTCATTCTAAGCAAAAACCATCCGTCCTTGTATGATACGCGCAGTCCTTCGCGGTTATCATCGGCTACGGTGTAGTCGGCATTCCCTTCAACAAAAGCCTGAAGCTTTGAAAGCACTTGCTCGCCATAGGCTCTGAAATCATCAGCTTTAATATTAAAGCGACATTCACGCTCGAACGCAGGCATTGCAAGACTGCTTAGTATAGAGTTAAGGTCCTGACCTTTTGCAAGTTCAATTATTATCTTGGTAACAAGGTATGCGCCGTCATCAAGAAAGTAATTTTCTCTGAACGCTGCGTGTCCTGAGGTTTCAATTGCTAAGGGACAGTTAATGCCCTTCGCACATAGCTCCTGAGCCTTGCTTATAACATTTTTATAACCGCGCCTGTATCGATAATGTTTTCCCTTTAAATGCTCATTTATATAGGTTTTAAGACCATCTGATGTAACCGAGTCTGTAACAATTGTTGCTCCCTCGTTACCCTGTACCGCAATAAAGGAAGCAAGGGCAATAAGTCGGTTACGGTTTATCTCGTTACCGCTTGAATCAACACAACCCGCTCTATCAACATCGGTATCAAAAATAAGTCCTAAATCAGCACCTGAGGCTTTAACTGCATTGCATATGCTCTCCATTGCAACCCCGTCTTCAGGGTTGGGGATATGATTTGGAAACATACCATCGGGCTCTAAGAACTGGCTGCCTGAAATATCGGCGCCTAAAGGCAATAAAACCTCTTTGGCATAAAAACCGCCTGCACCGTTTCCCGCATCTACAATTATATGATAACCCGAAAGGGGTTTTTCACTTTCGGCTTTACCTACAGCATCGCATATTGCTTTGCGAAGTCTTGCTGCATATGTAGGCATATAATCGATTTTTTTTACTTGCCCTGCCGCGTTGCCGAAAACACAAGTTTTTTCATCTGCAAGAGAAATTATCTCACCGATATCGTCTGAGTCAAGACCGCCTTTTGGTATAAAGAATTTAAGTCCGTTGCGGTCACAAGGATGGTGACTTGCTGTTATCTGTACTGCTGCATCAGATTTTAAATCAATTGTAGTCATAAACATTGCAGGGGTAGAAGATAGTCCGCAATCAAGCGCGCTGGCGCCTGCTGCAGTTATGGCGTTTATAACCTGTGTTTTAATTCGCTGTGCGGTTATACGGGAATCGTGACCTACACAGATTTTAAGATTATTAGCAGCCACACCAGTCTTTTTGCATAGCCAAAATATAAATGCCCCTGTAATATCATAAACCGCTTCATCGGTAAGATTTACAGTTTTTTTGCCTATATCACTTGCTATTCCGCGAACATCGGTGCCGCTTTTTAATTCTTTATAACTCATTTTTAACTCCTTATTCCCATAAAATATCCCATTGCAATAAAGCTTATCGCAATAATAAGCAAACAACAGGTTGTAATTATAAATGTCTTAATAAAAATTAACTTGTTTCTTTCTTGCCTTTGCCTTTTCAAAACCTTTCACCTCGTAAAAAGTATTGGCAAAGATAAAATTTTTATCCACTTTTATTATCCTGTTCGGAGGCGAAATATGCTTGTACAAACTGCGGCAAACTCAACATTAAAAATAATTCTTTCACCAAATGAAGCAAAAAATCTGTTCGGCAACGCCTCGCCAAGTCTTCGAAGTAAGGATACTCAAAGAATACTCAGCGCACTTTTTTCCAAAATAGCAAAACGTCTTAATTTTAAACCCTCAACCGATAAGCTTCTCGTTGAACTGATAAGACAGCAAAACGGCGGCTATCTTTTTAGCTTTACTAACACCGCTCAAGGTCGCTTAAAAGCAGTAGTGCTTGAATTTGAAAATGTTGATGACATTCTGTGTGCACTTAAACTTTTACCCAGTGACAAAAAAATATACAGCTTTGAAAATAAATACCGTGTTGTTGCAAGGTTGGATGAAGAAAAGCTGCTTCGTTTGAGCGAATTTTGCTCATCTGTTTATTATTCGAGTACCGAAATTGCCCGAACAAAGGAATACGGTAAACCTACAGGTTTTTAATTTGAGCCACACGCGCCGCCATATCTTCAGCAGAGAATATATAATTTCCCGCAACCAAAATATCGGCTCCCGCCTCTACGGCAAGGGGAGCCGTTTCGGCGTTTATACCACCGTCAACTTCAAGTAGAACATTAAGACCTTGTCTGATAATTTCTTCTTTTAATATACGAAGCTTTCTTAGCGCATCAGGCATAAATTTTTGTCCGCCGAAGCCCGGTTCAACCGACATCACAAGTACCATATCACAAAGGGGAAGAACATCAAAAATTTCCTCAGGTTCGGTACAAGGCTTAATAGTTATGCAGGATTTGCATCCCAAAGCTCGGATTTCCTCAAGAGTTTCCTTAACGGGCGAGCCTGCCTCATAATGGAATCCCAGATAATCACAAACGGCGGCAAAATCCTTTAAATATCTATGAGGACGGTCTATCATAAGATGAACGTCTAAAATCATATCTGTGCAGGCGCGGATTGATTTAATTACAGGAACGCCAAAAGAAATATTTTTAACGAAAATTCCGTCCATAACATCAAGGTGTAGCATATCAACACCTGCATTTGAAAGTCTTATTATATCATTTTTTAAATTCATAAAATCGGCAGTTAGTACCGACGGAGCAATCTTAGCCATTAAATTTTTAAACTCCTTATCCTACAGTTTTCACAAAACGAACAAATGCTTTTTTGCCTTCGTCATCTCGTTTGAATACACCCGCGTGCTCAAGCACCTTTGAGAACACAATGCCGATTTCGTCCTTTAAAATTTTATCAACATTTTCGGCGTTTATATCTGCGTGACGCGCTATCAACTCATCCGCCCAGTCAGCGTGCTTTGCAAGCATATTGTCGCTCCTTATATCACGCTTTTCGATGATAGCCTTACCAAGCTCATCCATTTCTTCCTTTAGACGGGAGGGGAGAACCGCAAGACCCATAACCTCAATAAGACCGATATTCTCCTTTTTAATGTGGTGAAGCTCGGCGTGAGGATGGTAAACACCCATGGGATGCTCCTTTGTGGTAATATTATTTCGCAGCACAAGATCAAGCTCAAACTTGCCGTTTGCCATTCTTGCAATTGGGGTAATGGTATTGTGCGGCTCACCGTTTGTATTTGCATAAATAAAGGCGTCAGCATCGGTATATATACGCCAGGCGGCAAGAATACGGTCAGCAAGCTGCACAAGCTTTTCAGGCTCGGTATGGCGTATTCTTATAACCGACATAGGCCATTTAACTATACCCGCCTCAACATCCTCAAAACCGCTGAAAACAATGCTCGTTTCAATGGGTGCCTTTGCCATTGCGAAGTTGTAATTTCCGCCCTGAAAATGGTCATGACTCAAAATTGAACCGCCAACTATCGGTAGGTCGGCATTTGAGCCGACAAAATAGTGTGGAAACTGCTTAACAAAGTCGAGTATTTTTTTAAAGGTGGCTTTATTGATTGCCATAGGCGTGTGCTGGCTGTTAAAAACAATACAGTGTTCATTATAGTAAACATAAGGGGAGTATTGCATAAACCACTGGGAATTATTTATTGTTACGGGTATAATTCGGTGGTTCTGCCTTGCAGGTGAATTTATTCTTCCCGCATAGCCCTCGTTTTCACGGCAAAGCAGACACTTTGGATAGCCACTCTGCGGAGCCGCCTTTGCTGCGGCTATTGCTTTAGGGTCTTTTTCGGGCTTAGAAAGATTTATGGTTATATCAAGGTCACCGTACTGTGTGGGAGTAACCCATTTAACATCCTTGCATATTCGGTATCTGCGAATATAATCAGTGTCCTTGCTGAACTGGTAATAATAATCGGTTGCCTCAACAGGGGATTTTTTATAAAGATTGTAAAATTCTTTTGTAACCGTACTGGGTAAGGGAAGCATGAGTCCCATAAGATGTGTATCAAAAAGGTCACGGTGCGTGGG
>JAZRQA010000072.1:0-4231 GCA_045649505.1 Acutalibacteraceae bacterium
AGCTTCGCCTCAGGCTCGGCAAAAAAGAAAACTATTACTGCCGAAGCGGCGTAGGTAAGCAATGCCCATCTCTTTCCCGCCTCTATTACCGCAAACATAACAAACACGCCTGAAGCCAGCGGAACCCCGTATGTTAGATACGGAAAATAGGCAGCAAGCATAAATGTTGCAGCAAGGGCGCAAAGCATTGCACACAGTGTTAATTTACTTATATTTTTCATAAGGCTTTAGCAACAGGAAATCAGATCGCCGCCCATACACTCACAGCAACAATCGGCACAAAGCAGACTTGAGCAACAGTCACAGCTACTCATACCGCCCATATTGGGAGAGCTTCGATAAGGGTTGGCGTTTCTTCCGCTCGCCTGACGCTGAATACGACTGAAGGCGGCACGGTACTCGGGATTAGAGGGGTCCATACGGCAGGCGGTAGAAAAGCTTGTATAGGCGTTATCAAACCATCCGCGCTTATAGAGCACGGTGCCGTTCAAAAAATACCACTCGGCGTCACGCTTTTCGGGCGGAACACCGTCAAGCACCTCCTGAGCTTCCTCGAGTCGGTTATTAGTAATGAGGGAGCGCACATCTGCGAAATTAGAGGATGCGCTGTTGTAGTTATTACTATTGCCTGAGCCGCGGCGGCGACGCTCGTTCATAATAGCATCGTACGCCTCGTTTATCTCCTTCATTTTGTCAGCCGCAAGGTCGGAAAGAGGATTGTTGGCATAATTATCGGGATGATATTTTCTTGCCATCTCACGGTATGCGTTTTTTACCTCATCATCTGTAGCGTTGCGGTTTATTCCAAGTACGGAATAGGGGTCTTTCATTGGGATTTCTCCTTTTTATCGTTTTGCAAAACAGTTTTTGCCGTTTCTTCCATTCCTAAATAAATTATGTTTCCTAAAATATCACGGAATTTATATATATCAAGCAGTTCAAATGCCGCTTTTGTTTCACCTACGGTAAGGTTTACATGGGTAGTAGCGCAGTTTATCATTTCTTGTCTGCTTTTATCGGCAAAGGGGTTGTATGAGTTTTTCTTTTTATCCTGCGTCCAATCGGCAGCGGCATCTAAAATATAGATATATCTGCCCATACAGTAGCCTATGCGGTTTAATACACGTTTTTGAGCAGCGTCACGGCTTAGCAGTTCAAATAGCTGCGATAACGCTTTGGCGGTAGGATCTGCGGCACGGTCGGCATCAAATACGCCAAGCCGCTCCGTTTCGCATTGCTCGCAAATATAACTGAACATTATTTTATCAATTTCGGGAAACTGCCTTGCCGCCTTTTTATGGGAGCCTGTATAAAGTGCTTTTATCAGACGGTAGCCAAATTTTTTTATGCCCTTTTCGTCACGGATATTATCATCTATTTTATAATAAAGCATTATCATTGCCGCCGCGGCGCAAAGGTCAAATTCTGAACGAGAAGCCTCACAGTAGTTGCATTTTTTTAGCGGATTAAAGGCGCACCGTTTACGAACTGTACCGCAGGGCGCATCCTCAAGAGAAAGGCCCAGCAGTGCCAAAAACGTAAAATCATAGCTTAATGTAAGGCGAGCAAGAACGCCGTAGTTTTTACCAAGCTGTTTACAAAGTGTGCAGTATACCGCCTTATACATTTCAAATTCCTTTACCCTCATTTCGGGCTTATAGGTACGGATATAACCGAACATCTGCTCCCCTCCTTACTATATTCTAGCGTATTTTTACGCGCAATAGTTAATAATGTGTAAATATTAGAGCATTTTTTTAAGGAATTGTCCCGTATAGGACTGCTCACACTCAGCCACCTGTTCGGGAGTACCGCAGCAAACAACGCTACCGCCGCCGTCACCGCCCTCGGGGCCTAAATCAATAATATAATCAGCGGTTTTTATGACATCAAGGTTATGCTCGATTACAATAACGGTGTTACCTAATTCCACAAGCCGTTGAAGCACATCTATAAGCATATGCACATCATATGAATGAAGCCCCGTTGTAGGCTCATCAAGCACATAAACTGTCTTTCCCGTACTTCGCTTTGAAAGCTCGGTTGCAAGCTTTACGCGCTGAGCCTCACCGCCGGAAAGGGTAGTTGCGGGCTGACCGATTTTAATATATCCAAGCCCGACATCGAACAGGGTTTGCAACTTTCTTGCAATTTTTGGAACGCTGCCAAAAAACTCAAGTCCTTCCTCAACGGTCATTTCAAGGACATCGTGAATATTCTTTCCCTTGTATTTTACACTTAAAGTTTCCCTATTGTAACGGCTACCGCCGCAAACCTCACAAGGAACATATATATCGGGCAAGAAGTGCATCTCTATCTTTATAATTCCGTCGCCCTCACAAGCCTCACAGCGTCCTCCCTTGACATTAAAGGAAAATCGGCCCGCGCTGTAGCCCTTTGCCTTTGCATCCTTAGTCTGGGCAAAAAGCTCACGGATATCGTTAAACACCCCTGTGTAGGTTGCAGGATTGGAGCGCGGTGTTCTGCCTATGGGTGACTGGTCTATATTGATTATTTTATCAAGATTTTCAGCACCTAATATGCTCTTAAAGGCACCCGGAACGGTTTTTGCCTTATTAAGCTTTGCCGAAAGATATTTTTGTAGTATTTCATTTACGAGAGAAGATTTTCCCGAACCCGAAACACCCGTTACGCAAACAAATTCACCTAATGGGAATTTAATATTTATATTTTTAAGGTTATTCTCACTTGCTCCCTTAACCGTTATAAAGTTGCCGTTACCTTTGCGGCGTTCAGCGGGAACTGGGATTTTACGCCTGCCTGTAAGGTAATCGGAGGTTATTGATTCCTTGCAGTTTTTCAGTTGTTCAACACTTCCTGAGAATACTACATTACCACCGTGAATACCCGCGCCCGGACCTATATCTATAATATGGTCGGCGCAACGAATAGTATCCTCATCGTGTTCAACAACAATCAAAGTATTTCCAAGGTCTCTTAGGTGCTTTAAGGTTTGAATAAGGCGTTCGTTATCGCGCTGATGAAGGCCTATACTGGGCTCATCAAGAATATACAGTACGCCCATAAGGGAGGAACCTATCTGCGTTGCAAGACGAATACGCTGGCTTTCACCGCCTGACAAGGTGCCCGATGTGCGGGACATAGTAAGATATTCAAGCCCGACACTTTTAAGGAAGCTAAGACGGCTGTTTATTTCTTTTACTATAGGTCTCGCTATCTGTGCCTTAAAATCGCTGAACTCTAAAGAATTCATAAACTCAATAAGTTGGACAACGCTAAGACGGCAGACCTGGTCAATATTTTTGCCGCCTACCGTTACGGCAAGGGCTTCGGGTTTAAGTCTTGTGCCGTTGCAATCGGGGCAGTCGCACTCGGTCATATAGCTTTCAATTTCGCTTCTTGAGTAGTCACTTTTGGTTTCTTTGTGACGGCGTTCAAGGTTATTTACAATACCCTCAAATGGGGCGTAATATTCTCCCCCGCCCCACATATCACTTCGGGTAAGCTTTATCTTTTCGCCTTTTGTGCCGAACAGTACGGCATCTTTTGCCTCCTCAGGGAGCTTGTCAAAAGGTGTATTTATATCAAAACCGTAATGACGGGCAATACCTTCGTAATACATTGTAGCAACGGTTCCTGAATCGGGATATGTCCAGGAGTTAACACCCCAACCCGAAGCGCGAATTGCACCGTCGAGCAAGGATTTGCTTTCATCGTTTATAATAAGGCGCACATCCACCTTCATAAATTTTCCTATCCCCGTACAGGTAGCGCAGGCACCAACGGGGCTGTTAAAGGAAAATAGGGTCGGCGTAATTTCAGGAAGGCTTACATTATGCTCATCACAGGCATAGTTCTGCGAAAAATGAAGCTCTTCACCGCCTATTACATCCACATTGATAATACCGCCCGTAAGACCCGCGGCGGTCTCTATACTTTCGGCAAGGCGGCTCTTTATTTCGTCCTTTATAACAAGGCGGTCAACCACAACATCAATATAATGCTTTTTATTTTTTTCAAGCTTTATTTCCTCACTCAGCTCGTACATACTGCCGTCAATACGAACTCTCACATAGCCCGATTTACGCGCGGCATCGAGTTCCTTGGCGTACTCGCCCTTTCTGCCCCTGACAATAGGTGCCATAATCTGAATTTTGGAGCCTGTGGGAAGTTTCATAACATTATCGACAATCTGGTCGGTAGTTTGCTGAGATATCTCCTTGCCGCAAATCGGACAATGAGGTGTGCC
>JAZRQA010000073.1:0-2951 GCA_045649505.1 Acutalibacteraceae bacterium
ATAACTATAGGTGTAGGTCCTGCAGGCACAGGTAAAACTTATCTTGCCGTAGCTACCGCAGTTGCTGCATACCGTGAAAAACTTATTTCAAGAATTATTTTAACAAGACCTGCAGTTGAAGCAGGAGAAAAGCTTGGATTTTTACCTGGAGATCTTCAGCAAAAAATTGATCCGTATCTTCGTCCGCTTTATGATGCACTTTTTGATATGTTAGGTCCTGAAACTTTTGCAAGGTGTCAGGAACGCGGAGATATTGAGGTTGCGCCACTTGCTTATATGAGAGGCAGAACTCTTGATGATAGTTTTATTATTCTTGATGAGGCTCAAAATACCACAGGTGAGCAAATGAAAATGTTTCTCACACGTCTTGGTAACCGTTCTAAAATAATTGTAAATGGTGATATTACACAGATTGATTTGCCTGATGGTAAAAAATCAGGACTTAAAGAAGCGGTTAGTGTTTTAAAAAATGTGGATGACATAGCAATTATAAGATTTAATGAAAGTGACGTTGTGCGCCACCGTCTTGTTCAGAAGATTATTAAGGCATATGAGAAGTTTGATGAAAGGAAAAACCGCAATGAGCATAAAGGTTAATATTTTAAATCAGCAAAAGGTTTTATCCCTTCCAAAAGAATGGCGCGCACTTGTAAGAAAAGCTTGTACTACTGCCGTTTTATGTGAACAATTTAAAGATGACTGTGAAATAAATGTAACCTTTGTAGATGATAAAAAAATAAGAGAAATAAATAATGATTTTCGTGGAATTGATAAATCCACCGATGTTTTATCTTTCCCTTTGGGTGATGAAAGCGGTTATGAAGTTAATCCTGAAAATACGCTTATAACACTCGGAGATGTAATTATTTCGGTTGAACACGCACTTAAGCAGGCCAACCTTTACGGTCACGGCGTTGACCGAGAGCTTGCATATCTTACGGTACATTCAATTTTGCATATTTTAGGTTATGACCACGTTAACAACGAGCAAGAGCGTGCTATTATGCGCTATCACGAAGAAGTTATTCTTGAAAAAATGGGTCTTGATATAAAAAAGGAGCAATAAAATGGCAGAAAATAAAGCAGCATTTATTACAATTCTCGGTAGACCTAATGTTGGTAAATCATCATTACTTAATAAACTTCTAGGCCAGAAGGTTTCAATCGTTTCGGACAAGCCTCAAACAACAAGAACAAGAATTATGGGTGTATACACAAAGGATGATACACAGCTTGTTTTTATCGATACGCCCGGTTTTCACAAACCTCGAAACACTCTCGGTGAAAAAATGATACAGGCTGTAGGTGAAGGCATGTCAGATGTTGACGCTGCTGTGCTTGTTGTTGAGGCTACAACTAAATTCCGCCTTGAGGACGGCGAATTGCCTGCGGCAGAAAAGGCACTTATTGACCAACTTAAACGCAAAAATCTTAAAACAGTACTTGTTATCAATAAAATAGATATCCTCCAAATGAAGGAGGAGCTTTTATCGTTAATAACTGCATATACAAACGCCTTTAATTTCAGTGCTGTTATACCTCTTAGTGCTAAAACGGGTGACGGTTGCGATATTTTACTTAGCGAACTTACTGGTTTTGCAAAAAAATCTGCGCACTATTTTGATGATGATGCAGTTACCGATCAGCCCGATAGGGTTATGGTTTGCGAAATAATCCGAGAAAAGGCTTTATACAGCCTTGATAAAGAGATACCTCACGGCATTGCAGTAGGTATAGACCGCTTTTTTGAACGCGATGATGCATCGGGCGATCCTATTATTGAAATTTATGCCACCATTTACTGTGAACGAGATTCTCATAAGGGTATAATTATTGGCAAAAACGGTTCAATGCTAAAAAAAATAGGCATAGACTCTCGCTTTGAGCTTGAAAAATTTTTTGGAACAAAAATACTTTTACAGCTCTGGGTTAAGGTAAAGCGCGATTGGAGAAACAGCGAAGCATTGATTCGCAATTTTGGTTTAGACTAATTATTTCCTTTAATACCTGTAAACCTTAAAGGGAACATTAAGAATATAACGAAAGGATGATTCTTAATGGATAGTAAAATGCTCTGGCAACAGTTCATAAATACAGGTAATATTTCAACCTATCTTGACTACAAATCGGCTAAAAACTATGAGGAAACCGAGGTGAGCAAGCTTGCAGATAAGGACACAAGCTCTTGTAATCCGAGAAATGAATATTGGTGAAGCAGATCGTCTTATAACCCTATTAACGAGAGAATACGGTGTTATCAAAGCGTTTGCATCGGGTGTTAAAAATATTAAAAATAAAAAAGCAGCGGGGACAAGCTTACTGGCTTATTCTGATGCGCTGCTTGAGAAAAAGGGCGATACATATAAACTTAAAGAGGTTTCTCCTATTCGTATTTTTTTTGGAGCAGGTGATGATATTAAAAAGCTTGCTCTTTCACAATATTTTTGTGAGTTATGTCTTGCGCTTGCTCCCGTTGAAGCACCTGCCGGAGAATATATGCGCCTAATTCTTAACTCGCTTCATTTATTATCTAACGGCAAAAAAAGCTTGAGCCTTTTAAAAGCCATTACCGAACTTAAAATGTTGTCTTTTTCAGGCTACGCACCGGAACTTATTGCTTGCGAGGGATGCGGTTGCTTTGAAGACGATATAATGTTTTTTGATCTTCAAAACGGTTCGATATATTGTGCACAGTGTAAGCCGCAGGGTAATCTTGCAAGAATAGATAGAACACTTCTTTCGGCAATGCGACACATTATATTTAGCGAATTTGAAAAATTATATAGCTTTGAAATTCCTGAAAACAGTGCAAAAATATTATCGGGGATTACTGAAAATTTTTTAATTACACAAGCAGAGCGCAAATTTTATACTCTTGATTTTTATAATTCCATTCCGGAGGATTAAATGCAATATAACATAAACAAATATTCTAAAATTTTAGAGCTTGA
>JAZRQA010000074.1:0-4242 GCA_045649505.1 Acutalibacteraceae bacterium
ATTCGGTCCCAAGGGTTCGGCTGTTCGCCGATTAAAGTGGTACGCGAGCTGGGTTCAGAACGTCGTGAGACAGTTCGGTCCCTATCTGTCGTGGGCGTAGGATATTTGAGAGGAGCTGTCCCTAGTACGAGAGGACCGGGATGGACGCACCTCTGGTGCACCAGTTGTTCTGCCAAGGGCATAGCTGGGCAGCTAAGTGCGGATTGGATAAACGCTGAAAGCATCTAAGCGTGAAGCCAACCTCAAGATAAGATATCCCTTAGCGTAAGCTAGTAAGGTCCCCGGAAGACTACCGGGTTGATAGGCTGCGTGTGTAAGCACAGTGATGTGTTTAGCTAGGCAGTACTAATAGACCGAGGGCTTGACCTTTAATATTTCGTTCCTCTATCCTTACATTTATCTTTGTTCAGTTTTTAGGGTGCGATTGAGCACCTTTTTAATGCACCATTAGCTCAGTTGGTAGAGCACCTGACTCTTAATCAGGGTGTCCCGGGTTCGAGTCCCTGATGGTGCACCATTTTTTGTGCACAAATCATGGCCCGTTGGTCAAGTGGCCTAAGACTCCGGCCTCTCACGCCGGCAACACGAGTTCGAATCTCGTACGGGTCACCATTTATTTGTGCATAAAAGCATATAAGATAGCATATGCTATTTTATATAAAGTACCTTTATGGTACAAAGTTTAGTTGGTGTTGATTGCGGTGAGGGTCCACCTGTTCCCATTCCGAACACAGAAGTTAAGCTCACTTGCGCTGACAATACTTGGCGGGAAGCTGCCCGGGAAGATAAGTAGATGCCAACACAAAAAAAGACAAGTCTTACGACTTGTCTTTTTTTTGTCTGAATCTTTTTTATGGTTTTTATTATTTAAGTTCCTGTTCCAGGTTATTAAACTCATCTGTATCAAAAAATTCTGACAGAGTTATACCCAGTCCGTCACAAATCATTTTTATTGTAATAAGTTTGGGATTTTTACTGCGTCCGTAAAGAATCGCCTTTACCGATGAGGGCGGCAACGCCGACAGAGTGGCTAATTTATTAACGGTAATATTTCTTTCGCCGCACAGCTGAAGTAATCTGTTTTTTACAGCGTTTATTGTGTGCATAGCTTTTCCTCCATAATTATTCTATGCACATAATAAAAGATTTTCTTGCCAAAAGTAGGCAATATGTGATACCTTATAGGCAACACATTGCCTATAAGGAGAGATAATTATGAATTCCTGTACTTTTTTTGGACACGGTATTTTAGGTGCTTTAAATAGCCATTGCCTTTTGCTGACGAATATCTACGCCCGCAAAAACCTTGAATTCGTAGTTGCCCATAAGGCGGGAAACGATGCGAGAATCATATTTTTTCTCAAGTTCTAAAGGATTTAAATTGGTGCTTATAATGGTTGCCTTGCCTCGTAGCAGGCGGGTATCAATAATATTATGTATAACGCTTGCGGTGAAGGCAGTAGAAAACTCGGTGCCAAGATCATCGATAACAAGCAGGTCACAGGAAAGCACAGTATCAAGGTAGTCCTCGTTGCCTGTATAGGCAAAATGCTCCTTTTCAATAGTATCAAAAAGTCGCTGGGCGGGCGAGTATATAACCTCATATCCCGCGGCGGCAACCTCGCCGACAATTGCTAAGGATAAATGGGTTTTGCCCAGACCTGCACCGCCCGTAAACAGAAGGTTTTTACTGTTTAAGTTAAAGGAGTTTGCATATTCTCGGCAGAACTTTAAAATCTGCTCCATACGCTTTTTGGGGGCAACACCGCTATCGGCGGTTTCGGGATAATACTTTAAATCGAAGGCAGAAAAGGTGCATTGTTCAATGGGCATTTCGCGACCGAGCTCCTGCGCCATAAGAGCACGCGCGCGGTGCTTAACACACTCACAGTATTTTCCGTTTACATAGCCTGTATCCTTGCAGGCAGGGCAAACAGGCGCAGGCTCTCTTATCCCTGATTCCTTTAATTTCTGCGCCTTTTGCGCCGATATAGCAAGGGAGTCCTCTTTAAGCTGCTCAAGCTTTGCAGTATTACCCGAAAGTGCGGTCAGGGCAAGCTGAGCACCTATTGCGTTTAGGCTGAGGTCCAATCCCTTAAGAGTAGGGTCCTTTTCATAAAGCTCAGCCTTTTCCTGTTCATAAAGGGCAAGGGCGCGGCTTCGCGCGCCTTTTATATCGCTTAAAGCGGCGGTATAAAATTTGTTGGTCGCCATTTTTATTCCTCCGAGTTGAGTTTTCTCATAAATGCTTCAATGTCATAGGTAGCGTGAGACGAACTGTCATTTTTAGACTTCTTATCCTCAGCCTTTGTATGCTCAACGCTTGTATATCCCTTTTTGTGCCAGCTTTCAAGAATCTTTTTTATATAGGGCAGAGAGAACTTAGAGGTGGAATCGACGCACTGCTCATAAGCGGCGCGCAGCATTTCACGGGAAAACTTCCATTCCTCTACAAAAAGCGTAGCAAGTTCAAGCTCTTTTGTGCTGGGTGAGCGGTGTTCCAGACCGAACACGCTTTCAAGCAATCTCCAACAGGTTTCCTGACGCGAGAGTACGGCGATTCTGTTTTCGGCCTGCGCAATAGTTTTTACGCCGTTATCAGCCCAGTCAAGAGCAATTTTTTCAATGGTGCGAATATTGAGCGTTCCTGTGGCAGATGCGGAATACTCCGCCGCCATTAGTATAAGTGAAACGTCCACCCCTGCATCATCATAAAGCCAAACAAGGGTCGATGCCTCGCCCGATTTTAGGGTTCTTCCAAACTTCAACTGCGCTTCGCGAAGTAAAAATTGTATCTTTTCATCCTGCGCACCGCGAAGGGCAACTTCCTCCCTTGTTGGTTTGACCGCCTTGGAGCGTACAGTCTTTACGGGCGGTGCTTTTTCAGGCTCTGATTCTTTTTTTTCGGAAGAATTTACACCGATTATTCCCGCGTTAACCCAATAATCAAGGGCATCACGCACATCGTTTTCGTTCATACGGAAAAAATCGGCTAACTTTTGAATATTTATCTGCTCATCACTGTGGCGGAGTATGTAAAGCATAATTTTTAATGTCTTTTCACTTGCGAGCTTTAAATGCTTGTCCGCAAGCAAAACGGGCACCGCAAAAAAGGGCATAAGCGCGGTGGGGTTGAGGAAAAATTCCATAGCTTTTTTGTTCTCCTATACCTTAATACCTAAATATATTTTATTTTAGCATAAAATTTTATACTTGTAAACCTTGAAAAAAATTAAAAATGATATATAATTAAATACAGATGATTAAGGAGTGATTTTTTATGGCAATTCTTGTAACCGGAGGAGCCGGATATATCGGCAGCCACACCTGCGTTGAAATGTTAAACAGCGGCTATGAGGTAGTGGTTATTGATAATTTTGATAACAGCAGTGCTGAGGCCTTAAACCGTGTCCAGAAGATTACGGGAAAAAGTGTAAAGCTTTATGAGGCCGATGTAAGGGATGAAAATGCCCTTCGCAAAATCTTTAGCGAAAATAAAATAGAGGCGGTAATTCATTTTGCAGGTCTTAAGGCGGTAGGCGAGTCGGTCAGAAAGCCTATCGAATATTATGATAATAACCTTATAAACACTCTGCGACTTCTTGAAGTTATGCGCGAGTTTGATTGCAAAAAGCTTGTGTTCTCCTCCTCTGCTACAGTTTACGGTGTTGCAACGCAGATGCCTTTGGTTGAGGGTATGCCTCTGGGCGCAATCAACCCCTACGGCAGAACAAAGTATTTCATTGAAGAAATTCTTCGTGACGTGTTTGTTTCTGATAATAGCTGGTGTATTGCTCTGCTTCGCTACTTTAACCCCATTGGCGCGCATGAGAGCGGAACTATCGGCGAGGACCCTAAGGGAATTCCTAACAACCTTATGCCTTATATTTCTCAGGTTGCGGTTGGAAGACTTGAGAAGCTTAATGTTTTCGGCAACGATTATAAAACTGTTGACGGTACGGGAGTGCGCGATTACATACATGTTGTTGACCTTGCAAAAGGCCATGTTAAGGCTATCGATTGGGCACTGGGCAACGAGGGCTGCGAGGCATTTAATCTGGGTACAGGTAACGGAATAAGCGTTTTACAGTTAAAGGATGCCTTTGAAAAGGCTTCGGGTGTTACTATTCCTTATGTTATTACCGAACGCCGTCCCGGTGACCCTGATGAGGTTTATGCAAACGCCGATAAGGCAAAGAAGGTGCTCGGCTGGGAAGCGCAATTCGGTGTTGAGCGTATGTG
>JAZRQA010000075.1:0-3565 GCA_045649505.1 Acutalibacteraceae bacterium
AAATTAAACTTTTCCATTAGTTTTTACCTATCAGTTCTATAGCTTTTTGTTGGCCTTCGTTATAAATATTCTCATCTATAGCATTAACGCTTAGCAAATAATCGCCTAAATCGGTGGATGATGCGCTATCCTCCTCGGTGATGCCCTCCCTTTTAAAGACCGAAATAACAGTATTTAAAATAATTTTTATATCACCGATAAGGGTTATATTTTCTATGTACTGTAAATCAAAGCCGAGCTTGTTCTCCCACGATATTGCATTACGGCCGTTAGACTGAGCCAGCCCTGTAAGACCAGGACGAACGGTATGGCGGAATCTTTGCGCGTCGGTCATAAAGACCATATCCCGAACAAGCTGAGGTCTGGGACCGACTATAGACATATCGCCTTTAAGAATATTTATTAGTTCGGGCAGCTCATCCAGCGAGGTGCTGCGTAAAAATTTACCGTATTTTGTAAGACGAATATCATCGGATAATAAATTACCCGCGTTATCCTTCTCATTTGTCATTGTACGAAATTTTATCAGGCGGAAAATTCTTTCATCCTTACCAGGACGAAGCTGAGTAAAAAAAGGATTTCCCTTCATATTTATCAAACCCACTATAATCAGTACAAGCAGTATTGGGCAAAGAACACAAATTGCGCAAAAACTGAGTATAAAATCAAGGGGTCTCTTTATGTATTTTGCGTACATTAAAACACACTTCTTATTATCTCAATTATTTTATCCTGCTCTTCCTCGGTCATTTTTATATCACTCGGCAGGCACAAACCGCGGCTGAAAATGTCCTCGCAAACGCTGTTTTCGTTTGCCGAAATATAATCATAGCCTTCAAATACAGGTTGCATATGCATAGGCTTCCAAATCGGGCGGGATTCAACGTTTTCTTCGTTGAGCCTATTTAATATATCCATAAACTTAACGGGACAATCCCTGTCTATAAGCAGACAGGAAAGCCAGAAGTTAGGGTCAGAGCAATCAAGATAAGGGTTCATTGTCACAGGAAGACCCCTTAATCCCTCTTTGTAACGCATATAAATCTTTTTCTTTGTGTTTTTATGCTCCTCAAGGTGCAAAAGCTGACCTCGTCCTATACCTGCAACAACATTACTCATACGGTAGTTATAACCTATCTCGCTGTGCTGATACCAGGGCGCGCTATCGCGGGACTGTGTTGACCAGAAACGGGCTTTTTTAATTGCCTGCTCATCATCACTGAGCAGCATACCGCCACCAGAGGTGGTTATTATTTTATTACCGTTAAAGCTTACGGCGTTATATTGACCAAAGGTTCCCGTCTGAACGCCCTTATAGGTTGCGCCAAGACTTTCGGCGGCATCCTCAATAAGCACGGCTCCGTAACGGTCGCAAATTTCCCTTATTTCGTCAAGCTTAGCAGGAACGCCGTAGAGATTTACAACTATCACACATTTACACTCAGGATATTTCTCAAAGGCTTTTTCCAAAGCGGCGGGGTCCATATTCCAAGTTTCATACTCACTATCTATAAAAACCTGTGTTGCCTTTTCATAGGTAACGGGATTTACAGTAGCAGAAAAGGTCATATCTGAGCAAAAAACAATATCCCCGTGCTTTACACCTGCAAGCTTTACTGCAAGATGAAGTGCCGAAGTACCGCTCACACAGGCGGCAGCATGGCCAACACCTATGTACTCAGCAATTTCTTTTTCAAATCCATCCACATTGGCACCAAGCGGCGCTATCCAGTTAGTATCAAAGGCTTCCTTTACAAATTTTTGCTCCTCGCCGTGCATTGTTGGAGAGGATAATAAAATTCGCTTATCGCTTACAGACATTACTTAAAAAACACTTCTTTCAACAATGTAAAAATAAACATAAATATACACATTAAGTTTATCATAAATCTCATATTGTGTCAACTTAAAGTATATATTTTTATGCGATTTGTAAAAAAAGAACTGAATTATTTTAACAATTCAGTCCTTTCTTCTTATTAAAGAATAATAAAGAAAAACAACAAGATAAAGCATACACAAAATAGCAGCCAAGGATTTGCCGTTGAAGTTTATGGTTGCAAAGGGCAAGCGACCCAAATATTCAATCACCGACAGGCTGTATTTTGAAAGAAGACCCGCAATAAGAAAAGCAGGATAAGCAAGAAACTGTATTTTGCCCACCAGCACTGCGATAATTGCAACCACAAGCATTGCTGATACTGAGTAGTTAATAAGTATATTCGTAAAAAGTGATACGGCAGATACCCATTCGTACACATAAAGAACTATGGGTAATGTCATAATATTTGAACTGACCGTAACGCAAATTACCTCTATAGTGCCTTTAATAAAGCTGTTATTTTCGGTGTGAAGCAATCCGTTTATCTTGTTTGCAAGTATAGGGGCTAACACAAGTATTCCGTAGGTTGCACAAACGGTAAGTTCAAAGGAAATGCTATAGGCGGCAAATGGGTTTACGAGCATAACTATTATTACGGTAAGGGATAGTGCGCAAAGCGAATCACCGTCACGCTTTAAGAATAATGCCATAGTAAGTATAATATACGTTATACCTGCGCGAAATACCGATTTTGTAAAACCGCACAACAGCATAATAAACACTACCGCCGCCAGCATTACAATACCCTGCGCAATATGATTTGGAAGCACACGCCGAAGCGTCCACATTATTGCAGTACATACAATTGATAAATGCATACCTGAAACAACTATCATATGAGCAACGCCGCTTCGCTTTATAAGCGAATAGGTTTCGTCACTTATGCCGGATCTGTCCCCTGTTATAACCGCCACAATAAGCTGACCTGTATCATCATCAATAAAATCGGAAATAAGTTCCCTTATATAAACCCGAAGTGTATAAATTTTATAACGAAGCAAATTATAACGAGGCTGTATTTGAATAATCTCCTCTACTTCGCCGTGAATAAAAATATTTTCAGCGTAAAAGGATTCCTTGTTTTGGTGTTCATAAAGGGATACGGTTGCGATTACGCGGTCACCGGGACACAGAGAATTATCAAATGTATTTAAGTTTATATTTGCGAGTTCAAACTTTTTATCCTCTATCCTTTCAAGTTCGGCGGTATAGGAATAGCCTATACCGTAATTTGTTGGCTGTGTTTTTATTACGGCTGTAATATCACAAGTTTCGCCGTCATAGGCTCTTAGTTTTTGTGTGGCAAAGACATTAACTATGGTCACTACGGTAATTATAAATAAAAGAAAGGCTGCAAAAACGAAATGCAGCCTTTTTTGCTTTATAAAATATAAATATACATATACCGAAATTACTGCTACCGAAAGAATTATATACAGCGCGATGCTTTGCGCTGCTACAAAGGATAGGAAAAATGCTGACGCACCCGCGAAAAGCATAGGTCCACGCATAAGCTAACAGTCCTTAAAAAACAAAGGCAGCGGCTCTAAAAACAGAATATCATCACGTTTTGCAGCATCGCCCTCAGCAAGAACTGAACAAGCGGCGACAACCGTTGTTTTTGCCTTTTCCATAAGAGCATACATAGCCTCAAGAGATTCGCCTGTGCTTATAACATCATCA
>JAZRQA010000076.1:0-16305 GCA_045649505.1 Acutalibacteraceae bacterium
TGGCTTAAAATCGGTGACGGCGTAACCCCCTTTAATGAGCTTTCATATAAGCTAGGACCTGTAGGCCCTAAGGGAGAGAAGGGTGATAGGGGTGAGCCCTTTACCTATGCTCATTTTACGGCGGAGCAGTTAGAGGCTCTGCGTGGACCTAAAGGCGAAACAGGCTCCCAGGGACCGCGAGGAGAAGTTGGCCCTAAGGGAGATAAAGGTGATAAGGGTGAACAGGGAATACAAGGCATACAGGGCCTTAAGGGAGACAAGGGTGAACCCGGTGCAGAGTATATTCTTACCGACACCGATAAAACCGAGATTGCCGAACTTGTCCTCGCGAACTTTATTGATGTTTCGGAGGTGGGACAATGACACAATACGCAGTAATGCCCCTTGTCGACTATACCCTTGCCTGTGATACTATACGCGAAAACACTGCCAATGATGAAGTTATTAAATCGAGCGAACTGCCGCAGCGGATAAACGATGTATTTAAGGCAGGGCAGTTTGATATCGTTTCAAATTCCAAGGCCCTTAAAGGGACCGCTAAAGGTATTGATGCTGTTGAAATAACCGACACAAGCCCGATAGAGCATGATGTCGCCTGCACCGTGGAAAGAAAGAATATTTTCAACGGTGAACTTAAATTATGGCGAAATGCCGATAGATTTATGCCCAAAAAGGCTATAAAGGTTAAGCCTAATACTAATTATAGAATATCTGTATATGACTATAATATAAAGCACCCTAATTTTGCTGTTTACGGTAATAATACGGGTGTTATATCAGATGGAACAGATACAACTATAGCAACTATAATGACAACCTTTAACAGCGGCGAATTTGACTATATATGGTTTAGAATGTGGGAAACGATGACCGAAACGGGTGCATCGTTGGAATGCAGAGTACAAGTAGAAGAAGGTAGTAAAAGAACCGCATACGCGCCGTATATTGAGGATTTATCCACCGTTTGTATTACAGTTGATGAAACTAAAGAGGAGCATCGTGTAAACCCAGACGGAGCTGTTGAGGGTATAAAAAGCCTGTATCCGTCTATGACACTTGTATCCGATACCGAAGGAGTGATTATTACGGCACAGTACATTAAAGATATAGATAAGGCATTTCAGGCGGTGACCACCGCAGTCGCACTTACAGGGGGTGAATAATATGTTCAGTTTAAAAGAGTTTATTAAAAAGGGTCTGCTTTTAGCCATAGGACAAAAGCCTGACTTTGAGATTATGCTTGCATCTGCAGGTTGGCTTGAAAAGGGCGTGCTTTTAGAAGGTGACCTTGCTGAGATACAGTCTGCTATTGATGCGCAGTATACTCCTGTAAATGGGGGTGAAACCAATGTATATTGATTGGCAAACCATCATTACCGCAGGTGCGGTAGTATCTGCTTTAGGATTATTGTTAGGTATCATTCTTAAAATCCATAAATGGTATCTTGAACAGAAAGCGCAAAAAACAGAGATTACATCTCTAAAAGAGCATCACGAGGCAGATGTCCACAGACTCAATGAGGAGAACTGTCTGATTTGTTTTGCGCTATCCGCTTGCTTGGATGGACTACAGCAGTTAGGCGCAAATCATAATGTGCCTGTTGCTAAAGATAAACTTGATAAATATCTTAATCAACAAGCACACGAATAAAGGAGGAATTTTAAATGGCAATCAACACCTATGCAAAGGGGACAAGCGCAAAGCTGTCCAACAATTTTAACAGTGCAGAGTTCGCCTGCAAGGGTAGCGGGTGCTGCAAGACCTTAAAGATAGATTCAAAGCTAATAACCTATCTTCAGAAGATACGTGATTACTTTGCTCAGCCTGTAATCATCACCAGCGCCTACCGATGCAGTACCCACAACAAGAAGGTAGGCGGCGCATCAGGCTCATATCATACCAAGGGACAGGCTGCTGATTTCTATGTGAAGAACGTTGCCCCCGCAAAGGTGGCACAGTACGCCGAGAGTATAGGCGTTAAGGGTATAGGTCTTTATGAAGGTGCGGATGGTGAGTTTGTACATATAGACACCCGCACACAAAAGAGCTTTTGGTACGGCCACAAGCAGGAATACCGTGCGACCTTCGGTGGTGCGCCCAAGGCAAAAATATCCGTATCGGAGTTTCAGAAGGCGGCTATTGCCGATGGGTACCGATTCCCGAAATACGGCGAAGACGGCAAATGGGGTAGTGAGTGCGAGAGCGTTGCAACACGTGCTGTTTGCCAGCGTTGCTATTGGCCTTGGAAAAATAAAAATCTCACAAAGCTCATACAAAAGTGTGTAGGGGTGGAGCAGGACGGCAAATTCGGTGCCGGTACAAAGGCTGCAGTTATAGCCTATCAGAAGGCACAGGGCCTCCCCACTAACGGCGTTGTAGATATAGATACCTGGAAAAAGTTCTTAGGAATATAAGGAGTAACTTATTATGAAAATTAACTGGCTTGTAAGATTTAAAAACCCTGTCTTTTGGGCACAGATTGGTATTGCGATTATGCTGCCCATTTTCACACACCTAGGCATTAACTGGAAAGACGTAACCACCTGGGCGGCTCTTGGTGAACTGCTGCTATCGGCCATCGGTAACCCGGTAATAGTTGTTGCAATTATTGTCAGCGTATGGAACGCTGTAACCGACCCTACTACTTCGGGCCTTGGCGACAGCTCCCGAGCACTTACATACACCGCACCTAAAAAGGATTAGCATAGCATAAAAATACCGCCTCGCTCATAAGAGTGGGGCGGTAAATTATTTTATATCTTTTTACATTTAGCACCGCCGAACTGGGAAGCAATTATCTTTGCATACTTCGGATTGGGATTTTTTATCTTAACAGGGTACTGTAATTTTTTCTGATATTGCCACATAAAGTCTAATCCTCCTTACCTATAAAATTATATTCCCAAGGCCACGGATCATTTACCCAGGACCATGTGTTGCCGCGCACCTGAGTATCTTTAACTATATATGGTCCGTATTTTGTTTCGTAAGCCTCAACTAAAGCCTTACGCTCTTTTTGCAAATTCTGTCTGCGCTGTAGAGCCTTCATATCACATGGATGAGTATCAAGGTACATTCCAAACTCAAGTATTGCAAAATCATAAGCATCAATTTTTCGTCGTAGCATTGCTCTGCCATTATTATTTTTCATCATCGCATATCACCCGGCATAAATGGTTTATTAAGTTCGGGAAACATTGTACCTTTATCAAAGCCTTCGTCAGGCTCATATTCGCGAGAATAAAACTGTAACGGCACATACGCCATTGCGACAACCATATCATCAGGCAGTTTTGAAGGCCTGCTCATATCGTCAGCCGATTTTGAATGCACTATTTTGTTTATAGCAGAATATAATGCAGGGTCAGACATACCGTGATACAGCGTACCTTCATTTGAAAACATTTCGTTATTCAAAATTTCGCACTCCTTTTCATAAAATTTGGGGGACCCTTTACCATTGTATGAGCGTGTCCTTTAATTTGTCACCTTAAAACAGGAGTATAAAAAAGTCCGCTAAATTAGCGGACTTTTTTATACGGCCTTTTCAAGCTGTTTTTTTAATTTTTGGATTATTCTTTTTTCAAGTCTTGATATGTATGATTGCGAAATGCCAAGACTGTCAGCAACCTCTTTTTGCGTATATTCATCATATCCACCCATACCAAAACGCATTTCCATAATTTGTCTTTCACGTGCACTCAGCCCTTTTATAAGGTGATTTAACATTGTTTTTTCGTCTTCCTGTTCAACACCTCTGCCTATTTCGTCACCATCGCTACCCAATACATCGGAAAGCAAAAGTTCATTTCCATCCCAATCAATATTAAGTGGCTCATCGATTGAAATTTCGTGCTTTTGTGAAGAAGTTTTTCTTAAATACATAAGAATTTCGTTTTCAATACAACGGGAAGCATAAGTTGCAAGCTTTATGTTTTTTTCAGGACAGAAGGTATTAACCGCCTTAATTAAGCCTATTGTTCCTATGGATATAAGATCCTCTATAGTTGCACCCACTGTATCAAATTTACGTGCTATATAGACAACTAGTCTTAAATTATGGGTTATAAGCTCATTCCTTACATACTGCCTATCTGTATCATACTTTAAAAGAAGCTCTGCTTCTTCTTGTGCATTCAATGGTTCAGGCAAGGTCTCGGGCCCATTTATATAAAAAATGCTTTTAACAGGCGAAATTTTTAATATTAACGCTTTATAGTATTCTTTAATTCGTTTTAATAATTGCATTTTACTTTTCTCCTAACTTCTTTCAATTAAAGCGGGATTTATTATTGCGCCGTAATCACTATTTAAATTGGTCTGAGTTGCAGCAACTATTGGGGATTTAACAACAAACTGTTCTTTCTTGTAGGTTAAAATTGCTGTGTCGCAACGCATTGCTGTTAACATTCCGTCACTGCTCACCGTTTGACAGGGAATAAGACGGTATCTCTTTTTGTATTCATCGTTTAAATTCAGAGGATCAATACTACCAAATAGCTCAAATGCTTTACTTTTAGAGAGAAAAATTATATCCTTATCACTTAAAAAATCAGTAACATTATGACCTGAATCTATAAGCGCTAAAGTTTGTATATATTTATCATTCAAATATATTTTAATACTGCATATTCTTTTTTCGCTTAATTTATTAGAAAAGATTCGTCTAAAAATTACAGCTAAAAAATAAAATATCACAGATAAAATAATTAGTAGCAGGGGAGAGAAGTTAAAATAAACTATTGAATTATGTATTACCATTCCACCGGGCTTAAATATTAACCAAATACCGAGCATTGCGCCTGCAAAAGTGAAGCTCACAGCATAAAAAATAAAAACATTTTTTAAATAATTTTTAATATTTCTATAACCGAAAGAAATAAGAATTATTAGAGCACTGCAAACAATTCTTACCGCCGCTTCGCTTATAATTGTTTGATTTGGTAAAAATATGTATAGCGAAAAGAGAGCACCGATAAATGCACCGCAAACTATTCGCAAAATACTTTCATTATTTCGTCCAATTTTCGAGCACAAAAGCAAAAGATAAAAATTTATTATTGTATTTAAAAATATTAGTACATCAGCATAAACTACCATTCAGCTCACCACACGAAACATTATACAATATGTAAAATGAATTTTTTGTCGCAAAAAGATAGATATTTTTATAATATTTTAAATAGAAAACAGGCTATAGCATTTTATGCTATGCCTGTTTTCTTAATAAATTTAATCGCCAAAGGGGAAGGAGAAATCCGGATTGCTTTCGTTCGGTGTACTGCCCGAGGAATTATTAGGCTGGGCAGAAGTAGTATAACTTGAGGAACCTGTATCTGCAAGAAGGGCTGCAGTAATTGTCTTTTTGTTGCCCGACTTTGTTAAAACAGTAAATGTGAGAACGTCACCCGGCTTGCTTGAATCGATTATATCAAGAACTACACTATCATCGGTAACGTCAACGCCATTTACATTTATTATCATATCCTCTCCTGCGGTGACCTTTCCGTAAAGCTCACTATCTTCGGTAACCGACTGAATTAAGAGACCTGTTGAAGAAAGATTATTCATCTTAGCTGTTAGCGAATCAACGGCGGTATATGAAATACCAAGTCGTGCTCTATCGGCTACTTTTCCCGTTTTAATAAGCGATTCAACAACCTTTTTAACCGTTGTAGTGGGAATTGCAAAACCAACCCTTTCGTACTCGCCGCTTGATGCCTTTGAGGAGGTTATACCTATAACCTGACCGTACATATTAAGCAACGCGCCTCCTGAACTGCCCGGATTTATTGCCGCATCGGTCTGTATAAATTTTGAGGAATAATTGCTTGTTACTGTGATCCTTCTTTCGGTTAAAGAAACGGTACCCGTGGTAATGCTCGAGCCATACTGTGCAGTACTGGGTCTTCCTACTGCGGCAACTGATTCTCCAATAACAATCTCACTGGAATTACCAAAGGTTGCAGGGTAGAAACCATTTGAATTGATTTTTAAAACAGCAAGATCACTTCGGGTATCACCCGCAACATATTTTGCATCATATTCTTTGCCGTCATATGTGTAAATCCTAAACTGTGGAGCAGGTATAGAACTGTAAATATGGTCATTTGTAATTATATAACCGTCCTCAGAATATACTACACCGCTTGCAGTAGAGGATGAACCCGCTGCATTATAAACTACAATACCAACAACCGACTTATTTACCATAGCATAAACCTGTGAGGGTGAATATTCATCAGTATTCTTTGGTTTTGCTTCTAGGTCAAGATCGATAAATGAATTATTGTTCTTAACACTGCTTACACCTATAAAATATCCGCCAAGACAACTACCCGACAGGGCTATAACGCAAGCAAGTATAATAGTGAAAAAGCGAAGACCTCTATTTTTATTTGCCTCAGGAATAGGCCTTGGTGTTTTGAGAATTATTGATTCAGCGATTAACTGTTCGGATTCAACCTTTTCATCTATAATATCTTGTGTAGGATTGTTTTCAGATATATTATCATATACGGGTTCATTCATTTCAATGTCACTAAAGAAATCCTTATCATTATTTTCCATTGTATTCATTAAACTCCTTCGCTTTTTATTGCTTGTATTCAGTGGGGATGGAAAGGGTAAAGGTAGTACCGCGCTCCTTTGAACTTGTTGCTGTTACATAACCCTTGTGCAAATCTATAACAGTTTTTACTATATAAAGGCCTAAACCGGTACTGTCTTTTTTTGCAGATCTTGATTTATCGCTTTTATAAAATCTTTCAAATATATGCGGCAAATCATTTTCACAAATAATATCACCTGTATTGTTAATTGAAAAAACAACTCGTCCTTCATCCTTGGATAAACCAAAAGTGATTGTTCCATCGTTGTCGGTAAATTTAACAGCATTGTCGGTAAGATTATATATTGCCTGATAAATTAAGTCTTTATCAGCGGTAGCAATAATAGACTGCATTTTATCAAGGCCGACAATGTCAATTTTCTTTTCATTTATACGTTGTTCCTGACTTATAACGATATTACATAGCATTTCATAAAAATCAAATCTAACGGGGTTGATTTTAAGCTCTCCCGATTCAAGCTTTGAAAGACTTAGCATAGATTGAACAAGCCGTGATAGACGTTTAATTTCCTGTGAAACGATATTAAGATAATACTCTTGCCTGTCAGGCTCTATTGTTCCGTCAATTATACCGTCAATAAAGCCTCCAATGGTAGTCATTGGTGTTTTAAGTTCATGGGATACGTTGGCTACAAAGCTTCTACGCATACTTTCAAGTTGAACAAGAGAGTTTGTCATTTGGTTAAAAGAAATTGATAGCTCACCAATTTCATCATCACTCATTATAGGTATTCTTTTCGAAAAATCGCCTTTAGCCATACTTCGAGCAGCAGCCGACATCATTTTAAGAGGCTTGGTCCAGCGATATGTCGTAGCATAAATTGCAAAGAACATAAATACGATAGGGACTATTGCAGAAAAAGCATACAACTGAAATAAAACCGACAGAAGAGCCTTAAGAGATGATGTAGTGGACGCGGCAATTACCGTACCAATAATCGTACCGTCAGCACTTACTATAGGCTTTCCCATTGTGTAGCATATCTCATCAAACAGTCCTCCCATATTTGTAACCTGTTTAAATTCACCTTCAAGTATTTGGCGCGCAATGTAATTTGGAACAATGGAATTTGTATGCTTACAGTTACCCATCTTACTCCAATCGGAACATGTACAAATAGTGATGTTGCAATCTGCGTCTGTCACATATATTTGAAGGTCTGAAACACTACCCAAAACCCTTACAACATTATACAGATTTCTTTCATACGCAGCAGAATTATAGTCAACAACCGCTACCGTTGAAACCGATTTGCAGTTTTCTTCGAGCAGTTTATATTTATCCCGCGCAAGATAGTTGCTGATTACGATACTTAGTATAAGGAGCATAAATGTTAAGCAAAAAACAATAATTACTGCTGTAGTTAAAAAATATCTTTTAAATAGTTTTGATTTCATAATTATTTAGTCTCAAATTTATATCCGACGCCCCAAACGGTCTTTAAGCTCCATTCGTCAGAGGTTCCCTCAAGCTTTTCGCGAAGCCTTTTTACATGCACATCAACCGTACGGGAATCACCGTAGTAATCAAATCCCCAAACCTCGTCAAGAAGTTGGTCACGAGTATAAACACGGTTTGGATTACTTGCAAGATGATATATTAGTTCAAGCTCTTTCGGGGGAGTATCTATCTGAATATCATCAACGATAAGCTCATAATTGGTAAGGTTTATTATAAGCTTATCATATTTAACTTTTTGTTCGTTTTTTACTTCTTTTTTATTACTGCGACGAAGTACCGCTTTTATGCGCGCAATAACCTCTTTTGTATCAAAAGGTTTTGACACATAATCATCTGCGCCAAGTTCAAGACCCAGTATCTTATCAAAGGTCTCTCCTTTGGCAGTAAGCATAATAATAGGCACATTACATATTTTTCGTATTTCACGGCAAACCTGCCAACCATCGAGCTTAGGAAGCATAATATCAAGTAAAATTAGGTCGGGTGAATATTTTTCGTTATAGGCGATAGCCTGTTCACCGTCATTAGCTACAATGGTTGAAAATCCGTCTTTTTCAAGGTATAGGCGTAATAATTCGCATATGTTTTCATCATCATCAACAATAAGTATTTTTATATTGTCCATTTAATTTTAGCCCTCCAATCCTTGTTTATTATTATAATAAAATAAAAATTAGATAATTGTATTAAGAAAATGTTAATTTATTTAATTTATTATACTTTAAAATTCCTTCGTTTGCAACTTTAATCATAATAATTATTTGCTTGTCATATGTTTTTATAGAGAATGTTATCATATGGAGGAATTAAATTTATGAGCAATGTAAATATTTATCATGATATAGCCACAAGAACGGGAGGTGATATATATCTCGGTATTGTTGGTCCTGTAAGAACTGGTAAATCTACATTTATTAAAAAATTTATGGATGAGCTTGTTATTCCGAATATATCGCAAGAGTTTGAGAAAGAACGTGCAAATGATGAGCTTCCGCAATCGTCATCAGGCAGAACAATTATGACAACTGAACCAAAGTTCATTCCTGAAAATGCAGTAAATATAAATATTGATAAAAATTCCGCATTTAATGTTCGTCTCATAGACTGCGTAGGATACATTGTGCCAAGCTCGCTCGGATATATAGAAGGTGATCAGCCACGAATGGTTATGACACCTTGGTTCGAACAGCCTGTTCCGTTTAATATGGCGGCAGAAATAGGAACAAAAAAGGTTATAACAGAACACTCAACAATAGGTCTTGTAATAACTACAGACGGCAGTATTAGTGATATTCCACGCGAAGAATATGAACAGGCCGAAGAACGCGTTATTGAAGAATTAACCCAGATAAATAAACCTTTTGTTGTATTGTTAAACTGTATGTATCCTAATTCATCAGAAGCTGTAGAACTTGCTGAACAGCTGAGTAAAAAGTATGGTGTCCCTGTAATGCCTGTAAACTGTCTTGAACTCACAACTGATGATATTAAAGGCATTTTGGGACAAATATTATACGAATTTCCTGTTAAAGAGGTATATTTTGATGTACCTAAATGGATAAATTCTTTAAGTTTAGAGCATTGGCTTCGAAGCGATATTTTAAACAGTATTAAATCAGGAATTAACGAAGTGCAACGCATAAGAGATATACATTTAATTGAGCATGCAATTTCTCAAAGCGAAAATATTGAGCATGTAAAAATATCTCAAATAGACCTAGGGAAGGGGAAGGCACGGCTAAAGCTTAGTATTGCATCAAATCTTTTCTATAAAATACTTGCAGAGCAAACAGGTATTATAATAAACGATGAGCAAGAATTACTTGAAAATATAATGGAACTTTCAAAAATGAAGAAGGAATATATGCGCGTAAAGGATGCTCTTGACGAGGTAGAGGCAACGGGTTACGGTATTGTTATGCCATCTATAGAAGAACTAACCTTAGAGGAACCTGAAATTATGAAACAGGGCGGAAGATACGGTGTAAGACTTCGCGCATCAGCACCGTCAATTCACCTTATGAAGGCAAATATCAATACCGAAGTAAGTCCTATTGTAGGAAGCGAAAAACAAAGTGAAGACCTCGTAATGTATTTGCTTAGCGAATTTGAGGAAAATCCTGTAAAAATATGGGATTCAAATATATTTGGCAAGTCACTTCACGAACTTGTAAACGAAGGACTGCATACTAAACTTTCAAGAATGCCGTCAGATGCAAGAATGAGAATTCAAGAAACCATAGAACGGGTAATAAATGAAGGTTGCAACGGCCTTGTATGTATAATTTTATAATAATGATAATCGGTAGTCGAAAAGCTTTCAAATAAAGCTTTTCGAAAAACCGCTATGTGTAGCGGTTTTATGTAAATAATCCTTGATTATTTACGCCGACATCATTGCAATGAAATAGGTGAAATTATTTTTATAATTTCACAGACAAATTTCTAATTTGTCCGTGAAAAAGCGCAAGTGCGCTTTTTCACCAACCTATATTCATTATAAATAAACCGACGAGTTATTTTTTCGTCGGTTTTTTACTTGATTAACATAAAAAAAGGGGGGAATCATTAAAATCTATATCTCTTGGATAAATGTATGTTTTTCAAAAAGATATTGACACAAAAACCTACATATGCTAAAATAATGAATGTAAAAAGGTTTTGGGCTTATTTTACCTATATTCATATAATATTTTAATATTAGTATTTAATATATTAACTTAATAACTTTTTTAAGTGACTTGCCAAATTTATTTGAAAAATATTAAGCTTTTATTTTTATTTTTACATATATTTTCGCTCTTTTCCATCAAATAATTTTTTTCTTTTAATACAATAGGTCGTTTTTAAAATTTCTATTTAACGGAGCTGATACTAAATGCATACCTATCATCACGAAATCGACAGAATCAATATGCAAAAAATCAAAGAAATAATTTGCGATCTGCCGCCATATGTGAATGATTATTTTATTTCAAGAAAAACAAATACAACTACTAAAACTCGCCTATCTTATGCATATGATTTACGTATGTTTTTTGAGTGGTTTAAAAAATCTGCAAATCTCTTGGATAAATCTTTAAACGAGATTTCTATAGATTATATATCAAAAATCAATGCGCGTGATATTGAAGAATACACCGATTTTTTGCAGTATAATAAAGAAAAGCAAAATCACAAGGCCGGAATAGCGCGAAAATTGTCTGCATTAAGCTCTTTTTTTGCCTACTTATATCGTAATGACCTTATTCCCGGAAACCCCTGTGATAAGGTTTTAAAGCCTAAACTCGATAAGGATAACCGTATAATTCGTCTTGCTCCTGATGAGGTTGCGCTTTTTCTTAATGCAATTGAGTATGGCAGCGAGAGTTTTACACCAAGACAGCAAAAATATCTTGAATCAACACGTGTTCGTGACCTTGCTATTGCTACATTATTGCTTGGAACAGGAATTAGAGTTTCGGAGTGTGTCGGTCTTAATCGTCGGGATATTGATTTTAACCGTTGCCTTATAAGTGTCTACAGAAAAGGCGGAAAATATCAATACATTGCTATGAGTGATGAGGTTATTGAAGCATTACAAAATTACCTTATATTGCGTGAAAAAATTGTTCCTGCGAATGAGGAATCTCAGGATGCAGTTTTCCTTTCGATTCAGCGAACAAGACTATGCGTGCAAGCTATTGAAGATATGATAAAAAAATACGCTAATGCTATTGGAGTAACAAATGTTATAACTCCGCATAAGCTACGTAAAACCTACGGAACCGAGTTATATCAAAATACAGGCGATATTTATCTTGTTGCAAGGGCTTTAGGCCATACAAGCGTTAATACAACCAAAAATCACTATATAACAACCGATGAAGAAAGCCTTTTGAATACAAGGAACAGCGTAAAACTCCGTGATAATAAATAAATTTTAAGGAGCCAAAAAAGGCTCCTTAATCTTCTTTAAAGTAATTTTTAATATTTTGCGCAAGCGACGTGCTTATTCCATTAACAGAAGAAAGTTCATCAATGCTTGCATTTTTAATTTTAGAAACAGTTTTAAAATGAGTAATTAGTGTTTTGGCTCTTCCCTTCCCTATACCCTCAATCTTACAAAGTTCGCTTTCAAGCATATTCTTTTTAAGGCGGTTACGGTTATAAGAAATAGCAAAACGGTGAACCTCATCTTGAATCTTAGTGACCAAGGTGTATACCTTTTTTGTAGACTTAATTGCTATATCACCGCCGTCACTTGCAATAGCCCGTGTTCTGTGTTTTGAATCCTTTACCATTCCGAAAACAGGAATATCTATATTATGTGCTTGAAAAACCGGCAAAACAGCATTTATTTGCCCACGTCCTCCGTCAAGCAATATTAGATCGGGTTTTTGGGCAAAAGCGGCATCATTCGCTTTTTTTAGTTCATTTAGGCGTCTATCAATAACCTCCGCCATGGAACGATAATCGTCCTGACCCGCAAAACTGTTTATCTTAAACCTTCTGTAGGAAGATTTAACGGGTCTACCATTGTGAAAAACTACCATTCCCGCTACATTTTCATAACCTGCAAAGTTCGAAATATCGTACGCTTCAATATATTTGGGCGGAGCTATCCCAAGAAGCTCGCCAAGCTCGCTGAGCGCTGATGTTTCTCTTCCGCTACGTTTAATAACCTCTGACAGATTTTGTGCCGCATTAGTTCTGCACATATCAATAAGCTTTAATTGCTCACCGATTTTAGGAACAACAATATTAACTTTTCTTCCTATTTTTTTACTTAACCACTCTTCAAGAATTGTCTTGTCTTCAACCTCACAGTCCAAAACTACTCTTGGCGGTATATCAAAATTTTCATTATAGTGTCTTTGTAGAAATTCATAATATAGTTCACTGCGAAAATTTAAGTTTTCATCTATAATATAATGCTGTTGATCACTCAAATGACCATTTCGAAACTTTAAAATTTGAATACAAATTTTTTCATCTGCGCCTGCGCTTGCAATAATATCCTGTGTTTCATAGGTATCCGTGATTACCTTCTGACGTTCTCGTACCTTTTTAATTGAAACAATGCGGTCTCTAAGCTTTGCGGCATATTCAAAATCAAGGCTTTGTGCCGCTATTTCCATCTTTTTTTGCAAATTTTCAATTTCATCATCGGCAATTGAGCCTTTTTTAATAAAGCTTACAGCGCTATCAAGTGTTTCAAGATATTTATTAAGCGGAACATTCCCTTTGCAAGGTGCTTCGCATAACCCTATATGATAATTAAGGCAAGGCTTTGAGCGTTTATCAAATGAACGATTGCAGGTGGGAAGTTTAAATATTTTACATGCTTCATCCACTGTTTGTTTTACAATAGAACCCGAATTATAAGGTCCGATATACTCACCGTTATCATTTATCTGCTTTGCTGTTATAATTTTTTTCCATTTTTCATCGGTTACCTTAATATAATGATAACCTTTATCATCTTTAAGCAAAATATTATACTTAGGTTGATTTTGTTTAATAAGCGAATTTTCAAGAAGAAAAGCTTCAAACTCGGTATCACATAAAACGAAATCAAAATGATCAATATTATCAACCATTTTTTTAACCTTAGCGGTATGATTTGTCCCGCTTCCAAAATACTGGGTAACTCTGTTTTTTAGTGATTTTGCTTTTCCGATATATATAATATCATCATTACTGTTTTTCATAATATATACACCGGGGGTTGATGGCAAAGAATTAGCGCGCTCTTTCAATTTTTTTAGATTATTGTTCAATTGCCTACCTCCTATGTATAAAATATATTATAATTTTACAATGTATTTTTTGTTTTTTCAAGGCTTGATTTTTATTTATGTATGTTTTATTATCTATTAAAGAGGGTGATTTATTTGAAAAAGGTAGTTGCTATAACAATAATTTTTCTTGTTTTTCTTTGCGGATGTGGAACAAACTCAGATACAGTTTCCACTCAAAGTAAAGACACCGTTAGTGTTATTATGCCCGATAACGAAACAGCGTTAACCGTTAACGGATACTATATACCGCCTGAAAATCAGCAAAATATAAAATATTACGCTAATATAAATACAAAGAAATTTCATTTAGAATCATGCAGATACTCAACGAGTAAAAATAAAAACAATATAATGTGCACAACCGACCGTTCAAGACTTTTAAAAGATAACTACATTCCCTGTAAAATATGTAAACCTTAAAACTCCGCAAAACACATTTGTGTTATGCGGAGTTTTCTTATAATATAATCAATTCTTTTTTACTTTCGGTTATATTGGTACATCCTGAATTGGTAACAAAAACCATATCCTCTATACGTACACCAAATTTATTTTCAAGATAAATTCCGGGTTCCACCGTCATAACCATACCGGCTTTTAGAGGTGTCTCACAGCTTAAATTAAAACTCGGATTTTCGTGTATTTCAATACCGACACTGTGTCCAAGACCATGACCGAAGCACCCCTCATAGCCAGCATCATATATAATATCACGCGCTATTTTATCAACGTCCTTGCATACAACACCCGCTTTTACCGACTTAATTGCACACTGCTGTGCCTTTAAAACGGTATTATAAACCCTTCTTTGCTCATCTGTTACATATCCTAAAGCAACAGTTCTTGTCATATCAGAGCGATATGTGTTTACTACGGCACCAAAATCAATTGTTAAAAAATCTCCGTTTTGTAAAGGCTTATCTGTTGGAACACCGTGCGGAAGTGAAGAATTTTTTCCTGATACAACAATAAAATCAAATGATACACCCTCGCTACCGAGTCGACGCATATAATACTCCATATCAAGCATAATATCACGTTCTGTTCTACCCTGTTTAATATTATTAAGGATATAGGAAAAAGTTTTATCTGTTATTGACTGCGCTTTTTTTATAAAATTAAGCTCCTGCTCATCTTTAACACTTCGCATATCCTCGATTAAATTAACAAACTTAGCATCGGTAGAAATAAAAATATTTTCTAATGCTTTTTTCATAATATTAAACTGTTTGATATTTACATAATTTGTTTCAACAAAAAGAGATTTAATATTATGATGCTTTAAAAGTTCACATACTTGTTCGTCATATTTTGACAAAAGAATAACCTTGCTATAATTAAGCGTTGCCTTTGCTTTTTCATAATATCTGAAATCTATAAGAAAATATGACTTTTCTTTTGTTATTAAAAGAGTGCCTGCACTCGAAGAAAAACCTGTTAAATAAAATCTGTTAGGTTCACTTAAAATCAACAATGCCTCAGCGTTTTCTAGGTTTTGCATTATTTTTTCAATTCTTTTTTTAATCATATAAACCTCCAAAATTAAAAAAACTCCGTCAAAACATTAACAGAGTTTTTATCTCGCCAAGGGATGAAAACGCTTATATGCCTGCGCGTATTTTTGTTTCATAAGCTGAGCGTATATTTGGGTTGAGGAAATGTCAGAATGGCCGAGCATTTCCTTTATATCTTTAAGCTGCGCTCCATTTTCAAGCAAATGTGCAGCAAACGAGTGACGAAGTGTATGCGGAGTAATATCCTTATTAATTTTTGCAAGCTGAGCATAATGCTTTACTATTTTCCAAAATCCCTGACGGGACAAAGCTCCGCCCGTCATATTGGTGAATAGCCTGTCCTCAGCTGAATTCATAACAACAACAGGTCGTACGTCATTTAAATATTTTGTAAGAACCTTAATTGCTTCAGGATATATGGGAATAATTCTCTCGTTTTTTCCAGAATGCATATGTAATATACCAATATGTAAATTTACATCTGAAATTTTAAGTTCAATAAGTTCGGAAACTTTTATACCCGTCGCATACAAAAGCTCAAGCATAGCCTTGTCCCTACATGCTTTATAATCAGTCCCTGAAGGCTGTTCAAGAAGGAGCAATACTTCTTTGTTAGTGAGTATTTCAGGCAGTTTTTTTGGTGCTGCTTTTTGCTTTAATTTGCTTACTGGATTATCTTTCCCTAAACCATATTTATCTAAAAATTTATAATAACATCTAAGCGATGCTGCAGCTCTTGTGAGTGTGGATTCTGAGCGACCCGTTGAACGAAGATGATTAAAATAGTTATTAATGAAATCTGTATTAACATCCGCAAGGTCTTTAAAATTAAAATTTGAACAATAGGCAGAAAATTGAGTAAGATCACGAATATATGACTGCATTGTGTTTGCAGATGAATTTTTTTCATTTTT
>JAZRQA010000077.1:0-15503 GCA_045649505.1 Acutalibacteraceae bacterium
CTTTCGCCAACAACGCTGATTTCATAGCCCTGCTTACTTGACTTTAAATAGATATATACAATAACCGTAATGGCTGCAACTATTAATATATTAAGCAGGAAGGGATATTTTCCAAGTACCGGAAGTCCGTATTGGGGAAGGGGAGATAAAACACCCGAACCGTCCTTAGCCACTAATTTGAGAAAATAAGCGACAAGCTGAATTCCAACATAGTTCATCATAAGGGTAAAAAGGGTTTCGTTGGTATTAAACAGCGCTTTGAATATAGCAGGGATAACCGCCCAGATAATGCCTGCAAGAATACTTGCGGCAATCATAGTAATAAGAAGTAGCGGCGTGGAAAGCTTGTCACCTAAAAATAGCATAACACAGATGGTGGCAAGACCGCCAATAATAACCTGACCTTCGGCACCGCAGTTCCAGAACTTCATCTTGAATGCAGGGGTTACTGCCAAGGAGATACCAAGCAAGATGGCAAGGCGCTGACCCATATCCCAGATTCTGTCGGGGTTACCAAATACACCCTGAAACATTGTAATATAAACCTGAATGGGATTTTTTCCCGTTAAAAGGGAAATCAAAACTCCCGAAACAATAAGGGCAGAAATTATTGCAACAGCACGAACCATAACGCCGAAATGCCAGGGCATTTCTTCTCTTTTAGCAATGTGAAAAAGGGGAGCGCGAAATTTCTTATCGGTTTTTTCCATATTTAACACTCCTCGCTTTCTGTAGATTTTGTCATAAGGAAGCCAACATCATCCTTGCGTGCGGTTCTACCATCCACAATACCGGTTACTTTACCTGAGTTGATAACAAGAATTCGGTCACACAGTTCAAGGAGAACGTCTAAGTCCTCGCCCACAAAAATAACGGCAACACCGTTTTCCTTTTGTCCGTTTAAAAGATTGTAAATGGTATATGATGCATTAACGTCAAGGCCTCTTACAGGGTAAGCCGCCATAAGAACGCTGGGAGCAGAGGCAATTTCACGGCCAACCAGAACCTTTTGAACGTTACCGCCCGAAAGCTGACGAACGGGGGTTGTTGCACCGGGTGTAACAACCTCAAGCTCCTTAATTATGTGGTCTGCAAGATCTTTTGGCTCCTTGCGCTGTAAAAACGCCGAATTACCCTTCTGGTAGGAGCGAAGCATCATATTATCAATAATGTCCATATTCCCCACAAGACCCATACCAAGTCGGTCCTCGGGGACAAAGGAAAGGCGAACACCTAAATCGCGAATCTGCAGCGGTGTTTTATCACGAAGATTTTCCTGCGTCTCGGTTTTAGGATCAATGTAAATAATTTCGCCGCCGTCTAAATGGTGAAGTCCCGCAATAGATTCAAGAAGCTCTCTTTGACCTGAGCCTGCAATACCTGCAATACCTAAAATTTCTCCTGAACGAGCGGTGAAGGAGATATCGTCAAGCACCTTTCTGCCTTCGGCGTTTACGCTTGTAACACCCTTAACAATAAGGCGGTCCACGCTGTCTTTAGGCACACTGCGGTTTATATTAAGGTCAACCTTCTTACCCATCATCATTTCGGTAAGCTGCGACTCGTTTGTTTCGGCGGTGTTTATCGTTGCAATATGCTCACCCTTGCGAAGAATAGCAACGCGGTCGGAAATTGAAAGAACCTCGTGCATTTTGTGGGTGATGATAACAATAGACTTGCCGTCTTCACGCATACGGCGAAGAATACTGAACAGTTTTTCGGTTTCCTGAGGAGTCAAAACAGCGGTAGGCTCATCAAGAATAAGAATTTCGGCGCCGCGATAAAGAACCTTAAGTATTTCAACGGTCTGCTTCTCCGAAACCGCCATGTCATAAATCTTTTTATCAGGGTCGATAACAAAACCGTAACGCTGTGTTATCTCAATAACCTTTTTCTTAACCTCTGAAAGATTATATTTACCCTCATCAATTCCAAGGGCAATATTTTCTGTGGCACTAAAAACATCAACAAGCTTGAAATGCTGGTGAATCATACCGATTCCGTAGCGGAAGGCATCCTTAGGAGATTTGATAACAACCTTTTCTCCGTCAATATAAATATCGCCCGAATCAGGAAAATAAATACCTGCAACCATATTCATAAGCGTTGTTTTACCGCTTCCGTTTTCTCCTAAAATTGCAAGAATTTCACCCTTTTTAACCTGAAGGTCGCAGTCTTTATTTGCCACAACCTTACCAAAGGTTTTGGTTATGTTTTTACATTCAAGGGCAACCTTTTCAGCCATTTGAAGCACCTCCAAATATAGATTTTAATCCCATAAAAACAAAGAAATTTCTGCTTTGTGCTTATGGGATTAAAATCAAGATATAGGCGAAGGATATCCTCCGCCTATATCATAAGACTTAAGTTTTATGAAATTAGAACTTTTCGTTTAAGAGCTTAATACCGTCAATGCGGATATCAAAGTAAGGAGCAGAACGGAACTTAGATTCATTGAATATACCATTCTCGATAACTTCGGTATCAGGTGTGAAAGCATCATCGGTGTCAACGTCTGCCTTATAGGTAGAAAGAGCAGCGCCGTTAACGGTGAAGTTCTTAGTATCAAATACCTTTACGGTACCGTTCTTAAGACCTTCGATAGCGGTCTTAACCTTTTCAACAGTGCCTTCAGCAGCAGCATCCTGGTTGATTCCGGTAAGAACAACAGAACCTTCGGCAATACCGCCGCACCAGTCAGCAGCAATAGCCTCGCCCTTAACTACACACTTGATCATATAGTTGTAGTAAGGAGCCCAGTTGATAGCGGAAGAAACAAGGAAGGTTTCGGGGCAGGACTCATAGGTGCTGCCGTTGTAGGAAACGTTGGGGATACCGGCGTCTTCACAAGCGGAAGGTGCGCCCATAGAGTCAGCGTGCTGAGAAATAAGAACGCACTTGTTAGCAATAAGAGCCTCAGCGGCATTCTTTTCACCTGTAGGATCATACCAAGAACCGGTGAACTGAACTTCCATTGTAGCGGAAGGACATACGGATTTTGCACCAAGGTAGAAAGAAGTATAACCGGACATAACTTCGGCATAGGTGTAAGCACCAACGTAACCGATCTTAGCCTGGTCAGCAGTGATCTTGCCTTCTTCGATCATTTCGTTGAGTTTAAGACCTGCAACGATACCTGCAAGGTAACGGCCTTCGTAGATGGAAGCGAAAGCGTTATGATAGTTGGGAAGATTCTCAGTGTGAGCCTTTGTGCCTGTAGCGTGGCAGAACTGAACGTTTGTGAATTCTTTTGCAGCCTTGATCATAAAATCTTCATGACCGAAGGAGTTAGCAAAAATAACCTTACAACCTTCTGTTACAAGGTCCTTAGCTGCCTGATAGCAGTCATTAGTCTCAGGAACGTTCTTCTTAATAAGAACCTGAGCATCGGTAAGGTTAAGAGCCTTCTTAACGGTGTCAACAGCGTTTAAGAAGTTAAGGTCATAAGTGGACTTCTCATCATGTAAGCAGATGAAACCAACCTTGAAGTCACTGGGAACTTCATAATCAGCAACAATTTCAAGTGCTGCAAGAGGAGAATCACTCATACCTGTTGTAGAGCCATTGCCGCCATTGCTGCAAGCAGTAAGAGATAAAAGCATTACTGCCGCTAAGAGAAATGCGAGAATTTTTTTCATTTTTCTTTCCTCCTAAAAATTTTTATGTAAATATAATTACATACAAATAAAAAACGGGCTTATTGCTTGCGGAAAACTATGTTGCCGGAATCATCCATAGCATCGATAATTGCAAGGGAGTGCACCTTAATCCCCTTTTCGCGTAAATTATCGCCGCCTTTTTGAAAGCCCTTTTCAATAGCACAGCAAGCACCTACCGTATTGGCACCCGCCTGGTTCACAATATCAATAAGTCCTATAAGAGCCTTGCCGTTTGCAAGGAAATCGTCAACAATAAGAACGCGATCGATTTTGTCTATGTATTTCTTCTCAACAACCACGGTGTAATCGGTGCCGTGTGTGTATGAGTGCACAACTGTTTTATAAAGGTCACCCGATAAATTGCCTGAGCGGTTTTTCTTGGCAAAAACCAAAGGCAACCCCATCGCTGTCGCGGCACCCATTGCAATAGCAATGCCTGAGGTTTCAATGGTAAGAATAAGGGTGGGCTTGTCCTCGCCGAAAAGGCGAGCTATTTCCTTGCCCATCTCCATCATAAACTTCGCATCTATTCTGTGGTTTAAAAAGGAGCCCACCTTTAAAATATTACCGGGAAGCACACTGCCCTCTTTTAGTATCTTTTCCTCTAAAGCCTTAATGACAGCCGCCTCCCAAAGCTATTTAAATATTATACAATTATTTTAATATATAACACCGTGAATGTCAACATAAATTGACATCTTTTTACTTTTTTAAACTATAAAATATTTTCTTGTTTTCTATTGCAAAACGCCGAAAGCCGCAGAGAAAACTCTCTGCGGCTTTCGACTATATGGGGATGAATATGGGTGGGCAAAATTAAGAAATATATCAGCAGATTCTGAGCTGATAGGCGGTGTGTTCGCTCTTTAGAGAGGCTTTGTTTATCTTGATGGTGTATTCAATATATTTTTCGCTTTCCTTGCGTTTTGAGCAGGCATTTATTCCTGAATCGACCATTGTATTTACAAGCTTGTTTAAACTGTTTGCAAAAAGACGTATATCACCTATTGCCATTTTTCTAATCGGCACATTTTCCTGTGGTTTTACCTCCTCTTTAGAGGGGTTTATAAGGCTTTCAATATAATCCTCGGTCTGCTTAAGGGTCAGCCCCTGAGCAATTATGCGGTCAAGAACCTCCTCACGGGAATCCTTATTTATCCGAAGAAGCGCCCTTGCGTGACGCTCGGTAAGACCTGCTTTGACTATGCGTGAGCGCTGCTGTGCGCTAAGGTTTAAAAGCCTCAATTTGTTTGAAAGGGTAGACTGTGCAAGCCCTAACTGTTGGGCAACCGTTGCGCGGTCAAGCCCATAATCGACTATAAGACGGTTTATACCTTCGGCTTCCTCAAAAACCGTGAGGTCGCAGCGTTGCAAATTTTCTATCAAGGCGTAAAACGCGCTTTGACAACTATCGGTATTATATACAACGCAGGGGATACGCCGTAATCCTACCATTATCGCGGCGCGCAAACGCCTTTCCCCCGCAATCAGCTCGTAGCCGCCTGTGCGGAGTTTGCGAACAATAAGGGGTTGAATAATTCCGTTTTGGCGAATGCTTTCTGCCAGTGCGGCAAGCTCATACTCATCAAAATATTTTCTCGGCTGGGTGTTGTTTGGCTGAATTTCAGCAGGACTCAGCATAAAAATTTTTGTGTTCAGCTTGTGTAGCATTTTACCGCCTCCCTTGTTCTGTAAGAATTATCTCATAAAGAGGAGGGCTTGTCCAGCAAAAGCGGTTGACAAAAAAGCGCACACAAAAACAAAAATCTCCGTTTTATAGCGGAGATTTTGATATTTTTGCAGATATACGAGGGTATTTTGGCGCAGTTTGCGATATTTTTTTGTACTCAATTAAGCATCTTTCCTCATCCCCCGTAAGGGTAACACAGGTAAGCCTTGGAGTATCAACCCCAAGAAGCCTTGCGGCGTTTTGGGCACTGGTTACCTCCTCTTTTGCGGCAGGGCCTTTAAGGGCAATAAAGCTGCCGCCCTTTTTAACAAAGGGCACACAGTATTCAAGCAAAACATTAAGCGGAGCAACCGCCCTTGCGCAGGAATAGTCAAACTGCTCCCTGAGTTCCTTTTTTTTGCCACCCTCCTCGGCGCGAAGATGCAAAAGCTCAAGGCTAAGCCCGACGCGTTTAGAAACCTCGTCAAGGAAAACAAGACGCTTGTTTAACCCATCAAGAAGGGTAATATCAAGGTCGGGCCGCGCAATCTTTAACACCATACCGGGGAAACCCGCGCCCGTGCCTACGTCAATTATTTTCGCGCCCGACACAGGTTTTGCGCATTTAAAAAATGTAAGACTGTCAAGAAAATGCTTAATAACCACATCGGTTGGTTCTTTAATGGCGGTAAGATTCATTTTCTCATTCCATTCAAGGAGCGTATTACCGTAAATATTTAGTCTTTCCTTTGCTTTTTCATCAAGCTCAACACCGCAGTTTTCAAGCAAATGAAGGGGAAATTCAGTCATTGTTTTTCACCTTTTCCAGATAAATTATAAGCACCGAAATATCCGCAGGGCTTACCCCCGATATACGGGATGCCTGACCAATGTTCTCAGGGCGTACCATATTGAGCTTTTCTACCGCTTCGAGGCGAAGCCCATATACACTGTTGTAATCAATGTCGGCAGGAATACGCTTGCTTTCAAGACGTAGCATTTCGTTGACCTGTGCCTGCTGTCGGGTGATGTAGCCTGCGTACTTGATTTCGGTCTGCGCCTTGTCGGTAACCTCCCTTGAAAGAACGGGTCGCTCCTTATCAAAGGGTGCTAACATGTAATAATCAAGCTGAGGCCTCTTTATAAGGTCGGCAAGCTTTACGCCCGTATCAAGCGGCGCGGTATCGGCGCGCTCAAGCAGAGCGTTTATCTCCTGTGACGGTGCAATAACCGTCGTTTCAAGACGCTTAATCTCCGCCTTTTTTTGCGCAAGACGGGTCTCGAAATCAGCCCAGGTCTTATCGTCAATAAGTCCGAGTTGTCTACCCATGGGCATAAGCCGCTCGTCGGCGTTATCCTGACGCAGCAGCAGTCTGTATTCCGAACGCGAGGTCATCATACGGTAGGGGTCGGAGCAACCCTTGGTTACAAGGTCATCAATAAGCGTGCCTATATAGGAGGAGGCGCGCGAAAGGGTAAAGGGAGCTTTGCCAAGAATTTTATGGGCTGCATTAATGCCTGCAATAAGCCCCTGAGCGGCGGCTTCCTCATACCCTGAGGAGCCGTTAAACTGTCCTGCTCCGTAAAGACCTGGATGCTCCTTAAACTCTAGGGTAGGTCTAAGGGCAAGCGGGTCAATGCAATCATATTCAATAGCATAGGCGTTGCGCATAACCTCTACATTTTCAAGTCCCGGTATTGTGCGGTAGAAGGCTATCTGCACATCTTCAGGCAGAGAGGAGGACATACCCTGCAGGTACATTTCCTCGGTGTCGGCACCGCAAGGCTCGATGAATAGCTGGTGCCGTGGCTTGTCCGCAAAGCGCACAATTTTATCCTCAATGCTTGGGCAGTAGCGCGGTCCAACACCCTCAATTTTTCCCGAAAACAGGGGCGAGCGGTGCAGATTATCAAGAATTATGCGCTTGGTGTCATCGTTTGTATATGAAATATGGCACATAACCGAATTTTCGGGCTTTCTTTCACTTCGGTAGCTGAAGGGAACAATGTAATCATCACCGGGTTGCTCTTCAAGATTGGAAAAATCAATACTGCTTTTAAGCACTCTCGCGGGGGTTCCCGTCTTAAAACGGCGCAAGGGAAGATTCAACTTTTCAAGAGAGGAGGATAGCTTGCTTGCGGGGAAGGTGCCGTCAGGTCCGCTTTCAAAGCTTACCTCACCGACATAAATTTTACCCTTTAAATATGTTCCGGTGCATAAAATTACCGCCTTACAGGAGTACTGCGCACCGAGCATCGTTTCAATTATCCAATTGTCAGAGCCCTTGCTAAGGGCTATAACCTCTGCCTGCTTTACGGTGAGATTATTTTCCAGCTCTACAATATGCTTCATATAGGTGCTGTAGGCGCGGCGGTCAATCTGCGCTCTAAGGGAATGCACAGCGGGACCCTTACCAAGATTAAGCATACGGCTTTGCAGGGTGGTAGCATCTGCCGCCTTACCCATTTCACCGCCCAAGGCATCAATTTCCCGAACAAGGTGACCCTTTGCCGTTCCACCTATTGAGGGGTTACAGGGCATATTGCCGACAAGGTCTAAATTTATTGTAAACAGAGCGGTTTTTACGCCAAGGCGCGCTGCGCTCAACGCCGCTTCAATACCTGCGTGACCCGCGCCTATAACCGCAACATCGCAGTTTCCTGCAAAATAACTCAAAAAAACACCCTCTTATTTTCCAACACAAAAGCTTGCAAAAATTTCATCGGCAACCTCGTTTGTTACCCGTTCGCCCGTCAGTTCAAGCAAGGCGGAAATGGCATCATCAATACAGATGCCGACGGCATCATCGGTAAAACCAAGATTCACCGCTTCAAGCGCACCGTGCACAGCGTTTTTCGCTCTGAGCGCACATTCGCGCTGTCTTTCGCTTATAAGCACCGCCGCGCCCGCGTCAAGGCAGGCAATATCGGCAAGCTTTTCGATTTCAAGCTGTAAAATATCCAGACCATCGCCTCGTTCGGCGGAGAACGGAATTACCTTAACCCCATCAAAATCCTCTTCGCTTAGCAGTTGTGGCTTATCGCATTTGTTAAGAATGATTATCGTGTTCTTATTCTTTATATCATTTAAAATTTCGAGGTCATCCGAACTTATCGGTGCTGATGCATCAAATACCGCTAAAACGAGCTGTGCGGCGTGCAACCGTTCACGGGCAAGCTGTACACCTGCCGATTCAACCGTATCCGCCGTGGTGTGTATTCCTGCGGTATCGGCAAGTCGAAGGGTAAGACTTCCGAGCGTTACGGTATCCTCAATAACATCTCTTGTTGTACCTGCAATATCGGTTACAATAGAACGGTTTGTGCCACTGAGCAAATTCATCAGTGTAGATTTTCCTACATTGGGCTTACCCACTATAACCGTGTCAATTCCCTCGCGAACAAGCTTGCCTGCATCATACTCCTTAAGTGCCTGATTTAAGGTTTCAAGCACCTCATTAAGGTCGCGTTTAAGAGCATCGCCTTGAAGCTCAGGCAAATCCTCATCGGGGTAGTCAGCGCTCACACTTACCGCCGCCGCAATGTGTATCAGCCGTTGCTTAATACCATCTATTTTTTGACTTGTTTTACCCGTGTGCGCGGCACCGATAAGCTTTATTTGCTGGTCATTCGAGGCACTTATAAGCCCCATAACACTTTCGGCTTCAATAAGGTCAAGCTTGCCGTTTAAAAAGGCGCGTTTGGTAAATTCACCCGGTCCTGCCGCACGAGCACCCGCCTGTATACATGCGCGAAGTAGCCGCTTTGATATATGTGAGCCGCCGTGACACGAAAGCTCTACAACCGTCTCTCCTGTATAGCTTTTGGGTGCGCGAAAAAGTAACGCAACGCCGTTGTCTATGCGTCCGTCTTTATCAAAAAATTCACCGTAAAGTGCGGTATAGCCCTTTATATCGGCTATTTTTTTCCCCGAAACACTCTTAAAAACAGAGTCGGAAACTGTAATTGCAGCGTCCCCCGATATGCGGATAACGCCTATTGAGCCGCTGCCCGCGGGGGTAGAAACTGCGGCAACCGTTTGTGAAAGCACAGTAACGCTCCTTTGAATATAAATATACATTTTGAATTATACCATAATGTTTTCATTACGGCAAGAAAAACCTTGAATAAACACCGCTTATAATGTATAATATTAAGGCTTATATGTATGTTTAATAAATTGTTTACAAAATAATTAAATATGTCTGTTAAAATTAAGATGTATTATTCGACATATAGCATAGGAGGAATATGTATGATAAAAGTAACCGAGCTAAGTAAACGGTACGGGTCACACCTTGCGGTGGAAAATGTAAATTTCCAAATTAACAAGGGAGAGGTTATCGGTTTCTTAGGGCCTAACGGTGCGGGTAAATCCACCATAATGAATATTCTTACGGGCTACCTTTCTCTGACACGAGGTAAGGTTGAGATTGACGGGTTTGATATTATGGAAAACCCTGAACAGGCAAAGCGTCGAATTGGCTATCTGCCTGAAATTCCGCCCCTTTACCTTGATATGACGGTGAATGAGTATTTAGGTTTTGTTTATGACCTAAAAAAGGTAAAATTTCCTAAAAAACCGCACATCAACGAAATATTAAAGCTTGTAAAAATCGATCATGTTCAGGGAAGACTTATCAAGAATCTTTCAAAGGGTTATCGCCAGCGTGTCGGTATTGCGCAGGCTCTTGTCGGCAACCCCGATGTCCTTATTCTTGATGAGCCTACTGTAGGTCTTGACCCCAAGCAGATAATAGAGATACGAAATCTAATTGCCCGCCTTGGTAAAAACCACACCGTAATATTAAGCTCTCACATACTTTCCGAAATTCAAGCGGTGTGTGAGCGAGTTATTATTATAAATCAGGGACGTATTGTGGCTGACGACACCCCCGAAATGCTTTCAAAAGCACTATCAAAGGACCATTCGCTTATCGCCCGTGTTGTTGGTGACGAAAAGGATGTTACAGCGGTGCTTAAAAGTGTGCTTGGTGTTGAAAGTGTTGTTTGCCTCGGTAAACATGAAGAGGGAAGCCTTGACTACGCTATTGAGCCTAAGATAGGTATGGATATCCGTGCAGGTATCAGCACCCGCCTTGCAGAGCGTAAAAAGCAGCTTTTATCCCTTGCAAGCAATGAGCTTACCTTAGAGCAAATATTCCTACGCCTTACCGATGAAACTCAGCCTACTGTGTTTAAGGCAGAGGAAGCTACTGCCGCCAGCGAGCCCGAGGCCGCTATTGAAATAGATGAGCTTGGCGATGTTGTTGTTAAAGAGGCAGATGCAAAAGATTTACAAGAGGAGGCTCAGCAGTAATGTCAGCGATATTTAAACGTGAATTTAAGGCTTATTTCATTACCCCCATCGGTTATATTGTTTTAACTGCGTTTTTGTTTTTTGAGGGAATGTTCTTTAGTATGCTCTATCAAATGGGCAGCACCGATGTTACCCTTATAATTTCTTCAATGTCTACTGTTGTTTTATTTGTTTTACCCTTTATCACAATGAAGATGTTAAGTGAAGATAAGCGCCAGAAGGTAGACCAGATACTGCTTACCGCACCCGTATCGGTTACCTCTGTTATATTGGGTAAATTCTTTGCTGCCCTTGCGGTATTCGCGCTTGCCTTTGTTCCAAACATTCTTTTCCAGATAATAGTATCCTTTTTTGCCACCTCTAATTGGCTTAAGTTTATTTATTGCTTTATAGGTATGATGCTGCTTGGCTGCACTATGATATCTATTGGTATGTTTATTTCATCCCTTACCGAAAGCTCTGTTATTGCAGCTGTGCTTACCATTGTTATCAATATAATCGTTATGATGATAACAAGCTTTGCTTCAAGCTTTGGTATAGAGTGGTTAACAACTGCAGCAAAGGGAGTTTCCTATATTGACCGTTTTGGCAACTTTACCGTTACGCTGCTTAACCCCGCCGATATAGTTTACTTTTTAAGTATAACTGTTTTATTCATCTTCCTGTCGGTGCGCTCTGTTGAAAAGCGCCGCTGGTCTTAAAGCAAGGGAAGGAGAAAAGTGACTTATGAATATATTTAAGAAAAGCACAATTGCCGAAAAAAAGGCACCTAAAAAGAAAAAAATTCGTAACAAGGCGTTGTTCAAGCGCGGAGGCTACGCTATTGCACTTATTGCGGTCGCAATTGCGGCAACCATTCTTATAAATGTTTTAATGGGCGCATTATCTAAGCGTTTTAATCTTTCGGTAGATATTTCATTTGATAACGATAATAGCATAAGCCAAGAAAACATCGATTATATCAAGTCGGTTAACAAGCCTATTGAAGTGACCTTGCTCGCCACGAAGGACGGTTATAGCACCTATATGAATAACTACGCTGCTTCACTTTACAGCGCAATGGACGAAAAAGGTGAGTATTATGAGCAAACCCTGCGCCTTATAGAGCAGTATGCAGCCTTTAATAAAAATATCAAGATATCCTATGTGGATATTCAAAGTCCTGAGGGTAGCTCGCTTAAATCTAAATATCCGAGTAACACATTTGCCTACGGCGACATTCTGGTTGAGTCAACCTTTACCGCCGCCGCAGGTAACAAAATAAGCCGTCATAAGGTTATAACCTTCTCGGATATTTACCATCTGACCGATACCTCAGGTATGGCAGCTTACGGAATGGGTTATTATTATGTAGATGGCTCTAACCTTGAAACTCAGCTTACAAGTGCTATTGCCTCGGTAACCGCTGAGGAGATTAAGAAGATTGCCTTCCTGAGAGAGCATTCAGATAAACAGGCCGCAGCCTACTTTATCGAAAGCCTTGAGCTTAATAATTATGAGGTTGTAAATGTAGACGGTATTATAAGCGATTTACCTAAGGATATTGACGGCGTTCTTATATTTGCTCCAAAATCCGATTTTTCGGGTAGTGAGCTTGATGTTATAAGTGCCTACCTTAACAATAGCGGCAAGCTTGGCGGCGCGCTTATGTATGTTGCCAGTACCGACAGCCCCGAGCTTACTAATTTGAATGAGTTTTTACAGGAATGGGGAATAAAGCAGGGCACAGGTATCCTGTTTGAAACCTCTCCAAGTTTTATGCTTTCGTCAACCCAGCCCACGGTTATCGGTATGCTCTCCACCGAAAATGATGTTTTTAGTGTGAATAATTTTATAGTAAACGATAAAAATGTGCCCTTTACTAAGGTTGATACCATTAGCAAGCTTCGTACTGTGACCGTTTTGGCTGAAAGCAGCCCGTATTCGGTAGTTGCTCCCCTTAATGCGCCTAATGATTGGAGCGGCGCGGCCGATGCCGAAAAGAAAAGTTATCCCGTAATTTTAATGTGCGATCATACCGATTATGTAGACAATGTTGAGAAAAGCAGCTATGTCGTTGCCTTTGCAAGCGCGGATATGCTCAGCGAAGAAAGAACAACCGCAGGCTTTGCTAACCTTACCGCAGCGATTGAAACTGTAAACAAGGCGACCTCTATGACCGACAATACCATTACCTTTACACAAAAGACCATTTCTGAAGGCAATTATTCAAATCAGGTGACACAGGCGGGTACCAATGCTATTAACGCAATATTTATGATAACCCTTCCTGTACTTTGCCTCGCAATGGGTATAGTTGTATTCGTCAGGAGGAAAAATAAATAATGGAACAATTCCCCGAAAACAATCAGGCTACAGAACAAGAAAATGAGCAGTCTACCATATTTGCCGCACCTGCCGAGCATGACGACCGTAATGTAAAAAGCGGCGGTGCATGGAAGAAAGTACTTGCTGCCTTTCTTGCGGTTGCAATTCTTGCAGGCGGTACAGTTGCCGTAATAAAGCTTGTCCCCGTTTCGGATAATGGCTCCTCGACTTCATCAAACACTCTTATGGCGGTTGAGCTTTCAAGTGACGATATTGAATCGGTTACGGTTAATTATAAGGAGAATACTCTTAAATTCACCTCTACCATAAAAAAGAGCGAAAGCTCCGCTGAGGATGACGAATCCTCCCTTGTATGGCGGCTTGAGGGCTATGATGAGGCTCTTATTGACACGGCAACGGTTTCTCAAACAGTAACCGATATAGCCTCAATTGCCGCTATGCGCGAAATGGGCAATATTGATGCCGACTACGGCTTCGATACCCCCAAGGCTACCGCTCAGGTAAAGGGCAGAGGTGATATTGCCGATTACACCTTAACGGTAGGGGACACCTCACCCGATGGAAGCGGAGTCTACATTAAGCTTTCTACTAGTGATACCGTTTATCTTGTTCATGAAGATGAGATATCCTGCCTTTATGAAGATGCGCTTTACTACACCATAAATACAACTCTCGGTGGTATTGCTAACAGTGAGGGGATATCCTCCTATTTCACCAATGATGCGGTAAGTGATTGCGATAAAATAACCCTAATGGGTAAAAATTACGAAAAGCCGCTGGTAATTGAAAAGACCAAGGATAAAAGTATTGTCAGTGAGTATGTTAAATACGCTATTACCTCTCCTGTGAGCCGACCCGCAGATAATGTTTCAGAAATTCTGTCTTCCCTCGGCGGCGGCATAACCACCTCAGGCGCATATTCCTTTGATAAAAGTGCTCAAAGCCTTAAAAGGTTTGGACTTGATAATCCATATCTCACCGCAACCATAGAGATTGGCGAGTTTAAGCGCGTATATAAATTTGCCAAGGTTGACGATACCTATACGGCTGTTATAGCCGATAACGATCCTCTTATTCGCAAGGTAACAACCGACTCGCTTACTTATATTGACAGCAAGGCTACCGATTACTACTATAAAACAATGTTCCTTGAAGGCATTTACGATTTAAGCAGTTACACTGTACAAAGTGCGAGCGAGAAGTATACCTTTGATATCAAATATACTCCAAAGGATGAGAAAAACAATGTTGAGGAGAAGTTTGATATCTCGGTAGGCGGCAAGGCAGTAGATGCTGTCAGCTTTCAGGATTATTACGGCATAATGCTTAGCATAATAACTGTTGATTATACTACTAAGGATATTGCGGGTGGCTATGAGACTACCGTAACCTTAAAGCATACAAGCGGTGCACATGATACCATTTTAGGTTTTAAGAAATATTCCGACCAGCGTTATCAGTATTATTTAAACGGCACTCCTTTAGGCCAGATTACCTCCAGCGAGTATAAAAAGATTTTAAACTATGCTAAAATAGTTGCCTCGGGCGAGAAATTGAATGCAAACTAAAATAACAGCGGGAGGCAAGTGTCCCTGTCTCGCTTATTTTGGAAAGGAGCAGTTATGGCTATTCATAAATCTGTTGCCGAGCTTATCGGAAAAACTCCGCTTTTAGAGCTTTCGGGCATTGAAAAAAGTCTTAACCTTAAAGCAAGACTTGTTGCAAAGCTTGAATACTTTAATCCCGCAGGTTCCGTCAAAGACAGAGTGGCTCTGAGTATGATAAACGATGCCGAGCAAAGGGGCGTTTTAAAGCCTGATTCGGTTATAATCGAGCCAACCTCAGGTAACACAGGTATAGGTCTTTGCGCTGTTGCCGCATCAAGGGGATATAGGTGTATTATAGTAATGCCCGAAACAATGTCGGTGGAGCGCATAAAAACTATGAAGGCATACGGCGCCGAGCTTTTTTTAACCGACGGCGCAAAGGGTATGAGCGGTGCAATTGAAAAGGCAAATGAGCTGGCACAAAGCATAAAAGGAGCCTTTCTTGCAGGTCAGTTTATTAACCCCGCTAACCCAAGAGCGCACTATCTCACCACAGGTCCCGAGATATACAAGGATACAAACGGGCAGGTTGATATATTTGTTGCAGGTGTCGGCACAGGCGGCACAATAACGGGCGTTGGCAAATATCTAAAGGAGCAAAATCCCGATATAAGGATAGTTGGCGTTGAGCCTGAGAACAGCGCGGTCCTTTCGGGACGTGATGCAGGCACCCACAAAATTCAGGGCATAGGCGCAGGCTTTGTACCCGATGTACTTGATGCAAATGTTCTTGATGAAATAATGACCGTTAGCAACGAAAAAGCCTTTGAAACAGGCAGACTTATAGGGAGAAATGAGGGCATACTTGTGGGAATATCCTCAGGTGCCGCCGTTGCTGCCGCAATTGAGCTGGCTATGCGCGGTGAAAACAAGGGCAAAACAATAGTTGTCCTGTTGCCCGATACAGGGGACAGATATCT
>JAZRQA010000078.1:0-19382 GCA_045649505.1 Acutalibacteraceae bacterium
ATCCCCGTGTCGATGGTTCGATTCCGTCCGGAGGCACCATACAGTTTGCGGATTTAGCTCATCTGGTAGAGCGCCACCTTGCCAAGGTGGAGGTAGCGAGTTCGAGCCTCGTAATCCGCTCCAAACGGACGCTTAAAAATATATTTAAGCGTCCGTTCTTACAAATTAAATCAATTCGGCACCATAGCCAAGTGGTAAGGCAGAGGTCTGCAAAACCTTTACGCCCCGGTTCAAATCCGGGTGGTGCCTCCAGAAAGAAACACTTCCTTTTGGGAAGTGTTTTCTTTTTGTGTTTGTGTCCGCAGGACACAACATCGTTTTGCAACGCAGTTGCAAACATCATTTGACCGTAGGTCAACATCATTCCGCTTGCGGACACAAAATGATGTTATGGCAAAAGCCATAAACGATGTTTTGCCTTCGGCAAAAACGATGTTACGCTTCACGCAAACGCCCTTGCCCCTCCACCGCTTTTATGCTATAAAAATAAGCCGTGAAATCACGACTTATTGTTTTTTAATGGCTTCGGCTCGTCAATTATTCCAATAAGGTAATCGGCTGTTATATTATAGAATTTACAAAGTTTTGCTAAATCTTCGATTTTCAATTCTGCCCTGCCTGTTTCTATATGATTGTATCCTTGCTGAGACTTTTGAAGAAGCTTGCCGATTTCTGTTTGTGTAAGATCTCGATCCTCTCGGACATTTCTAATTCTTGTTCTGTAATCCATTCTAATCACCTCTTAGATAAGTATGGTCTTATTTTACAGTACTCATAATTTGAGTATTGACAAATACTCAAAGATTGAGTATAATTTTTTTGTCGAGTTTCGGCGAATTATAGAAAAGGAGTGACAAATTATGAAATTTTGTCAAAAATGTGGAAAAGAAATTATGGAAGAGGCGGTTGTATGCCCGAATTGTGGTTGTGAAGTTAAAAATGAGAATAAACCTACCACTATTGCTGTACCTAAAAGCGCAAAGAATGCAAAAATTTTTGGTATATTAAGCATTCTTCTCTTAGCACCATTCGGTATACCTGCAATTATTCTTGCTAACAAGAGCAAAGAAGAAACAGGTGGTGTTATGTGTAAACAAGCTAAGGCAGGCTTGATCTGTGGTATTATCGGCCTGTGTTGGTGGGGCTTATCCTTAATAATGCTTTTAGGCGGCATGTAATATGAAATTCTGTACATATTGCGGAAGGGAAATTGCCGATGAGGCTGTGATTTGCCTTGGATGTGGTTGCAAGACACAAAGAGCAAATCCTATTGTGCAACCAAAAACAGCCGCGGAGCCAAATGCAATAATCGTTGATGATCAAGAACCGCAACTTGCTACTTGGTCAAAGATATGCGGCATAGTAAGTTTCTTTATTGGTTGGTTTGCTTTAGGCATAACTGCAATAGTTTTAGCGTGTATGAGCAAGGATGAAACAAACGGCGTGATGTGTTCTTCTGCAAAAGTAGGATATGTTTGCGGTATTGTTTCAACGGCATTATCGTTTATATTGTTTGTGACAATCGTTGCAGTTATAACGTCTTTATCGCTCTAATTTATTTTTTGGAGGGGATTTTATGAAATATTGTACTCATTGCGGGAAAGAATTATTAGAAGAAGCAGCGATTTGTGTCGGGTGCGGTTGTTCGGTTGTCGAACAAAACAATCAAACTGTTGATGGAACAACACTGTTGAACACACTATCCCAACGGCTCAACACAAACGGTATCATTTGGCTTGTTATTGGAATACTGCAAATTTTGGGCGGTATTTTTATAAATTGGTTTTTGCTAATAGTTGGTGTTTTGAATATAATTTCTTCTGTTCAGGATATGCAATACAGCAAAACATTGTTAGAAAATCCAACCGGTATAGTAGCAAAATTTGAACCTATAACAGGTCCGATAATAACCTTGGTTTACAATCTTGTTATTGGCGGTGTTATAGGCGTTGTGGGTTCAATATATTATTTCTTTGCGATAAGAAATTATGTTATGGAAAACAAGCAGTTTTTTGCAAGTTTTGATGCAGAAAACAGTTAACGTATCAGTTTTCAGAGCACTATAATTCGTGTCATTAAGTTCAAAATACCCAAAAAGAAAGACACGATGAAAATCGTGTCTTTCTTTTTGTGTTTGTGTCCGCAGGACACAACATCGTTTGCGAGTTAACTCGCAACATCATTTATCCGGAGGATAATATCATTCCGCTTTAGCGGACACAAAACGATGTTGCGATAAATCGCAAACGATGTGATGCTTCGCATCAACGATGTTTTGCCTTCGGCAAAAACGATGTTACGCTTCACGCAAACGCCCTTGCCCCTCCACCGCTTTTATGCTATAAAAATAAGCCGTGAAATTCACGGCTTATTATATTTCGTCATCTTCTATATATTGCATAATATCTTCAACGTTACATTTTAATATTTTACAAAACATCTCTATTGTATGAGTGCTAACGCTTTCGTTTCTTTTTAATCTAGTTATTTGCGCAGGACTAATATTGTGTTTTTTTATAAGGGTATATTGGGTAACACCCTTTTCTTTCATAGTTTGCCATAATTTATCATAGGAAATCATAAATATCAATCCCCCCTATTGACATAATAACCGAATATGGTATATAATCATATTAACCAATATCGGTTATTGCACACAGGAGGTGATAAATTGATTTGCAGTAAGTGTGGTAAACAACTTGAAGATGAATGTTTATTTTGTACTGAGTGCGGAAATAAAGTTGATCTAACTAAAAACCAAAGTCAGTTAAACGAAATAATAAAAAATAATAAAACCATAAAAGAAATCAAAAGTTTTATTGATAGATTTGGAGATATAAAGATAAATAAATATGTTTCCATAGCGACAATTATTTCTATGATTTCTATTAGGTTTTTTGGGTTTATAGGTATTACGGCTTTGATAACGATAATAAATTCAGTCTTAATATATTATAATTATAGAAAATATTCTAAAGTAGATATGAAGATGATTCTATGGGGGATATCGGTATTGGGTGTAGGGATATTAATATCTATTTAATTATTGGTTGAAAAGAGGAATGATAAAAATGGTATGTCCAAAATGTAGTTCAACGGTTAGTGATGGTGCAACTTTTTGCTCAACCTGTGGTGAAAAAATTATAGTACATGAAACACAAAATTTTGTTAACTATTGTTCTGTGTGTGGACAAGTTATTAAACAAGAAAATAAATTTTGTGGAAAATGTGGAACACCAGTTGGTGTAACTATTCAGCCCGATGTTAAAGCGAATGTTAACTTAAGGCAATCATCAAGCGGTAAAACTGGAGTTTCTTATTTTGTTTCCATTATAAGTGCAATAATAACCTTTATTATAAGAATTACAACCCAAGAAACCTATTATTCATGGGAAAATATTCTTGATAATAGAAAGGTGATAGGAATAGACAGTGATATAAAACCATTTCTGACTGCTATTCCAGTTATTGCCGCTATTGTTGTAAGTCTTTTAATTGTATCTGATAAGAATGTATCTTCACAAAAGAAAACAACCATATTTATTATTAATGCCATATTTATCGCTTTGGCAATTTTGTTTATATGGTTTGATATACCTTATGCGATTTTCGATTTTTAAGGAGAAAAAATGAAACGAATCATAACATTATGTGTAATTACAATCCTGTTATTTGTTTTATCTGCATGCAGTCAAAATAACACACCCGAAAAAGCTGCTGAAAATTTTGTAATATCGCTTTATACTGCAGACCCTGAGAGGATGGTAGATTGTGTACCTGAATTTATACTACGACAGATGGCACAATCATATGGCACTTCTCTTGATAACAAAGAAGGATTGATTAATATTATGAAATCGAACATTAGGCAAGAGGACATTAGCGATTGTATTATAACAAGTTTAAAGAGGGATAATGATTCCCCTGTGCTTGACGAATACAAAGATAATTTGAATAATTATGGGGTTACAAATGAAGATTTATCAAAAATAAATGAATATTGTATGGTAAGCGTCAATGCAAAGGTAGATGATGAAAATATAGAAAATATTGTTTTTTGTGTAAAATATGACGATGTATGGTGTGCGGTTGATATTGATTGATTTAAGATATTATAATCCTCAGTTTTCAGGCACATTTTATTCGTGCCATTAAGTTCAAACTACCCAAAAAACTCTCGTTCTTCGGAACGAGAGTTTTTTAGTTATATTCGCCTTCGGCGAGTGATATTGCTTCGCAGTGATATTCGGCTGATGCCGAGTGATATTGCCCTTCGGGCAGTTAATAGGCGAATATAATATCACTTGTGCGCAAGCAAAAATATCACTATGCCGCAAGGCATAATATCACTCTGTGCGAAGCACAGAATATCACTAAAAACTCTTGCCTCACCGCACAAATTATGCTATCATAAAAAACAAGAGGAGGAAAAGAAAATGAATGGTAATAAGTTGCAAAATAATGAATTGAATAATAAGATTAATATTTTAATCCCTGCAATTGTATTTTTTGTTATCAATACAATAGTTCAATATTTACAACAGGTACAAAATTTTGATTTTGTACCACTATTTGGATTTTTGATACAAGTAATTACATATAATTTAATTGCCCAAACATTAGCTTATCTTACTTGTCGTTTTCTTGTGATAAAAAGAAACAAAGGACAAAAGGGTGTTTGGATCAATTATATTATTTGGATTTTAGTTATGAACTTAGGTGTTGTTTCTGAAATGATAAACAAGTAATTATTAAAATATGCATTATCTAATTAAAATTCTCGGTTTTCAGGCACATTTCATTCGTGTCATTAAGTTCGAAACACCCAAAAAGAAAGACACGATGAGAATCGTGTCTTTTCTTTTTGTGTTTGTGTCCGCAGGACACAACATCGTTTGCGAGTTTACTCGCAACATCATTTATCCGTAGGATAACATCATTCCGCTTTAGCGGACACAAAACGATGTTACGGCTGCCGCCGTAAACGATGTGATGCTTCGCATCAACGATGTTTTGCCTTCGGCAAAAACGATGTTGCGACTTTGTCGCAAATACACGCTTACGCGTGAGATGTTGCACTCCGTACAAATTTATGCTATAATCCAGAACAGGCGGTGAATGTTATATATCCTCATCGTCGTTCCAAAGCTCGTTCATATCAAAGTTGTCATTTCTGCCGCAAGCAGAGGAACAGCAAAAACATTTCGGAACAATCCGCTCCTTTTCGCTTTCTACCTTTTTGATTAACTCCGTTATATTCTCATTATTGAAATTGATGTTGGTGATTGTGGTAAAGAGACCTTCCATCACCAGTCTGTCGGTCGTGCTGTTCACAAGATTTTCGTTGCCTTCGGTTGCTCTTGCAAGACCGATAAGAGCACCCGTTAGTTTGTCTTGAAGCTCGGCTGTGTCAGCCTTCTTTCTGCAAACACCCGCATTTCCCGTACAAGCCTTACAGCCTGCGGTCTGTTCACACTGAAAACAAAACATTTTTTGATCCATTATTTCTTCCTCCGTTTAGTCTAATATTTTGCCATCGGTAGAGATGGTAACAACTCTCCACGGAATAAATTTACCGCTTGTTTGCAAAGCCTGCTTAACGGCATATTCAATACCGCCACAGCAAGGCACCTCCATACGCACAACGGTTATACTCTTAATATCGTTGTTTGCAATAATAGCGTTCAGCTTGTCGGTATAATCAATGTCATCAAGCTTTGGACAGCCAATTAAGGCGATGCGATTTCGGATAAATTCGTTATGAAAATTACCGTAAGCGTAAGCAGTACAATCCGCCGCAACCAAAAGATTTGCTCCGTCAAAATAAGGAGCGTTCACAGGAACAAGTTTTATCTGCACAGGCCACTGTGATAATTGGCTACTAATCGGTGTGACAGAACTACTGCAATCGCAACTATCTCTGTTGATGGCTTTAGATTGCGTTCCCGGACAACCGCAGGGCAAAGTTCCTTGCTTTTTGGCTTTTGCTTTAAGCACAGCGACTTCATCATAAGCAGGTGCTTCTCTTTCCTCAAAGGTTATGGCATCTACGGGACAAGCAGGCAGGCAATCGCCAAGACCATCGCAATAATCTTCACGGGTGAGTTTTGCTTTACCGTTTATCATTTCGATAGCACCCTCGTGGCAAGCGGCGGCACAAGCACCGCAGCCGTTGCATTTTTCTTGGTCGATTTTTATTATTTTTCTAATCATAAAAGTTCTCCTCTCTTGATTTTACACCCTTATTGTATTATAATAATTAAAACAATTCGGTTGTTTTTACAACGGAAAGTGGTGTTTTATGAAAAAGTATGTTTCAGTCTTAAAAAGAACACAACTGTTTGCCGGAGTCGGCGATGATGAAATAGCATCTATGCTTTCTTGCCTCGGCGCAAGGCTTTATACCTATAAAAAAGGTGAATATGTACTTCGTCAGGGTGAGCATCTAAATGACATTATCGTTTTGGTAGATGGAAACCTGCATATTCAAAAGGATGATTATTGGGGCAATCGCAGTATTCTCGGTCAGATTGCCGTTGGTGAAATGTTTGGGGAAGCATACGTTGCTCCCGAAAGCGGCGCACTGATTAATGATGTAGTTGCTGTAAATGACAGTGCTGCTGTTTTCTTTGATGTAAGGCGTATCATCACGACTTGTTCTTCCGCCTGCCGTTTTCACGCTATGGTTGTTCAGAATTTGTTTTTTGCTATTTCCGAGAAAAGCAGAAAACTCGTGCAAAAGCTTGGCCATATGTCCAAGCGTTCTACACGAGAAAAGCTAATTTCATATTTATCTGAAGAAGCCAAACTGCATAATAGTTCAAGTTTTAATATTCCATTCAACCGTCAGCAACTTGCAGATTTTCTGTCAGTGGATAGAAGCGCAATGTCAAATGAACTCTGCAAAATGCGTAACGAAGGACTAATAGAATTTGATAAAAATAAATTCAGATTGCTTCAAGGAAAATAAAACGAAAGACGAATGTTTAATGTGCGGCTACTTTGTTACAGAAGCGGATGTTCAGAAACTTTAATTAAAGTAATAAGTGGTGCGTTATTTGGTAACGCACCACTTATTAAAAAAGTAAAAGCAAAAGGCAAAAAAATATTGACTTTAGCACTTTAATGCGCTATACTAATAATAACAACGTATCACAAAGGAGGAAGCTAAAATGATGAATAACGAGTTTTATTTTTACTTTTATTATTTTAACAAGGGCTGCCCGTCTTCTGTGATACCCAAGAAATAAACTTTCTGTGTTGAATAAAACGGACAGTTCGCATTTGTTGTGCTTTTGCATTAAACAGGTGCGGACATTTTGTTTTGAAATCAAAATATATCAGAAATGAGGCACATAACAATGCAAATGAATTTCCACAGAAAATTACCCATCCCACAAGATGTTAAAAAAGACTATCCTTTAACCGACCGTATGACAGAGGTTAAGGCAGCTCGTGACGAAGCAATCCGTGCCGTATTTGGTGGTAGTTCAGATAAATTCATTCTTATTATCGGCCCATGTTCTGCCGATCACAGCAAACCCGTGCTTGAATACATTTCAAGACTTCGCAAAATTGAAGAACAGGTATCTGACAAAATCATTATCATCCCTCGCATTTACACCAACAAACCGAGAACTACCGGTCAGGGTTACAAAGGTATGCTCCATCAGCCAGATCCCGATGCAAAGCCGGATATGTATAAAGGTATTGTAGCAATTCGAGAGCTTCACTTGGCGGCACTTCGTGACTACGACTTCTCTTGTGCGGATGAAATGCTTTATCCCGAAAACTACCGTTACCTTTCTGACTTACTCTCCTATGTTGCGATTGGAGCAAGATCTGTGGAGAATCAGCAGCACAGATTGGTTGCAAGCGGTATAGGCGCTCCTGTCGGTATGAAGAACCCCACAGGTGGAGACCTTAGTGTTATGATGAACTCCATTGTAGCTGCACAGTCAAGCCACACCTTCATTTACCGTGGATGGGAGGTTACGAGCGAGGGCAACCCTTACTCTCACGCTATTCTACGTGGATACATCGACTATGCAGGAAGAAGCGCGTCTAACTATCATTACGAGGATCTTCTTCGGGTGGAAGAACTCTATAAAAAATCCAATCTTACCAATCCCTCGGTTATTGTGGATACTAACCACAACAATTCAGGCAAGAAGTATCTCGAGCAGGTTCGTATTTCCAAGGATATTGTTCACAGTCGCAATCAGAATGCAGACATCAAACGTCTTGTAAAAGGACTTATGATTGAAAGCTACCTTGAGGACGGAGCGCAGGGTGTTAGTGAACACGTATTTGGTAAATCCATCACCGACCCCTGCATTGGTTGGGAAAAGACCGAGAGATTGATTCTCGATCTTGCAGATAAGCTTTAATTGAAAGGTTGCAGCGAAAATGTCGAATAAACTTGAAGAAGCAAGAAAGATCATAAACGAAGTAGATTCACAGATGGCCGAGCTTTTCGTAAAGCGAATGAGAGCTGCCGAAATGGTTTACGAGCATAAGAAAGAGTTTGGTCTTCCCGTCCTCGATCAAGAAAGAGAGGATGCCGTGATTGAAAAGAACTCTGCTCTTGTTGATGATGAGGTATTGAAAGGGTATTATATTGATTATATAAAAAATGTAATGTCTATTTCTCGTGCCTATCAGTACCGTATGCAAAGCGGACTCAAGGTGGCATACAGCGGTGTGGAGGGTGCATTTGCTCATATCGCCGCCGGCAGAATCTTTCCCGAAGGAAATCGTGTTTCGTATAGCGATTTCAAGGCGGCTTACGATTCAGTTGTTAGCGGTGAGAGTGATGTAGCAGTTCTCCCAATTGAAAACAGCTATGCCGGAGAGGTTGGTCAAACCATTGACTTGATTTTCTCGGGAAACCTTTACCTTAACGGAATTTATGAACTTGAAATACATCAAAACCTCTTGGGAGTGCCCAGTGCAACTGTTGATAATATTAAGAAAGTGACAAGTCATCCACAGGCACTTAGCCAGTGCCATGATTATATCAAAATGCGTGGCTTTGAAACAGAGGAAGCTAACAATACCGCACTTGCCGCAAAAACGGTAGCAGATTCCAATGATAAAACGCTAGGTGCGATTGCAAGTGCGGAAACCGCCGAAATTTATGGTCTTAAAGTGATTGAACCTAACATCAACAAAAGTGGAGAGAATACGACTCGCTTTGCAGTTCTTTCTAAGGTGAAAGCCACTTCTCCGTCGCTTTCAAGTACGGTTCTTATGTTCACCGTTAAGCACGAAGCAGGGTCTCTTGCAAATGCCATAAGCATCATTGGTCAGTATGGATATAGTATGACAGCACTCCGCAGCCGCCCGATGAAAAAGCATTCTTGGCAGTATTATTTCTATGTAGAAATTGAAGGTGCCACCGATACGGAAAACGGTTCAAAAATGATTGAAGAATTAAGCAAGGTATGTGATAAGCTCAAGGTAGCGGGTACGTTTGCTCCGCATATCGGAATATAAGGGGAAGAAAATGACGATTCATATGAATTTGGGCGAGGATAGTTACGATATTGTTGTCGAGCGTGGCATCCTTGCGGATGCAACGAAGCACTTGAATTTGAATAGAAGAGTTCTTGTCGTAACAGACTCAGGCATTCCCCAAGAGTATGCCAAAACACTTGCTGCACAATGCAAGGAAGGTATTATCTGCACCGTAGAAATGGGCGAAGCCTCCAAAAGCCTTGAAGTGTTTGGGAAATTGCTCAGAGCAATGCTCAACAACGGATTTTCACGAAAGGATTGTGTAGTTGCGGTAGGCGGCGGTGTGGTAGGCGATCTTTCAGGATTTGCGGCGTCCGCTTATATGAGAGGTGTTGATTTCTACAATATCCCGACAACGCTCCTTTCACAAATTGATTCCTCTATTGGTGGTAAAACGGCGATCAATTTCGGTGGTGTGAAGAACATAGTAGGCGCATTTTATCAGCCGAAAAAGGTGTTGATTGATCCCGAACTTTTGAAAACACTTCCCGAGAGACAAATATCAAATGGTCTTGCTGAAGCCATTAAAATGGCGCTTACCTCCGATAAGGAACTGTTCGATATCTTTGAAAATAAAGATATTGAGAGTAATATGGACGAGATCATCATTCGCTCTCTTGATATTAAAAAGAATGTTGTGGAGCAAGACGAAAAGGAGTCGGGACTTCGTAAAATACTAAATTTTGGTCATACTGTCGGACACGGTATCGAAAGCAGCGAAGGAAGAGACACGCTTTATCACGGTGAATGTGTCGCCATTGGTATGATCCCAATGTGCGGTGAAGCAATCCGTCCGAGAGTAATCGCGGTTTTAAAAAAATGCAACCTATACCGTACTCTCGAATACGATTGGGAAAAGATCACCGAAGCGGCATTCCACGATAAAAAGGCGGATGGCAATAGAGTTACCGTCACCACAGTGAACGAGGTAGGCAGTTTTGAAATGAAAAAGATGAATTGTCTTGATGTAATTGAGATGGCAAGGAAAGTCTTGGAGGAATTGTGAGGATGAAGAATATATTTGGAAATACCGTGGCAGTTACTTTGTTCGGAGAAAGCCACGGAGAATTTATTGGCGCAGTTATTGACGGACTTGCGCCCGGATTAGAAATCAATCACGAGTACATCGCGCATATGCTCACCCTACGTCGTCCCGAAGGTAAAATCTCTACACCGAGAAAAGAAAACGACGAGTATAAAATTGTCAGTGGTGTGGTTGATAACAAGACTACGGGAACACCGATCACCATTATTATCCCCAACGAGAACGTAAAAAGCGGCGACTATTCGCAAATGAGAACGGTTGCTCGACCTTCTCACGCAGACTACACGGCAGAATGTAAATATCACGGCTATCAGGACTCTCGTGGCGGCGGGCATTTCAGCGGTCGCATTACGGCGGCACTCGTTGCTGCAGGTGCTATCTGCAAATTTGCCTTGGAGCAAAAAGGTATTTATATCGGAACACACGTAAAACGCTGTGCCGGTATTTCGGACAGAGAGCTTGAGAATCTGAAAGAGGACATCAACGAGCTTAACGGCAAGACCTTTGCTGTGCTTGATAAAATAAGCGGAGAAAAGATGAGTGAAGCTATTCTTGCGGCAGCGTCCGAAGGTGATAGCGTTGGCGGTGTACTCGAAACGGCTATTATTGGAATGCCGGTCGGTGTTGGCGAGCCGTGGTTCGATACGGTTGAAAGTGTGCTCTCACACATGATGTTTTCTATTCCCGCCGTTAAAGGCGTTGAGTTCGGTGCTGGCTTTGTTATCGCAGATATGCGAGGAAGCGAAGCAAACGATCCAATAAAAATGGAGAATGGCAAGGCAATTACTGTCACGAACAACAACGGCGGTATTAACGGTGGTATCACCAATGGTATGCCCATTATCTTCCGTACGGCTATTAAACCTACACCTACCATATTCAAGCCGCAGAATACCATCGATTTCAAATCAATGACCGATGAGATTTTAGAGCCGAAAGGCAGACACGATCCCGCTATCGTTCACCGAGCAAGAGTTGTGCAGGATGCGGCATCTGCTATCGTTTTGTGTGATGCTTTAGCTATACGATTCGGTACGGATTGGCTGAAATAAACTTTAAGTAGGAACAGATAATGAAAAAATACGGATGCATCGGCAAGAAGTTGACACACAGCTTTTCTAAAGACATACATGCAAGACTTGCCGATTACGAATATGAATTGATTGAACTTGCCGAAGAAGAAATACAACCTTTCTTTGAGAACAAGGATTTTGAAGCAATCAACGTCACCATTCCATATAAACAGACGATTATCCCTTATCTTGATTCGGTAAGTGAGATTGCACAGAAGATTGGCGCAGTAAATACCGTCGTCAATAAAGACGGGAAGCTGCATGGCTACAATACCGACTACTACGGCTTGAAGGCGCTTATCGAGCGTGTAGGAGTAAACCTCACAGGCAAAAAGGTGTTGGTTCTCGGTACAGGTGGAACGAGTAAAACTGCCCAAGTTGTTGCTGCAGATATGGGTGCCTTTGAGGTGCTTACTGTCAGCAGAAAAAAAACGGATGAATATATTACCTATGAGGAAGCTGTAACGCTTCATTCCGATGCGAATGTTATTATTAATACCACTCCTTTGGGAATGTATCCCGATTGCGAGTCCAAACCCATTGATATTGCCGCATTCGACCTGCTTGACGGCGTGATTGATGCAGTTTATAATCCTCTTTGCACAAATCTTGTGCTCGATGCCAAGCAGAAAGGAATCAAAGCTGAGGGCGGTCTGTATATGCTTGTGATGCAAGCGGTCGTAGCCGTTGAGAAGTTTCTTGATACCAAGATTAAAAAAGATGTTGCAGACCGAGTGTTCGCATCTGTCTTTTCGGCAAAGGAAAATATAGTTCTTATCGGAATGCCCGGAAGCGGAAAAAGCACGGTTGGCAGATTGCTCGGCATTGATGGATACACTTTCATCGACACTGATGCGGAGATCGAAAAACGATGCGGCTGCTCGATCAAGGAACTAATTTCTACCAAAGGCGAAAAGTATTTTCGAGATTTAGAATCTGAGGTAATTCGTGATGTATCCTCCGAGAACTGTTGCATCATATCCACGGGCGGCGGTGCTATTTTGAGAGAAGAAAACGTGCGCTCCCTCAAGCGAAACGGCAAGCTGTTCTTTATCAACGCGGAGCTTTCAAGGCTTTACGCAACCGATGACAGACCTCTTTCCAATACAGAAGATAAGCTTGTAAAGCTTTATAACGAAAGAATAAGCATATACCAAGCAACCGCTGACGTTGTTGTGCCTGATATGGCAACGGCAGATGCGGAGACTGAATACATATTAGAAAAACGGAAGGAGCTGATCGTATGAAAATCCTAGTTATTAACGGTCCAAATTTGAATATGCTCGGCATCCGAGAACCCGATCACTACGGGCGGGAAACCTACGCCGACCTTACAGCGAAGATACAGCAACATTGTGAGAGCACCGGTATAGAAGTTGAACAGTTCCAATCCAATCACGAGGGTGATCTTGTGGATAAGATTCAAAGCGCATATAAAAATGCCGATGGAATCGTAATAAATCCCGGCGCTTATACCCATACGAGCATTGCGATTTTGGATGCGGTCAAAGCAGTCGGTATCCCAACTGTTGAGGTACACATCTCAAAGGTAGAAGAACGAGAGGACTTCCGTCAGATAAGTTTCGTTCGTCTTGCCTGCGTGAAAACCATAATGGGACACGGTACGGACGGATATCTTGAAGCAATAGATTTTTTAGTAGAGGAAAATAAATGATAGCAACATTTAAGCCGTGTAATTTGCACGGAACAATAGATGCCCCTCCTTCTAAGAGTATGGCGCACAGATATCTTATTGGAGCGGTGCTCTCGGGGCAGCAATGTACGCTAACGGGCGTTGATTACAGCGAGGATATCCTTGCGAGCATTGACTGTCTAAAAGCGTTGGGAGCAAATATAACAACAAACAAGGATACGGTAGTCATTGATCCGCAAGGATTTATGCAAGCCGAAAATCCTATTTTAGAATGTAGAGAAAGTGGAAGCACCCTTCGCTTCTTTATTCCTCTTGCATTGTGTTTGGGTAAAAACGTTACTCTGCACGGTAGCCAGCGACTCCTTCAAAGACCTCTTGGAGTTTATGAAGAACTGTGCCGAGAGCACGGCTTCACATTTAAAAAAAACAAAAACACCGTTACGCTGTGCGGTAATCTTAAAAGCGGCAACTACAAAATACGAGGCGATATCAGCAGTCAGTTTATTACGGGATTAATATTGGCACTTGTGTATTTAGGTGAGGATTCGTCTATTGAAATCCTTCCGCCCTTTGAAAGCAGATCGTATATCAATCTGACCATCTCTGCACTTAAATCCTTCGGTGCGGACGTAGCATTTACGCACGAATATAAAATTGAAGTCAAAGCATCAACAATGTATGCCTTTTCGGGCAGAATTGAAGGCGACTATTCCAACGCCGCCTTTCTTGATGCTTTCAACCATATTGGCTCGAAAATAGACGTTGGAAACTTAAAATCCAATAGTCTGCAAGGTGATAAGGTGTATGCCGAATATTTCGATAAAATTTCAAACGGTACACCCACTCTTGATATTTCCGATTGCCCCGATCTTGGTCCCGTACTGTTCGCTCTTGCCGCTTTGAAAAATGGTGCGACATTCACGGGAACAGACCGGCTCAAAGCTAAGGAGAGCGATCGAGGTGCGGCTATGCACGAAGAACTTTTAAAGCTTGGCGGTGGACTTATCTTTGGCGACAACATGATCACTGTGCCGAAACAAGAACTTAGGTACAAAGGAGAAACGCTTGACGGACACAACGACCATCGCATTGTGATGGCGATGTCGGTGATTCTTTCAAAAATAGGCGGCACAATCAAAGGTGCCGAAGCCATTAGAAAAAGTTATCCCGGATTTTTCGAGGATATAAAGCAATTTGGAGCAGAGGTAGAGTTATTATATGATAGTTGATATAAGTAAGAAAATATTGATTGTTGGTCTTGGACTTCTCGGCGGAAGTTATGCCAAGGTGCTCAAACGTTTTGGATTTCATATCAGCGCTATTACTTTGGAGCAAAGTTCAATAGACTATGCTATAAGGGAGAATATCATTGATGAAGGTTCGACAGAGCTTGACGAAAGAATCATCGGAGAAGCAGACCTTGTAATTTTTGCTCTGTATCCTCACGTTTTTGTGGAATGGATTGAGAAAAATCAAGGACTACTCAAAAGCGGTGCGCTTATCACCGACGTAACAGGTGTCAAGCGAAGTATCGTGTATCAAATACAAGATATTCTTCGTCCTGACTTGGAATTCGTTGCAGCTCACCCGATGGCAGGTCGTGAGGTATCGGGCGTGGAAAACAGCACCGACAGATTATTTATCGGTGCAAACTACATCGTTACGCCTACCGAAAAGAATACTCCCGAAGCAATACAGACCTGTGTTGAACTTGGCAGACTTCTCGGCTTTTCAAATGTAACCGCACTATCTCCTGAAGAACACGATGAAATGATCGGCTTCCTTTCTCAGCTTACGCACTGTATTGCCATCACGCTGATGACTTGCAATGATAAAGAGAATATGGAGAAGTTTACGGGTGACTCCTTCCGTGACCTTACTCGAATCGCAAGAATCAATGATTTGATGTGGAGTGAGTTATTCGTTGCAAATAAGGACGTGCTTCTCGAACAGATGAATCTGTTTATTGATAAGTTCAATGCACTAAAGACCATGCTTGAAACCGAAGATATCGACAGTATGAGAGCTATGATGCGTCATTCAAGCGAGCGCAGAGCATTGTTCGATAAGAAATAAGGTGAGTATGAAATGATACGAATGGCAACAGAAAAGGATATACCAAAAATCGGGGAGCTGCTTTTGCAGGTTTGTCTTGTTCACCATAACGGCAGACCAGATATCTTTAATGTCGGCAGAAAGTATTCTGCCGAGGAATTAAAGGAACTCTTAAAGGATAAATTACGTCCCATACTTGTATATGTCGATGAGAATGACAATGTTATGGGATATTGTTTCTGTATCTTTCAGCAATATCTTAATAACTCTGTGCTGACCGATATTAAGACCTTGTATATTGATGACCTTTGCGTAGATGAGAATCAGCGTGGCAAACATATTGGCAAGGAACTTTACGAAGCGGCTGTCATGTTTGCAAAAGAAAAGGGTTGCTATAATCTTACGCTGAATGTGTGGAGTTGCAATCCGTCTGCAATGAGATTTTACGAGGCGCAAGGACTTATACCGCAAAAGGTTGGTATGGAACTAATATTGTAAAAAGCGACAACGGCAGAGAGATTGATTTCTCTCTGCCGCATTTTTGTTTGTGTTCGTAGAAAATAAAATACTATTTCGCTTTAGGTGTAATAAAAAAGCCAGAAAAGAAATTGAGCGAATCGGAAATTACACAAAACAGATGAAACCGGTGATGACGCCATCATTCAACGAATTGTGACTTCAATTCAGGTGACAAAAGATCTCAATTTAAGATTTTTTATGAAGGGTGGGGCAGAGATCGTCGAGCCTCTGTTTCCGCCTGCTGAATAGTTTGCATAATTTGGCAGGTGGCAAGTGGGATGTTTGGCATTATGTCACCTGATCAAATCTTCGAAGATTTTTTGATAACTATAGCAAAGGCACATTCCAAAAAATGAAATGTGCCTTTGACAGAAAATTCAGTTTATCTGCAAAAATTATCCAATCTGCGTAATGACGAGATGTGCAGAAACAGGCCGTGTTCCTCCTGCAATCGGGGTAATAGTTAATGCGGTTGAATTACCTGCAGGGTTTCGAACGGTCAGAATGGAGTTGATAACAGTAGTTGTTACAATAGCCATGCCTACGATTTGCGATGCGCCCGTGGCTCTGCCGACTACAGTGTATGCCAAATCCTCTCCGTTCAAGGTCAATATCAACTGACCTGCCTCATCTATACTCACCTCAAACAGTATCTGATAGGTTCCGATCTGTGCCAAATTAAATGAATCCGGTCCGGTTCTGGAAATATCAGACCCGCTATTAGGACCGTCTTGAGGGAAACTAACATCTGTTCCCGGAGCTACTGTTGCTGCATTATCGGGCGGCATCAATGCATAAAAATCTGCATAGTTAAGCACACCACCAGCAGGACCTTGGGGACCAACAGGACCTTGAGGTCCAGGTGGACATTTTAAACAATTACAGTCACAGGAGCATTCGTCCGCACAAGGATCTTTTTGGCAAGCACAGTCACAAGCTCGTTTATCCTCGTCACAATCTTTCGGACGGTTATTTCTATTATCGTTTTCATGACAATTATTATTGTTGTTATTATAAAAATTCCATCTGCTCTTCATATTCACCTTCTTAAAAGTCATGTATTATATAATATGTTGTGCCGTAACGGTGTGGCACTTATATGATTTATAACAATTTAAAACTTTTCATAGGTGCTATACTAAATAGGAAAGTCTTTTGTTTGTATCCGCAAGGACACAACATTGTTTTGCAATATAGTTGCAAACATCATTGACCTTTATGTTAACATCATTTCGCTTGCGAAAATAAAACCGGGTTTTACTTTAAACAAATGGTGTTGGCAAAGCCCAACAGTATTACGTCAACCTTTTATAAATATTATGGCGTTGCAATTTTTGCTGATTTATGATATTATTGTGTCAAGATTTTAGAAGAAGTAATATGGCAAAAATTATTATAAAAAATCCAGTATGCTGTTTAAATTCAAAATCGTGATATGCGTGTTTTGAATGCCTTTGCAGGCGAAAAAACGCTTTGGACCTTAAAATCAGAGGTTTTATTTTTTAAAAGGAGAATTTTATGCAAAGTGAAGTGACTATGGAAAGAACTACAAAACGGAGGGTTTTGTATTATGATGTGTTAAATATACTTGCTACCTTAGGTGTAATATTTTTGCATTGTAACGGGAAAGCCCACGTTTATAGTAACACATTTGGATGGTATCAAGCACTTGCAGTGGAGGTTCTTGTTTATTGGCCTGTGCCGATATTTTTTATGCTGTCGGGCGCTACATTGATGGGCTATAGAGAGCGTTATACTACAAAGGAGTTCTTTAAAAAGCGTTTTGTTCGTACATTTATTCCTTTTGTTATATGGACACTTCTTAGCGCATGGGATAAGAATATAAATCCTCTTGAAATAGGTTTTCGCAAGTTTATAAATAGTTGTTTCGGCACTTCTATAGAAAATGTATATTGGTTTTTTATTCCTCTTTTTGCAGTATATCTTGCAATGCCTGGAATGTCTTTGTTGAAAAATCACCGCAATACGCTGTGGTATTTGGCAGGTTCTGCATTTTTATTAAACTCGTTATTTCCACCGATTTTTAATTACATAGGTTTAAGATGGAATTCGTCACTTACAGTTTCAATGGTGGGAGGATACCTTCTTTTTGCAATTTTGGGATATTTGTTTGCAACAGAAGAGTTTTCACGTAGAAAACGAATAATTTTTTATGTTTTGGGTGTATTTGGCGCGGTACTCAGATATGGTATGACAGTATACTTATCTGTACGCGACGGCGCAATAAACAAAACGTTTTTTAGTTATATTGAATATTATTCCGTATTTCTTGCAATAGCTGTCTTTATGTTTTTTAAAAATTCAAAATTTATAAAGAAATTTGAGTTGAATAAAAGGGTTGCTGATATTATATCTCGAATTTCAGGCTGTAGTTTCGGTGTATACCTTATGCATATGTTCATAATTCGATATTTACTTAAAGTTCTCCCTAAATCTTATTTAGGAGTAGAATGGCGGCTTTTTGCGCCGTTTGTAGTATATGCGATTGCGGTTTTGCTGACGTTCATATTAAAAAAGCTTCCTATTTTGAAGCATATAGTCCCGTGATTAAAATTATTCTGTACAAATTCATCGAGATGTTTTACCATTCTGGAAAGCAAGGGCAAATATATTATCATTGATTAGAGTGCATAATATCACAAAATATTGCATCTTAACTAATCACATGGTATAATATAAAAAGTATAATGAATATAAAAAACAAGGTGAAAGAATATGATTAAAACGCGGCAAGATTTAAAACGCTATATGGAACAAGATGCACGCGCATTAAACATTATTGATAGAAAAAGACCTAAGTTTTTTGGAGATGAAATATGGAAGTTTCAGATTCTCCTTAGAAAATGCGAATTTTATACAAATATAAAGAAAGCGAAAAGACTTTTTCTTATGCCTGCATATGTTATTACAAGGTATCGCTTTAAAGTTCTTTCATTAAAACTGGGTTTTTCTATCCCTTTAAATGTCTTTGAATAAGGTTTGTCTATTGCTCACTATGGAACAATTGTTGTAAATAGTGCTGCGAAGGTTGGAAAAAATTGCAGAATACACGAGGGTGTTAACATCGGTGCCACTAATGGTAGCGCAAAAGCTCCGATTATAGGGGATAATGTTTTTATCGGCACCGGTGCCAAAATAATTGGAGATATTACGATTGCAAATGATGTTGCTATTGGTGCGAATGCAGTGGTGGTTAAATCAATTGAAGATAGCGGTGTAACATACGGAGGAATTCCGGCAAAAAAGATTAGTGATAAAAATTCTCATTCCAACTTAAGCTCATTTTTGTTTGAAATTTCTTGATGATTAAATACTGTTTTTATTTTTTGATTTACAAATTTTCAAACTCAAAAATCTATAATGAATATAGGTTGGTGAAAAAGCGCACTTGCGCTTTTTCACGGACAAATTTCTAATTTGTCCGTGAAATTATAAAAATAATTTCACCTATTTCATTGCAATGATGTCGGCGTAAATAATCAAGGATTATTTACAT
>JAZRQA010000079.1:0-7309 GCA_045649505.1 Acutalibacteraceae bacterium
ACCTGTTTGATAGTGAGTGCATCGGGAACGGTTTCGAATTCTTGCTCGAGCCACGGGCGGAAGGTTGACGGCAGAGAGGAAGGAAATCCTGTTTTGCGCGGTCGTGGTTTGCGAGCGTTCCCATACTTTGCCGTTGAGAACTCGGCGTGGGGTGTAACATATTTTTCGGGATGCTTTGCCGAGTCTTCTATGTAGGTGAGTAAGTCATCCTTCAGCACGGTATATTTTCGTGTTCTCTTGCCGGTGTTTTGGCATTTGATAAAGCCGTTGTTGAGCATCCAAGCACACTTACGTTTACTGATATGCAGGGCACATCGTACCTGTTCGCCCGATAGCACTTGCGGTAAACTGCTCAACATTTTTTATCACCTCGGATTGTATAACCTCTGCCTTTATCGTTTGCGGTCTTGACGAGGTAATCTATGAAGGCGTCTTTGGTGAAGATGTAACCGCCTTTGTAGGTATAGGATTCGATCTCACCGTTTTTGAGTGCGGCGTAGATAGTGTTCTTGCCGACGGGTGACCATCGGGTTGCTTTCATCGCTGTTAAGATATCGGGGCATTTTTTAAGCATCTTCTGATATGCTTCTCTTTGTTTTTCTTGGTTCATTTTTATTCTCCTTGTGTTTTCTTTGCCCGAGAATACACAAAGGTTTTAAGGGTTTCTCGCATCTATCTCGCAAATTTCTCGCAAAAAATCATTACTTTTGCAAAATCTCGCAGAATGGGTGGACATATTATAAATTTCAGGGACGGAGAGGGGCGGTGCGGTAGATACTGCCTTTTGCTCGAAATCAGTTAGGGAGCAATCCCCCGCGAGTTCGAATCTCGCCGTCTCCGCCAAAATTAGAAACCACACCTTTATGGTGTGGTTTCTTCGTCTATATAGCGGTAAAACAAAAGCGACGCTTTAATTTTAATTGTTGAACAGCGCAATGCATAAAAATGGTATCGGTTGACTTGCGAATATAAATGAAGTATAATAGCAAAAGAAAATATATGATTTTAATTACCATAGTTTATACAAAAAAGCCGAAAGTAGGAAGCGTTATGGATTTTCCGCTGATATCTGTAGTTGTACCGGTTTATAAGGTAGAAAAATATTTGGATAAATGTATTGAGTCCATTGTTAAGCAGACTTATAAAAACTTAGAAATAATACTCGTCGATGATGGTTCACCCGATACCTGTCCCGCTATTTGCGAGAAATGGAAGGAAAAGGATTCAAGGGTTAAGGTTATTCATAAGGAAAACGGTGGGCTTTCCTCTGCAAGAAATGCGGGAGTCAAGATAGCCCGCGGTGAGTATATCGGATTTATCGATAGTGATGACTATATAGATCCCGAAATGTATGAGGTGCTACAAAGCCAACTCACCAAAACTAATGCAGACCTTGCAATATGCTCAGTGCGGTGGGTAAATGAGGATAATAGTCCTTATACCGATGTGTGTAAAAGTCCTATTAAAGACGAAATTCTTGACCAAAACGCTGCGTTTCTTAAACTAAATCCCCCCGACAGTTTTTACTATGTAACAGCTATGAATAAGCTCTACAAAAGGCATATACTTGATAAAGTATCCTTCCCTGAGGGAAGAATACATGAGGACGAATTTACAATCCATAGATTTTTTGGAGAATGTGAAAGGGTAGTGACTGTCGAGAGAGAACTTTACTTTTATGTTCAGAGAAAAAACAGCATAATGCATACAAATTTTTCCGCAAAACGGCTGGATGCTATCGAAGCGTTCCTTGACAGATATCATTATTTTAAGGCTAACGGGGTAAATGATGTAACGTTTTTTGCGTTATATAAGGGGTATAGCGCCCTCGTATATTTTATGAAACAAGTAGATGTATTCAAATACAGAAAGGATATATCCCCCTATGTTCGTAAGCTGTCTGCTGAATTAGCTCCCAATTTAAGGGTAGGAAAGCTTTGTCTTGTGTATTGCCTGAGATATGTTGCAGGCATTATGGACGCTATTTGCGCAAAAATACGGCACAGCACAAATTTTAAGCAGAGATAAATAAACGCCGCGCCTCCTTAAAGGCTATCCTTATAAATGCGGCAAGCAGGCGGAAAATGCGCACCGAAATAACAATATTGTAATCAAAGCGTTGTGCGCTGCACAGAGGGTCACAGGAAATATTTACGCTTTCCTTGTTTCTCTTTATCTTCATAAGAACGTCTACCATTCCTAAAAACGGGTATGTCAGGCTGCTGCATTTACCGTAATTTATTGCGGCTTCGGCTGCATCGGCACCTGTGCATACAATATCAAGGCAAAGCTTCTCTACGGTACAGTGTTTTAAAAGCTTTACTATCTCACGCAAAAGCGAGATAAGTATATTATATGTGGAGGAAAGGGTAGAGAAAAGACCCGATTTTTTAATACTTGTTTTAATCTTTTGTGTTTGAATCTGCGAAATGCCTGAGCTTTTTTTAAACAGCAACGCAATTGGGTTATCGGGATTTGACTCCTGCCCGAAGGTCTTAAAAAGTATTTTGTAGCGAAGTATAAGTTTATTGTTTTCATCATTGCGTACAATTATATAAACGGGCAACATAAGCGCCGCGGTTATAAGTATAGCTATAAAAAATAAAATTATAAGAAATATCCACATAAAAAATTTATCCTTTCGGCAAACTAAATCAATTATATATCATTATGATACTTTTTTCAAGGGAGATGATGCTTTGTTTTGGGATTATATTAAAATAACCGATATTTCGGCCGAGGATTTTGCGGCTACCTATGCATTGCTTGACCCAACAAGAAAAGAGCACATCGATTCCCTGAAAAACGAAAAAGACCGTCTTTGCTCCTTAGGCGGTGAGATTCTTGCAAAAAAATTACTGCGAGAGCACTGCAAAATAACACAACCAATAATTAAAAGGGGAAATAAAGGTAAGCCCTATATAGAAAACAGTAATTTTCATATCAGTATTTCCCACTGTGACCAAACTGTAGTCTGCGCGGTGCACAACGCCCCCTTAGGAATTGATATTGAGCGGATAAGACCTGTAAAGGATCCCCTTGTGAGCAGAGTCTGTACGGCAGATGAGCAGGCGTATCTTGCCGCCGCTCAAGGTGAGAGCGAACGCCTTTCCCGTTTTTTTGAGGTTTGGACCGCTAAAGAGGCATATTTTAAAAGACTCGGCACAGGAATTACAACTTTTAAAAGCGTAAATATTTTAGGCCTTGACCGCAAGATAATCCGTATGGAGGATTATGTTATTCAAATTGTAATATAAACCCCTTAAGAGCATATGTATATGCTCTTTTTTACTTGTAAATTTTTTAAAAAAACACTAAAAAATCTTGATACACATATATGTATTTTGTTATAATTATTACGATATAAATCAGCTATAGTGTAAATTTGAATTATAGCAATATATAGGAGGCAAAGGATATCGTATTTGATAACAAATATGACCCTGATGATGCCAAGGTTACCTTAAGCGGCACCAAGCTTCTTATCGGTAAAAAACTGCGGGACGGCGAGTTTGAGTTTGTTCTTACTCCCACAGGCAATACCACACTTCCCGTAGGATACACCAATACTGTTACAAATACAGGTTCTGTATTTAACTTCAATACGCTGACTTATGATAAGGCAGGTGTTTACACCTACACAATTACCGAGGAAGGCACGGATAACGCGAAGTACGATTACGATGAATCAATCTATGCGATTACCGTAACCGTTACCGATAATTCCGAGGGTAACCTTATTGCCGCGGTAAAGGTTAACGACACGCTTGTCAGTGACACAACTGCCAATACCATCAGGTTTAACAACACCTATACCGTAGAAGCTACTGAAATAGTTATAAGGGGTACAAAAAACCCTTAACGGCCGCGACCTTAAGAAAAACGAGTTCTCATTTGAACTGTATGACAGTGACGGACAAAAACTACAAACTGTTAAAAACGCGGCAGACGGCAGCTTTGTATTCGACCCAATTCCCGTAGATAAAGCAGGCGAATATGTTTACACCGTTCGTGAACTTAAGGGAACCGAAACAGGCATAACCTACGATGATTCGGTTTACACCGTAACCGCCACCGTTACCGATAATCTTGACGGTACCTTTAAGATAAGCTATGCTTATACTAAGTCAAACAAAACGGTAGCAGGCATCGATTTTGTAAACGAATTTGCAATAGAGGTTGACCCACATAAAACAGGGGATAACAGCAACCTGTGGCTGTGGATTGCTCTGCTGTTCATCAGCGGCAGCATAACCGTAACCCTTGGCGTTTACAATAAAAAGAAAAAGGCATAATAAATAAAAATCTCGGTAGACTTTAGGTTTACCGAGATTTTTTGCCTTTATTATTGCGTTATAAATATGCTTATAAATAAAGGGACGCAAAAAAGTTGATTTATTATACCTAAAATTGCCTGTGTTAAAAGAGCATATTTATTGACAGACGGGTATAATATATGATATATTTTATATAGAATGAATATGGAGGTCGATTATATGCCACTTGTAATTTTAGGAATTGTTATAGTAGTAATTGTGCTGTGCCTGCGCATAGTGCCACAGGCTACAGAATATGTTATTGAGCGCCTTGGAAAATATCAAAAAACCTGGAGTGCGGGGCTTCATATTCTTATTCCCGTTATTGACCGTGTTTCCAAAAAGGTTACCTTAAAGGAGCAGGTGCTTGATTCACCGCCCCAGCCTGTTATCACAAAGGATAATGTTACAATGCAGATAGATACCGTTGTTTATTTTAAGGTGTTTGATGCTAAGCTTTTCACCTACGGTGCGGTAAATCCGATAAGCGCCCTTTCAAATCTTACTGCAACCACCCTTAGAAATATTGTAGGTGAGCTGGAGCTTGACGATACATTAACCTCGCGCGATACCATTAACGGAAAAATGACAGATATACTTGATTCTGCTACCGACCAGTGGGGTATTAAGGTAAACCGTGTTGAGCTTAAGAATATTATTCCCCCTGCCGAAATTCAAAATGCAATGGAAAAGCAAATGAAGGCCGAGCGTGACCGCCGTGAAACTTTGCTTGAGGCTGAGGGACACAAGGCCGCCGTTATCACCAGAGCAGAGGGTGATAAGCAGGCTATGATACTTGCCGCTGAGGGTGAGAGGGATGCGCGAATTGCCCGTGCCGAGGGTGAAGCAAAGGCAATTTTGCTTGCTAAGCAGGCCGAGGCTGACGGTCTTGCCGCACTTAAGGCCGCAGGCGTTGACGAAGCCGTTTTAGAGCTTAAAAAATATGAGGCGCTGGTTTCTATGTCAAACGGCACTGCCTCTAAAATAATTGTTCCCACCGATGCGGTGGATATGACCAAGGCTAATGTTCTTTTCAGTGAAACTTCGGGTCTTGGCGATGTTACAAAATCCGCACCTAAGGCTCAAAAGGTTCAAAAGGCCGACCCCTGCTGCGAATAAAAAAATATGGAAGGGGGCAACCCCTTCCTTTTTTTGGTGATGATATGAAAAGATTTTTTTCTGCAATAAGCGTAGTGCTTATATTTTGTCTTTGCTTCACTGGTTGCGTAAACTCAGGCACGCAAGGCAATATAAGTCAATCTGATACGTACATAGCAAGCGTTAATGATGTTCCGCCTTTCTCGGATGTTCCCTTTGTGAAAATTAAGGATAATGAGCCTGATTTCACACAGGGGCAGTTAAAACCTAATGCCTTTGAAACCTATAGCCCACTTGATATTTTAGGGCGTTGCGGTGTGGCTTTTGCCTGTGTGGGCAAGGATTTAATGCCTACCGAGGAGCGCGAGGGCATAGGTCAGATAAAGCCTTCGGGCTGGCAGACCGTAAAATATGATATTGTGGACGGCAAATACCTGTATAACCGTTGTCACCTTATCGGCTTTCAGTTAACGGGTGAAAACGCAAACGAGAAAAATCTTATAACAGGTACAAGGTATATGAATGTTGAGGGTATGCTGCCCTTTGAAGACGAGATTGCCGACTATGTTAAGGAAACAAATAACCACGTGCTTTACCGCGTTACCCCTGTTTATGACGGCGCAAATTTAGTTGCCCGCGGTGTTCAGCTTGAGGCAATGTCGGTTGAGGATAATGGCAAGGGAGTTTGCTTTAATGTCTATGTCTACAATAATCAGCCGGGCATTACAATAGACTATACCACAGGCAAAAGCACTCCTTTAGACGGTACGCAGAGTATTGAGGACGATGAAAAAACACAGTATATTGTAAATATAAATACCAAAAAGTTTCATCTACCATCCTGTGCCAATGCGAAGGATATAAGTAAGGAAAACAGGAAGGAATATATCGGTACAAAGCAGCAACTTGAAAACAACGGGTATTCACCCTGTAAACTTTGTAATAAATAAGAAAGAGCCTTTAAAGGCTCTTTCTTATTTATTACAGCTTTTGTATATCCGCTTCGGTTATAATGTGGAAGCCTGCCGACTCAAGGGCCTTTTCTGCCGCCGCATTATCTGCAACACGGAGTACCACATAGGCGTGTTTTTCGGTCCTTGCCATAAAGGCGTAAAGGTATTCCATATTAATTTCGACCTTGTCAAGCACTTCAAGGGCCTTTGAAAGCTTGCCCGGTGCATCGCCTATCTTAACACCCACAACATCGGTAGTTTTAATAAGATAGCCCTCGTCTGAGAGAATTTTGCGGGCAGTATCATTATCATTTACTATAAGGCGCAGAATACCGAAATCCTGCGTATCGGCAATGGAGAGGGCACGGATATTTACATTATGATTTGCCAGAGTATCGGTAATGGCAACCAGCGCACCCTGCTTATTTTCAACGAATATGGTAAGTTGCTTTATAGACATAATGCTTTCCTCCTTTATATAAGTTTACGCTTATCAATTACGCGCACAGCCTTGCCTTCGCTTCTTGCTATACTCTTGGGGGCAACAAGGTGAACGGCAGGGTTAATTCCCAGCATTGTTTTCATAGCCTCGGCAAGCTTTTTCTCAAGTGCTGTAACACCGCTTACGGTATCGGTAAACTGCTCAGGGTTAAGCTCGACATTAACATCAAAGGTATCGGTGTTGCCCTTGCGGTCAACAATAATCTGATAGTTAGGCTGATAGCCTTCATTAAGCAGAACAGTTTCAATCTGACTTGGGAATACATTTACGCCGCGGATAATCATCATATCATCGCTTCTGCCCATGGGCTTAGCCATTTTAATAAGGGTGCGCCCACAGGAGCATTTTTTACGGGAAAGCACGCAGATATCACGGGTGCGGTATCTAAGCAGGGGAAATGCCTCCTTATCAAGGGCGGTGAACACAAGCTCACCCTTGCT
>JAZRQA010000080.1:0-18479 GCA_045649505.1 Acutalibacteraceae bacterium
TATGAAGGTGGAATTACAAAAGAAACATTTGACCTGATGAGGTCAAAACCGCATCAAAGCATTTAGGTTATTCTTCAAGTAATATTACATCAAGATTATATGCCCACACATTAGCGAAAAACAAAGTACGAATAGCAAAAACAATAGCCGATACATTAAGTTAATACGATTTCAAAGATTACGGATTATCAGTTTTGATAGTCCGTTTTTCTTTTTTTGTAAAAACATTGACATTATAAAGAGTTGTGATAAAATGTATGTAATAAGTTTGGGAGGGAAATCAAATGAACGAAAAATTAAAAGAATTTTTAGATGCTAAAAAAGATGCAGAAGAGAAAAAATATGAAGAAACGAAAAATGAAACTTTACTTGAATTAGGTCTATTTGAAAGAGTGTATACAGAAAAAGAAGAATATAGCGACGATTTCCCATATTTTGAATATGATAGTGAAAATTCAAAAAATAGATGGTACAAAAAAGAGGCTATCGCTATAAGTGATGAAGAATATGAAGAAGTAAAAAAATACATAAAAAAAGAAAAAATGCCAGAAAAAAATTCTATCGCCATAGCCCTAACGGTTATTGCATGGATTGTTTTTATCGGCGGGTTTATTGCAGGTATTGTTTTGGGTACCGTAGAAGTAGAAAAAGGATATTATTATACATATACCGATACAGAGTTTTCCTTTGCTGTCGCTTTTGTTTATTGGTGTGTTTCTTTTATAAGTGGAACAATGTTTCTAGGTTTTGCAGAAATAATCACTTTATTGCATGACATAAAAAAGAAATAACTTTATTATCACTTTACTCCCTGTCATTTGGCAGGGAGTTTTTTATTGCTTACAATATTCTTGCCTTTTATGGTAAAATATAGTATAATATTGTGTTAGGGTGACAAGAGTTAAGCCTGTCGCCTAATTGGAGAGGTATGCATTATGGATGTTTCAGTTGGCGATACTCTTATTATGAAAAAGCCCCACCCGTGCGGAAGTAATACCTTTAAGGTGACACGTGTGGGTATGGATTTTAAAATAAAATGCACCGCCTGCGGTCACGAAATTATGCTACCGCGGGTTAAATGCGAGAAAAACATTAAAAAAATTATTAAAACGGAGAGAATAGATAATGTTTGATAAGCTAAAGGCTGTTGAGGCAAGGTATGAAGAAATTGGTGAGCTGCTTATGAACCCCGATATAGTATCGGATAATGAGCAGTTTAGAAAGCTTATGAAAGAGCATAAGGACCTTACCCCCATTGTTGAAAAGTTTCGCGAGTATACTGCCGCTAAAAATAACGAGGCGCAGGCCCGTGAGCTACTTGATGCAGGCGGTCTTGATAAGGATTTTAAGGAGCTTGCCGAGGAAGAGCTTGAAAGTGCTAAGAAGGCTCAAGAGGAAATTTCAGAGGAGCTTAAAATTCTGCTTTTACCTAAGGACCCCAACGATGACCGCAATGTTATTGTTGAAATTCGCGGTGGCGCAGGCGGTGAGGAATCGGCCCTTTTTGCAGGCTCGCTTTTTAGAATGTATTCAATGTATGCTGAATCTCGCCGTTGGAAGATAGAGATTGTCGGCGCCAATGAAACCGAACTTGGCGGATATAAGGAAATCAGCTTTATGATTGCAGGTGAGGGCGCATATTCCCGTCTTAAATATGAAAGCGGCGTTCACCGCGTTCAGCGTGTCCCTGAAACCGAAACACAAGGAAGAATTCACACCTCTACCGTTACCGTTGCGGTGCTTCCTGAGGCAGAGGATGTTGAAATTGAAATTAACCCTGCCGACCTTCAGATTGATACCTACCGTTCAGGCGGCGCGGGCGGTCAGCACGTTAACAAAACCGAGAGTGCTATCCGTATAACCCACCTTCCCACAGGACTTGTTGTTGAGTGTCAGGATGAGCGCAGTCAGCACAAGAACAAGGACAAGGCAATGAAGGTGCTTCGCTCCCGTCTTTACGAGCGTATGATGGCGGAGCAAAATGAGGCTATTGCAGGAGAGCGAAAGGCTCAGGTTGGTACAGGTGACCGCAGTGAGAGAATTCGCACCTATAACTACCCGCAGGGCCGAGTTACCGACCACAGAATCGGTCTTACACTTTATAAGATTGAACAGATTTTAAACGGTGATATCGACGAGATAGTTGACGGTCTTATAACCTACTACCGCGCCGAAATGCTTAAATCTGACGAGGGATAAATGAAAACCTTAAAGCTAGATGTAACCGAAAACGGAATTTCTAAAGCAGCACAGATACTAAAAAACGGCGGTATTGTTGCGATACCTACCGAAACGGTGTACGGGCTTGCGGCAAGCGCCTTTTGTGACAATGCGGTAAAGAAAATTTTTATTGCCAAGGGCAGACCGCAGGATAACCCACTTATAGTTCATATTGAAAGTATCAGTGATTTAGAAAAAATTGCGGTGGATATTCCCGATACTGCCTACGCCCTGGCCGACGCCTTTTGGCCGGGCCCCTTAACAATAGTGCTTAAAAAGGGCTGTGCTGTTTGCGAAAGTGTTAGCGCAGGGCTTGACACCGTGGCTGTACGAATACCCGCTGATAAAACTGCCCGTGAAGTAATAAGGGTGAGCGGCTTGCCCCTTGCTGCACCAAGTGCCAATATTTCGGGAGCACCGTCCCCTACAACATACAACCACGTTATAAACGATATGGACGGCAAAATTGATGCTGTTTTAATGGGCGGCAGTTGTAATGTAGGGGTTGAGTCGAGTGTTGTTTCACTTGTTGGTGATACACCAAAACTGCTTCGCCCCGGTGCCGTTACGGTAGAGCAATTAAAACAATTTTTGCCCGACCTTACCGTTGACCCTGCGGTGCTCTGTGAGCCCCAAAAGGGTGAAAAGGTAGCCTCGCCCGGCATGAAATATAAGCACTATGCGCCAAACAAGACGGTATATCTTATTGAGGGCGAAAGCAATAAATACGTAAATTTTGTTAATACTAAGGAAAACGCGTTGGCGGTCTGCTTTAAGGATGAGCAGGATAAAATCACTGTCAAAAATATTTGCTACGGTGATAAAAATGCTCCCGAAACCTTGGCGCATAACCTTTTTGAGGTGTTGAGACTCCTTGACAATGAGGATGCACAGTGCGCCTATATCCACGCGCCCGAAAAAAGCGGCGTTGGGCTTGCGGTTTATAACAGGCTTATTCGCGCGGCGGCGTTTAAGGTGATAAATTTATGAAACAGATAATAGGACTTACAGGGCCCACGGGTTCGGGAAAAAGCAGCGCGGTAAGCACTGCTGAAAAGTTTGGTATAACGGTTATTGACTGTGATAAGGTAGTGCACGAGGTTTTTGCCGCCGATGCCGATTGTCAGGCGGCACTTTGCGCCGCTTTCGGCGAAGATGTGCTGGAAAACGGTGATATAAACCGTAAAATTTTAGCGCAGCGCGCCTTTGAAAGCAAGGATGCTACCGAACTTTTAAATAATACCGTGTTTCCCTTTGTTACCTACCGCATTTTAAAGGATATTGAGAACGCTAAGGGCAATATTATACTTCTTGATGCCCCCACCCTTTTTGAAAGCGGGATTGACGAAATATGCGGCAGCACTGTAGCTATACTGGCTGACGCACAGCTTCGAAAAGCAAGAATAATAAACCGCGATAATATTAGCGAGGAGGCCGCGCTTTCTCGGCTTAATGCAGGCAAAAACGATGATTTTTACCTTGAAAACGCTGATTTTGTGCTTTATAATAACGGTGAACAAAGCAGCCTTGAGGCTGAATTTAATAATCTGCTTGGCAAACTTATCAATATAGGAGGAAACTGATATGAGCAAAAATTTAACCGCGAAGGAGCTTAGCGAAAAGCTCTGCCTTAAACACACCAACGGTGTTTTGCGTGTTGATGACGCAACTATAAAAGATGCTCAGGATTTCTGCGAGGGCTATAAAGTATTCCTCGATTGTGCAAAAACCGAACGCGAGGCTGTTAAAGAGGCTATTCGTATGGCAAAGGCCGCGGGCTTTAGCGAGTATGATTCAAGCAAAAAATATTGCGCAGGCGAAAAATTTTATGTCAACAACCGCGGTAAATCCATTGCTCTCGTTGTAATGGGCAAACAAGATGTTCAAAGCGGTATGCGTATAACCGCCGCACATATTGACTCTCCCCGTCTTGATTTAAAGCCCAATCCCCTTTACGAGGATATTGAACTTGCTCTTCTTAAAACCCACTACTACGGCGGCATAAAAAAATACCAGTGGACCGCTGTACCCCTCGCGCTTCACGGCGTTGTTGCAAAGGCAGGCGGCGAAGTTATTGAGGTTAGTATAGGCGAAAAGGCAAACGAACCTAAATTTGTTGTTAACGACCTTCTGCCCCACCTTGCAAAGGAACAAAGCGAGCGCAAGCTTGCCGACGGTATCCGCGGTGAGGAGCTTAATGTGCTTATCGGCAGCTACCCCTTCCGTGACGATGAAGGCAGCGAGCTTGTCAAGCTGAATATTTTAAATATACTATATGAAAAATACGGCTTTACCGAGGCAGATTTCCTCTCGGCTGAGCTTGAACTCGTTCCCGCCTATACTGCCTGCGATATCGGTCTTGACCGTTCAATGGTCGGCGCCTACGGTCAGGATGACCGCGTTTGCGCATACCCCGCTCTTAAAGCGGTTATGGATATTAAGGAACCTGAGCAGACCGTTATTGTAATTCTTGCCGATAAGGAAGAGGTAGGAAGTGACGGTAACACGGGTCTTAACTCCGACTTCCTTCGCGACCTTGCCGAGGATCTTGCAGCTATGCAAGGGGGCAGAGGAAGCGTTGCTCTTAGAAATTCAAAATGTCTTTCTGCCGACGTTAACGCCGCTACCGACCCCACCTTCCAGGATGTTATGGAGCGCAGAAATGCAAGCTTTTTAAACTACGGCGTTGTCGTTACCAAGTACACGGGCGCAAGAGGCAAGGGCGGTACGAGTGATGCATCTGCCGAATATGTTGCCTTTGTGCGTAATATGCTCGACAATGCAGGCATTATCTGGCAAACAGGTGAGCTTGGTAAGGTAGATATGGGCGGCGGCGGTACCGTTGCTATGTATATTGCGAATTTAGGCGTGGATGTTGTTGATTTAGGCGTTCCCGTACTGTCGATGCATGCGCCCTTTGAGACCACCGCTAAGCTCGATGTGTATATGTGCTACCGCGCAATGTGCGAGTTTTGTAAATAACTATGATAAAACAGGGACTTTATAGGCATTTTAAAGGCAACTGCTACCGTGTTCTTTATACCGCCAAGCACAGCGAGACCTTAGAAAATATGGTCGTATATCAGGCGCAGTACGGCGACGGCGAGATTTGGGTGCGCCCCGAAAGTATGTGGGACGAGCAAATCACCCGAGACGGTAAAACCTTTAAAAGATTCACTTATATTGGGGAGTAATTTAGTATAACCACAAAATATGGTACTTGCCTTTTTTGTACTGTTGTGGTATACTCATTTATGACCGTTTTCTATGCTTGGGGCGTTTGCCGCTTTAATGCGGACACACTTTAACCCTTTGCTTGGTTTGCGGAAATATTATAAAAGGAGTGTAAAGAAATGCTTAAAGACGAAAAGCAAAAGGTAATTGAAGCCTATGCAACTCATGAGGGTGATACAGGTTCTCCTGAGGTTCAGATTGCTCTGCTCACAACTCGTATCAATGAGCTTACCGAGCATCTGAAGGTTCACAAGAAGGACCATCATTCACGCCGCGGTCTTCTTAAGATGGTTGGTCACAGACGTAACCTTCTTTCTTATCTTGCAAAGGTTGACATTGAAAGATACCGTGCTATTATCAAGAAGCTTGGTATCCGTAAGTAATTTGATTACACGAAGAGCAGGCTATTTATAATGAATAGTCTGCTCTGTTGTAATAAACAATGTAAAAAAAGGGTATTATCGTGATTTAGCGGTAAATCGAGTGCCGAAGAATTTTTTCGGTGTTGGATTTATTGCTAACCGATGATGCCCCGAAAAATGGAGGTATTTTTATGTACGAGAATTTTAAGGTTTACAAAACCGAACTCGCAGGCCGTCCCTTATGTGTTGAAATTGGTAAGATGGGTCTGCTTGCTAACGGCTCCTGTCTTGTCCGTTATGGTGAGACTGCCGTTTTCTGCGCCGCTACTGCTTCTGCAAAGCCCCGTGACGGCATCGACTTTTTACCCCTTTCTGTTGATTTTGAGGAAAAGCTTTACTCTGTAGGCAAAATCCCCGGTTCCTTTACTCGCCGTGAGGGCAAGCCCACCGATAAGGCTATACTTGCCTCTCGTGTTATTGACAGACCCGTTCGCCCCCTGTTCCCCAAGAATATGCGTAACGATGTTTCCCTTGTTTGTACCGTTATGTCGGTTGACCCCGATTGCTCACCCGAAATTACCGGTATGATTGGTGCATCCATTGCCCTTTCTATTTCGGACATTCCGTGGGACGGTCCTATAAGCGGCGTAAGCGTTGGCTATGTTGACGGTGAAATTGTTATTAACCCTACCGCCGAGCAGGCGCAGAAGAGCCAGATGCAGGTTACCGTTGCATCTACCGCTGACCTTGTCGCTATGATTGAGGCAGGCGCTAATGAAATTCCCGATGATGTTATGTATGACGGCATTATGCTCGGTCACGCCGCTAACCAGAAAATTGTTGAGTTTATAAACGGTATCGTTGCTGAAATAGGCAAAGCTAAATTCGAGTTTGAGAACACCGACCCCAGCGAGGATATGTTCGAGGCTGTTCGCGCCGAAGCTGAGGCTGATGTTATGTTAGCCCTTGATACCGATGATAAGCTTGTTCGTGATGAAAGACTTCGTCCCATTTACGACCGCGTACACCAGAAGCTTGACGAGCAGTATCCCGATGAGACTGCAAAGCTTGACGAGTGTATGTATAAGCTTCAAAAGATGATTGTTCGCCGTTGGCTCTTTGACGAGGGCAAGCGTGTTGACGGACGCGGTATGGACGAGATTCGTCCTCTTTACAGCGAGGTTGGCCTTCTGCCCCGCGTTCACGGCTCAGGTCTTTTCGCCCGCGGTCAGACACAGGTTCTCACCATTGCAACCTTAGGCTCTATCCGTGATTCTCAGATTCTTGATGGCATTGATAACGAGGATACCAAGCGTTATATCCACCACTACAATATGCCCAGCTACTCCGTAGGCGAAACAAAGCCTTCCAGAGGTCCGGGCAGACGTGAGATAGGCCACGGCGCACTTGCCGAACGCGCTCTTATCCCCGTTATTCCGAGCGAAGATGAGTTCCCCTACACTATCCGCCTTGTTTCCGAGGTTCTTTCCTCCAACGGTTCCACCTCACAGGGCTCGGTTTGCGGTTCTACCCTTGCCCTTATGGATGCAGGCGTTCCCATTAAGGCTCCTGTAGCAGGTATCTCCTGCGGTCTTATCACCAAGGGTGATGAGTTCAAAACTATGGTCGACATTCAAGGTCTTGAGGATTTCTTCGGCGATATGGACTTTAAGGTAGCAGGTACCAAAACAGGTATCACCGCTATTCAGATGGACTTAAAGGTTCACGGTCTTACCCCCGCTATCATTAAAGAAGCTCTTGAAAAGACCCATAAGGCTCGCCTTACAATTCTTGACGATGTTATGCTCAAGGCTATTGCCGAGCCTCGCGCTGAGCTTTCCAAATACGCTCCCAAAATGCTTCAGACCACCATCCACCCCGATAAAATCCGTGAGGTTATCGGCTCGGGCGGTAAGGTTATTCAGAAGATTCAGGCTGACTGCAACTGTAAAATCGACATCGAAGATGACGGTAAGGTATTTATCACAGCCGTTAACGGTGACGATGCACAGCGCGCACTTATGATTGTTGAGACCATTGCCAACGACCCTGAAATCGGTGCTATCTACAAGGGTAAGGTTACCCGCCTTATGAGCTTCGGCGCATTTGTTGAGATTGCTCCAGGTAAGGAAGGCCTTGTTCATATCAGCAAGCTTGACGTTAAGCGTGTTGAAAAGGTTGAGGATGTTGTAAATGTTGGTGACGAGGTTATTGTTAAGGTAACCGAGATTGACGATCAGGGCAGACTTAATCTCTCCCGCAGAGATGCTCTTGTTGAGATTGAGGGCGCAGTTGTTGAAGAGGGTGCCGAAGATGAGGCTCCAAGAAAGCCCCACTCAGGCAAGCGCCCCGGTTTCCGCAACAGACGTGAAAGATAAACAGTAAAACAAAAACCGACAGGTCTTCCTGTCGGTTTTTTTGCGCCTTATTTTCTTTACTGTGCGGTTTTAAGCTTTTGCATTATCTCCTGCGCGCGGGCATAGCCAACCGAAACATCGTCGGTCCCGCCTATGCTATCCTTTTTATAGGAGCGGCAAACCAGCATAAGCCCTTTTGGTAGAGGTGCCTCCTCAAAAATATCGCAGGCGGCGTAAAAATCCTCATTTAGGGTTACCTTCGTTTGCTCAAACAGGTCGCCTTCCTCAGGCAGATTGTTCATATACTCAAAAGTCTCACTATCCACAATGAACAACACTATATCGCGCTGGGCAACCAAAATTGACTGAAGCTTGGTTGCCATTGTGTTTTTATACTGCACATTCGAATATTGATTTTTTGTATATGAGCAGTTTGTAACGCCCACATTTACCTCACCGTTGCCATCATAATCGGTGCAAAATTTTTCAAAATACTCACCCATTGCAGCAGCGTGCGCATCAAAATAGTTGTGGTATGTGAAAAGCACTATCTGAGAATCATACTTTTCTCTACCTACACATTGGGCAATAAGCACACTAAGCACAGCGGCGGCAAAAATACATACAATAATATGCCAGCGGTAATAAAACCAGAAGTTTTTTGCCTTCTCACTCGCGGTGCTCGGCTTAACTGCTTCCTCGCTTGGCTTTGGCGGCGGTGCAACCTGACCGCTCTGCATTTTTTTAAGTTGTATAAACTCCCTTTGTGCTTTTGCTCGCTGCTCAAGGGTTTCATTTCTTTTTTCTTCCATAACCCATCCACTCTGTTACAGTTTTTTTTAGTATATCAGTTATTTTTAAAAAGTGCAACATTTTAAACCTCGCGTTTAAAAAAAGTTTAAAATCCAAAGGGCGTAAATGCAGCAAAGAATATTGACTTTAATGGGCGTTTGAGCTACAATACCATAGGTGATGAAAATGCATTGCGAAAGCTGTATCAACTATACATTTGACGAGGATTTGCAGGAGTTTATCTGCCTCGCCGATATGGATGAGGATGAGTTTATAACCCTTCTTTCCCGTGATTATAAAGACTGTCCGTACTACCGCAACGACGATGAATACGAGGTAGTACGCCACCAGATGTAGGAGATTTTATGTTGAAAAAGTATATAGGCGATAAAGCCTTTTATAAAAAGGTTCTAGCTCTCGCCCTTCCTATAATGCTTCAAAACGGCATTACAAACCTTGTTAATATGCTGGATAATATTATGGTAGGAAGGCTTAATATTGCCTCAAGTTCGGGAGTAACGGTTGCCAACCAACTCATTTTTGTATTTAATCTGTGCATATTCGGTGCCGTTTCGGGTGCAGGAATATTCGGTGCGCAGTTTTTCGGAAAGGGTGATAGCGCAGGTGTTCGCCACTCCTTCCGCTTTAAGATTATAATAAGTATTGTTCTTTCAGCCATAGGCATTGCTCTGTTTGGCTTTTTCGGTGATGAGCTGATAAGCCTTTATCTGCAAGGCGAGGGCGGCGCTGTTGACCGCGCGCTTACCTTGAGCGAAGCGCGCGACTATTTAAGTATTATGCTCCTCGGCTTTGTGCCCTTTGCGATAACACAGTGCTACAGCTCAACGCTTAGAGAATGTGACAGACCCGTTTTGCCTATGGTCGCGGGCAGCGTGGCGGTGCTTATTAACCTTGTTTTTAACTATATTCTCATTTTCGGTAACTTCGGTGCTGCGGCACTTGGTGTACGCGGCGCGGCAATAGCCACGGTTATCTCCCGCTTTGTGGAGCTTATCACAATTATTATTTGGACGAGAGCCACAGGAAAAAGAAGTCCTTTTATAATCGGTGCCTACAAAAGCCTTTATGTGCCTAAAAAGCTTGTTAGTGAGATTGTAAAAAAGGGTATGCCCCTTATGGTGAATGAGGCACTTTGGAGCATGGGAATTGCCGCTGTTAATCAGTGCTATTCCGCTAAAGGAATTGAGGTGGTCGCCGCAAACAATATTTTGCAGACCTTCTTCAATGTATTCTCGGTAGCATTTATGGCGGTTGGCGTTGCCATTGGAATTTTGCTTGGACAACAGCTTGGCTCAAAGGACGAAAAGGGCGCAATGGATACCTGCAGAAAGCTTATAGTGTTCTCTGTCATTGTTAGCGTTTTCGTGGGTGCGGTATTCTTTATTTGCGCCTTCTTTATACCAAAGGCATATAATTATCCCGATAATGTGCGCCTCACTGCAACCCGTTTAATGCAAATTTGTGCTGTAGTAATGCCTGTTGAGGCATTTGCCCACGCTACCTATTTCACACTGCGTTCGGGCGGAAAAACACTTATAACCTTCATTTTTGACAGCGGTTTTGTGTGGCTTGTAAGCGTACCTGCGGCATATTTTCTCAGCACCTTTACTCCCCTTAACATTCTCTACCTTTACACAATAGTTCAACTGCTTAACATAATCAAATGCGTAATAGGCTACCGCTTCGTTAAAAAGGGTGTATGGATAAGAAATATTGTGCACCTTGTGTAGAACACGCAAATTGATTATATATAGGTAAAAGTGCCATAATATATTTGTAAGCAAAAGGGAAATTTATTATTATTTCGGTATTGAAAATTAAGAAAAATGTGGTAAAATAAATATGTGTGTATAATTTTTAACAAAGTTGAAAGGAAGTATACAAAATGAGCGCATTAAACAAAAAAACCGTAGACGATATTCAGGTTAAGGGCCAGAAGGTTCTTGTCCGTTGCGATTTCAACGTTCCCTTAAAGAACGGCGTTATCACCGACGAAAACCGTATCGTTGCGGCACTCCCCACAATAAAGAAGTTAATTGCTGACGGCGGCAAGGTTATTCTTTGCTCACATCTCGGCAAACCTAAGGGCGAGCCCAAACCTGAGCTTTCTTTAGCACCCGTTGCTAAGGCTCTTTCTGAGAAACTGGGCAAAGAGGTTGTTTTTGCTGCCGACGATAATGTTGTAGGCGAAAATGCCAAGGCAGCTGTAGCGGCAATGAAGGACGGCGATGTTGTTCTTCTCCAGAACACCCGTTACCGCGCAGAGGAAACCAAGAACGGCGAAGCCTTCTCGGCAGAGCTTGGAAGTCTTGCAGATATCTTTGTAAACGATGCTTTCGGCACCGCTCACCGCGCGCATTGCTCCACCGTTGGTGTTGTATCCCATGTTAAACAAGCCGTTGCAGGCTACCTTATCGGTAAAGAGCTTAAGTATTTAGGCAACGCTGTCGAGACACCCGTTCGTCCCTTTGTTTGCATCTTAGGCGGCGCTAAGGTTGACAGCAAGCTTCCTGTTATCGAGAACCTGCTCACCAAGGCTGATACCCTTATCATCGGCGGCGGTATGGCCTATACCTTCCTTGCTGCTAAGGGCTACGGCGTTGGTACCTCCCTTATTGACGAGACCAAGATTGACTACTGCCGTGAAATGATGGAAAAGGCAGCCGAGAAGGGCGTTAAAATTCTTCTCCCCGTTGATTGCACCATTGCTAAGGAATTCCCCGACCCCATCGATGCTCCTATCGATGTAACCGTTGTTGACGCTGATAAGATTCCTGCCGATATGATGAGTCTTGATATCGGTACCAAGACTGCAGCTATTTATGCCGAAGAGGTTAAGAATGCTAAGACCGTTGTTTGGAACGGACCTATGGGCGTGTTTGAGAACCCCACTCTTGCAGCGGGTACCATTGCTGTGGCTAAGAGTCTTGCCGAAACCGATGCAGTTACCGTTATCGGCGGCGGCGATTCTGCTGCTGCAGTTAACACCTTAGGCTTCGGCGATAAGATGACCCACATCTCCACCGGTGGCGGTGCTTCCCTTGAATTCCTTGAGGGTAAGGAGCTTCCCGGCATTGCCGCTCTTAACGATAAATAATTGAACCTAAAAAAACGGGCGGATGCAAACATCCGCCCATACATTATATTAAGGAGATAATAAAAATGAATAAAGCAAAAAGAGCTGCAGTTATTGCAGGAAACTGGAAAATGAATAAAACTCCTGCGCAGACTACTGCCCTGATAAACGAAATGAAGCCCCTCGTTAAGGATGCTAAATGCAAGGTTGTTCTTTGCGTTCCCTTTATTGATATCCCTGCCGCAGTTGAGGCAGCAAATGGCTCCAACATTGAAATCGGTGCCGAGAATGTTCACTTTAAGGCAAACGGTGCCTACACAGGCGAAATCTCTGCCGAGATGCTTACCGAAGCAGGCGTTAAGTATGTTGTTATCGGTCACTCTGAGAGAAGACAGTATTTCGGCGAAACCGACCAGACCGTAAATCTGCGCACACTTGCCGCAGTTAATGCAGGTCTTACCGCCATTGTTTGTGTTGGTGAAACCTTAGAGCAGAGGGAGCTTGGCTACACCGAGACACTGCTTAAATTCCAGACCAAGATGGCTCTTACCAATATAACTGCTGAGCAGCTTAAGAACATTATCATCGCTTACGAGCCTGTTTGGGCTATCGGCACAGGCGTTACCGCTACTGCGCAGCAGGCAGATGAGGGCAACGGCTTTGTCCGTGCCGCTATTGCCGAGGTTTACGGCGAGGATGTTGCACAGACTGTTACCGTACAGTATGGCGGCTCTATGAACGCTAAGAATGCAGATGAGCTTGTCGCTAAAGAAAATGTTGACGGTGGTCTTATCGGCGGTGCTTCTCTTAAGGCTGAGGATTTTGCAGTTATAGTTAAGGCTACTTCTAAATAAGGAGTTAATTTTCAAATGAAAAAACCTATTGTTTTAACCATTATGGACGGGTTTGGCTTCAACGATAACAAGGAAGTTAACGCTATCCACGCTGCGCAAACCCCGAATCTTGACAAAATTTTTGCCACCTGCCCCACCACCCAAATCGGTGCTTCGGGTATGGATGTAGGTCTGCCTGACGGTCAGATGGGTAACAGTGAGGTAGGCCACACAAACATCGGCGCAGGCCGTGTTGTATATCAGGAACTTACCCGTATCACCAAGGCGGTGAAGGAAGGCACCTTTTTCGAGAATGAGGCTCTTTTAAATGCCGCTAAAAACGCGAAGGAAAAGGGCGGCGCGCTTCACCTTATGGGCCTTTTGTCCGATGGCGGTGTTCATAGTCATTTTGACCACCTTGTGGCTCTTGTTGAGCTTGCAAAAAGACAGGGGCTTACCCGTGTATACATTCACGCCCTTCTTGACGGCCGTGATGTTCCCCCTGCAAGCGGTGCAGATTTCATTGATTCACTTGAAAATAAACTGCGTGATATCGGCGTTGGTAAAATCGCTACAGTTATGGGCAGATTTTACGGAATGGACCGCGATAACCGTTGGGACCGCGTTGGCGCCGCTTATGCCGCTCTTGTTTACGGCGAAGGTATTAAAACCGATGATGCCGCCGCGGCTGTGCGAAAATCCTACACCGAGATTGACGGTGACGGAAAGCACATTACCGACGAGTTTGTTCTCCCCACCGTTGTTGAGGGCACAGAGCGCATTAAAAGCGGTGACAGTGTTGTGTTCTTTAACTTCCGCCCCGATAGAGCAAGAGAGATAACCCGCACCTTTGTTGACCCCGACTTTACGGGCTTTGAGCGCAAGGGCTCAAGACTGGATGTTTTCTATGTTTGTATGACTCAGTATGACGCTACTATGCCGAATGTTGAGATTGCATTTAAGCCCCAGTCCCTTGCAAACACCTTAGGGGAATTTCTCGCCGATAATGATATGACACAGCTTCGTATTGCCGAGACCGAGAAGTACGCTCATGTAACCTTCTTCTTTAACGGCGGTGTTGAAACACAGTATAAGGGCGAGGACAGAATTCTTGTTAACTCTCCTAAGGTTGCAACCTATGACCTTCAGCCCGAAATGAGCGCAAATGAAGTTTGCCATAAGGTTTGTGAGGCTATCGAGACCGGCAAATATGATGTTGTTATCCTTAACTTTGCCAACTGTGATATGGTTGGTCATACAGGATTTTTTGATGCCGCAGTTAAGGCGGTCGAAACCGTTGACACCTGCGTTGGCGCAGTGGCAGAGTCGACTAAGAAAATGGGCGGCGTAATGCTTCTCACCGCCGACCACGGTAATGCCGACTGTATGATTGATACTGACGGCTCACCCTTCACCGCGCATACCACCAATCCCGTACCCTTTGCGGTTATCGGTAAGGAATGCACACTCCGCGCAGGCGGAAAGCTTTGCGACATCTCCCCCACCATTATAAAACTTTTAGGCAAGGAAAAGCCTGACGAGATGGACGGAGAAAGCATTATTCTCTAAGGGACTGTCAAAATAAGCTCTCAACAAAAGAGATAAAAAATAAAGGACGGCGATGCCGTCCTTTATTTTTTATCTACATCTATAACTTTTAAATTGTCGCCATCTACCTTAAAATGTATATCAAAGCCTGCAAATGCCATACTGTATATCCGCTCACTGTCGTCCTGATAAGCAGGGCGGGGGTCCTCTGCAAGGCAAGAAACCGCCGCGGCGCGCTTATCCTCGGGGAGATTTTTCAGAAGCTCTTCGGGGAACTCCACCTTAAGGCGGTGCTCGTTTGTAAAAGCAGTGTAGCCGGGCAGTGCCTCGGGGTGAGCATCGGCAAAGGGCAGATAGGGTTTAATATCGTAAATGGGTGTGCCGTCAAGTAAATCAACACCTGACACCACAAGCACATCCCCTTGATTTTCGGTGTGCTCCACCCTTAAAAGTTTAACACAGGAAAGGCCTATGGAATTGGGCCTGAAGGGTGAACGACTTGCAAATACCCCTACCCTTTTATTGCCCCCAAGGCGGGGTGGGCGAACAGTGGGACTAAACTTCGCCTTATGGGCAAGAGAAAAATCAAAAAGCAACCACAGGTGGGAAAAACCCTCTATTTCCCTCAGCGCATCAGGGTGTCGGTATTTGGGTTCAAACACTATTCTACCAATAAGCTCATTAACCCTGCCGCTTTGCCTTGGTATACCGAATTTTTCGGTAAAATCAGTTCGAATATAGGCAATAGGTTCAATAGTTCGTTTCATTATGCATTTTCCTTAACCACTCCTCTTTTAAAATATTATATCACTCTTTTGATGACAAATCAAGGCGAAGCCTTGTATATCATCAATTCCGATGATATATAAGGCCTGCAGCTTGGATAAAAAAAGAAGTAACTTTTGGTAGACAAAAGTTACTTCTTTTTTGGCGCGCCCAAAGGAATTCGAATCCCCGACCTTCCGCTTAGGAGGCGGACGCTCTATCCTGCTGAGCTATGGGCGCATATATCAGTAAAAAATATTTTACACCAAACGGGAGGTTTTGTCAATTAAAACGGACAGAATTTACCCTTTTAAATTTTCGGTACAAAAAATTATAAATTCTTATCCTAAAACATCTTGAAAGATGGTGCATTTTGGTATATAATATTGATTGAATTTAATTTTTTTCGGGAGGCCGTTATGGGGAAAATTGGCTTTGATAATGACAAATATATAAAACTTCAGTCACAGAACATAAAAAAGCGTATTGATATGTTCGGCGGCAAGCTTTACCTTGAGTTTGGCGGCAAGCTGTTTGACGATTTTCACGCTTCTCGTGTGCTGCCCGGTTTTGCGCCTGATGCAAAGGTTAAGATGCTCCTTGAACTTAAAGAGCAGGCTGAAATCGTTATCGTTATCAATGCTGATGCTATTGAGAAAAACAAGCGCAGAGGTGACCTTGGAATTACCTATGACCTTGACGCGCTGCGCCTTATTGACGCTTTTAGAGGAATAGGCCTTTATGTCGGAAGCGTTTGTATTACCCGCTATAATTCCCAACCCGCTGTGCAGGCATTTGAAAAGCGTTTAACTATTCTTGGAATAAAGGTTTACCGCCACTTCTCCATTCCCGATTACCCCGCCAATATCCCCCTTATTGTAAGCGATGAGGGCTTTGGTAAAAATGATTATATCGAGACCTCCCGTTCGCTTATAGTTGTTACTGCACCGGGTCCCGGAAGCGGCAAAATGGCTACCTGCCTTTCCCAGCTTTACCACGAGCATAAGCGCGGCGTTACCGCAGGCTATGCTAAATTTGAAACCTTCCCCATTTGGAATATTCCTTTGAAGCATCCTGTTAATATCGCTTATGAGGCGGCAACCGCCGATCTTGACGATGTTAATATGATCGATCCCTTCCATTTGGAGGAATATGGCGAAACTACCGTAAACTATAACCGCGATATTGAAATTTTTCCCGTGCTTAATGCAACAATGGAGAAAATTCTTGGAAAATCCCCCTATAAAAGTCCAACCGATATGGGTGTTAATATGGCAGGCTTCTGTATTACCGATGAAGATGTAGTGCGCGCGGCAAGTGCGCAGGAAATAATTAGACGCTATTATGCCGCTCTTTGCTCCAACCGTCAGGGTATGTCGGATAAGAGTGAAATTTATAAGTTAGAGCTTTTAATGCGTCAGGTGAACACAGGTATTGAGGATAGACCCGTAGTTGCCGCTGCACTTGATAAGGCAGAAAAGACGGGTGCCCCCGCTGTTGCAATACAGCTTGAAAACGGCAAAATAATTACTGGTAAAACCTCCTCCCTCTTAGGCTCAAGTGCGGCACTGCTCCTAAATGTTCTAAAAGAGCTTGCAGGCATTCCTGACGAGGTTCAGCTTATCTCCCCCACGATTATTGAGCCTATCCAGCAGCTTAAAACCCAGCATATGGGCAACCACAATCCAAGGCTCCATACCGATGAGATACTAATTGCCCTATCCATTTGCGCCTCGGCAGACAAAACCGCTGCTGCGGCAATGAGTCAGCTTGATAATCTGCGCGGACTTGAGGCTCACTCGACCGTTATTTTATCCCGTGTGGACGAGCAGTGCTTCAGAAAGTTGGGAGTTAATATTACCTTTGAGCCCAACTATCAGACTAAAAAACTTTATCATAACTAAAACTTTATGCACCATAACGATAAAAATAACACTGGTGCATATACTATAAATCAGGTGATTTCCATGCGCAAAACAAAAATTATATGTACCTTAGGCCCTGCCTGCGATACCGAGCCTGTTTTAAAGCAAATGCTTAAAAACGGTATGAATATTGCTCGACTCAACTTTTCTCATCAGAGCCTTGATTACCACGCAGATAATATTGAAATGATTAAAAAGCTAAGGAAAGAGCTTAATATGCCCGTTGCAATTCTGCTTGATACAAGGGGCCCCGAAATAAGAATAGGAAAGTTCAAAAACGGTAGCGTTACTTTGAATGTAGGAGACGAGTTTATTCTTACCACAAGGGAGTGTGAGGGTGATGAGGGCCGCGTTTATGTAAACTGCGCTACCCTACCCGAACAGGTAAAAGCGGGAGACCATTTGTTGCTTGATGACGGACTTATAAATCTTACCGTAAAAAGCACCAACGGTACAGATATTATAACTACCGTAAACGTGGGCGGACAAATAAGCGGTACAAAGGGCGTTAATATCCCCGGTACACATATTGACCTTCCCTTTTTAAGCGAAAAGGACAAGCAAGACCTTCTCTTCGGTATTGAGCATGATGTAGATTTTATTGCCGCGAGCTTTACAAGAAGCGCAGCCGACATTATCGAAATGCGCAACTTTGTGAACTACAACGGCGGTCACGATATACGTATAATTGCTAAAATTGAGAACAGCGAGGGTATTGATAATTTCGATGAGATACTTTCAGTTGCTGACGGAATTATGGTTGCGCGCGGTGATATGGGCGTTGAAATCGACTACGAGCGTGTACCTGGTATACAAAAGCGTCTTATAAAGCAGTGCTACCGCTCTGGAAAAATGGTTATTACCGCAACGCAGATGCTTGAAAGTATGATACATTCTAATAATCCCACCCGTGCTGAGATTAGTGATGTTGCCAACGCTGTTTTTGACGGTACAAGCGCAGTTATGCTTTCGGGCGAGAGTGCTATCGGCATCAATCCGCCGAGAGTAGTAAAGGTTATGGCAGATATTGCCGAGCGCGCAGAAATGGATGCATTTTCAATGCACACCTTTGATCGTTTTTCAACAAACACTGATACCTGCGATATTACAGGGGCTATATGCGATGCCACCTGCCGCGCTGCATTGGATTTGAATGCTACTGCAATTATTGCCGTTACAAAAAACGGTGAGACGGCGCGCCTTATGTCAAAGTATCGACCCACAATTCCCGTAATAGGCGCAACTCCAAGCAAAAAGACCTATAACCAGCTTTCACTTTCATGGGGTGTTACCCCTGTGCTTGCGAGATATCAGGCAACCTCGGACGAGCTTTTCCGCCACGCGGT
>JAZRQA010000081.1:0-1946 GCA_045649505.1 Acutalibacteraceae bacterium
GAAACACTTACAGCAATCGGAACGGTTATAATTGCACTTGGAATCAGAAGAATGATAACCAGCAATATTATTCCCCGTAAAATAGGATGCATTGAAACTCTTAGCGGAGTATCAGTTATATGTACCGATAAAACAGGAATTTTGACCGAAAATGCTTTAACTGTATCAAAGATTTATACGGCAGACAAGTTAACAAAGCTTTCTGATGAAGCGCCAGATGAACAATGTGAGCTGCTATTAAAGCTTTCTCTTATGTGCTGTGAGACGGCCGAAACCGACATAGCTTCCACAAACAAAATTGATGAAGCATTTTTTAAGGCAGGAATAAAATACCTTAATTTAAGTAAATCCAACTGTGATAATCTTTATCCGCGCTTAAGTGGTATTCCGTTTGATTTTGATAGAAAAATTCTTTCTTCGGTTAATATGATTGACGGAAAGCCTATTGCAATAGTAAGAGGCGCTGCAGAAATGGTTTTAAAACACTGTGTAGGAAATAATGACGAATATATAAAAATCATTGATGAGCTTTGCGCAGATGCGCTTCAGGTTATTTGTATTGCGGTAAAACAGCTTGATGAAATACCCGCAAACCCGGACCAATTTTTATTTGAAGAAAATTTAAGTGTTGCAGGACTGATTGCTTTATCTGATCCAATTCAGGACGATGCGCTTGATTATATAGAAATTTGCGAAAAATCCGGAATAAGAACCGTTATGCTTACTGGTGATCATATCAATACTGCCAAAGCAGTTGCAAAGAAAATGGGCATTTTAAAGGATGATTTGCTTTCAATTACGGGTGAAGAGCTTGAAAAATTAAGCGACGATGAGCTTTTTGAAAACATCGAAAAATATTCAGTTTTTGCGCGAGTAAGTCCAGAAAATAAAAAACGTATTGTAACAGCCTGGCAAAGGCGCGGTAAAACAATTGCCGTAACAGGAAGCGAAACATTTGATGCTGCTGCACTTCAAGCTGCAGATATTGGTTGCGCTATGGGCTTACAAAGTACAGATGTTGCTAAAGGCGTTAGTGATATTTTTGTTGCTGACGGGCGTTTTTCAGGGTTGGTTCGTTCAATACTTCGTTGTAGAGGCGTATTCGATAATATTAGAAAATGTTCGCATTATTTATTCACCTGTAATATCGCAGAATTGATAAGCGTTCTTTTTGGCGTTTTAATTTTTAAGGTTTCTCCCCTCGCTGCAATTCACCTATTAACCGTTAATCTGCTTACCGATTGCGGACCAGCAATTGCGCTTGGAATGCAACCGACCGATGTAAGTGTTAAACACCAGGCACCAAAACGTAAATACAGCACAATTTTTAGTAGCAAAATGACAATACTGTCAATAATTCAATCAGTTGTGCTTGCAACAGTCACGCTTGTTTCTTTTGGAATAGGAAACATTACGGGCGCGGGATTAACTATGGCATTTGCAACACTTACCCTTTCACAGATAGCTGTTGCACTTAATATTTCAAGTGACATATCTGTAATCTATGCAAATTTTCTTAGGAATAAATATCTTCTCGCATGTGCACTTGCTACACTAATATTGACATTTATTATTGTTCTGACCCCTGTTTGTGCTGCATTCTCACTTGTTTCTTTGAATTTTGGTCAATTTCTTATTGTACTTCTTTTCTTTATCATAAATCTTTTCGTCGGAGAAGTTTATAAGTTTATAAATAAAAAAAGACAAAAAAATATATAAGAAGTATTATTCTCTTTAAAAAATAAACCCGCCTAAAAAGGTGGGTTTATTTTTTTCATCATTTAATTAAATCTATTGCATCGCTTAAAGTCTTTACAGGAAGAAGTTCGATACCTTTAATTTCGCCGGAAAGCTGTTTTAAAGAAGATTTTGGCAAAATTATGCGTGTGAATCCAAGTCTAGCCGCCTCACTTACTCTAGAAGAAATTCTGGACACGGCACGTATT
>JAZRQA010000082.1:0-3567 GCA_045649505.1 Acutalibacteraceae bacterium
CCTTCCCCAATACGGACTTCCGGTACTTGGAAAATATCCCTTCCTGCTTAATATATTAATAGTTGCAGCCATTACGGTTATTGTATATATCTATTTAAAGTCAAGTAAGCAGGGCTATGAAATCAGCGTTGTTGGCGAAAGCGAAAACACCGCTAAATACATTGGCATCAATGTTAAAAAGGTTATTATTCGCACCCTTGTTGTTTCAGGCGCAATCTGCGGTATTATGGGACTTTTGATTGTTGGCGGTACCGACCACACAATAAATACCGAGGTTGTTGGCGGCCGAGGCTTTACCGCAATTATGGTTTCCTGGCTTGCAAAGTTCAACCCCATTTTTATGATTCTCACATCATTCCTTATCGTTTTTCTTGAAATGGGTTCGGGCCAGCTTAATATGGTATTTGGCATTTCTTCATCTATTTCCGATATTATTACGGGAATTATTCTTTTCTTCATTATCGGTTGTGAATTTTTCCTGCGCTACAAACTTGTTGTCAGCAAAAGCACAAAGGAGGGAAAATAAATGTCTACTGTAGTTAGTTTTCTCGTTAGTGCAATAGGTCTTGGAATGACCTTACTTTACGGTTCCACAGGTGAAACCCTTACCGAAAAATCAGGACACCTAAACCTTGGTATCCCCGGTGTTATGTGCGTTGGCGCATCCTGCGGTTGCTTTGCCGAATCGGTTTATTTCTCCATTGTAGGCGTTAAGGGAACCGTTCCTTTTCTTGCAGTTTTAATCCCTATTATTGCCACATTTTTAGGTGCCGCTTTAATGGGACTTATATTCAGTTTTCTCACCGTAACACTTCGTGCAAATCAGAATGTTACAGGTCTTGCCCTTACCACCTTCGGTATCGGTGTTTCTGAGTATATTATTGCCCAAACCGATAAAATCGGCCGTTTTGTAAGAGGTAATAAATACTTTAAGGCCTCCCTTCCCTTTGCCGATGATCTTGGCTGGTTTGGTGAAATTTTCCTTTCTCACGGAATTTTAATTTACCTTTCCATTGCCACTGCCCTTATCGTTACGTTTGTTCTCAACCGCACCCGTATAGGTCTTAACCTTCGTGCTGTAGGCGAAAATCCTGCAACCGCCGATGCGGCAGGTATAAATGTTTCCCTTTACCGTTATCTTGCCACCTGCATCGGTTGCGGTATTGCAGGTCTTGGAGGTCTTACCTTTATCATGGACTATTTAAACGGTACCTGGGAATATATGATAGATGACCTTGGCTGGCTTGCCGTTGCCCTTGTTATCTTCACAGTATGGAAGCCTAACTGGGGAATTTTCGGTTCCTTTGCCTTTGGTGCTCTTTACATTGCCAGCGGTTTCTTCGCAAAATACGGACTTTCTCTTTCAGATCAGGAGCTGTTTAAAATGCTCCCCTATGTTGTAACAATTATTGTTCTTATTATAACGAGCGCGAAAAGCCGCAAGAAAAATCAACCCCCCGCATCGTTGGGACTGCCATACTTCCGCGAGGAACGATAACCTTAAACAGCTGTATACAAATTAAAAAAGTGTCTTGCCAAACAACTTCAGGCAAGACACTTTTTAGTTTTGTTCGTTATTTACTCCTGAGCCATCGGGCGGCACATAAGAGCATCTACACAGTCTTTTACATTTGAGCCGCCGTACAGTACATTATAGCATTGCTCGGTTATCGGCATTTCAATACCGTAGTTTTTTGCCAACGTAAAGGCGAGGTCGGTAGCGTAATAGCCCTCGACCGTGCCCACCATAATCAGTGCAGTTTTAACATCCGTTCCGGAGCCTACAAGTTCACCAAAGCGGTGATTGCGACTATGGATAGATGTGCAGGTAACAATAAGGTCACCAATTCCTGCAAGCCCTGCAAATGTGTGTTTATTTGCGCCCATACAAATACCAAGCCTTGCTATCTCCGCCGCGCCCCTTGTTATAAGCGCCGCCTTGGTGTTGTCGCCAAGCCCCATACCGTCACAAAAGCCTGCGGCGACGGCGATAACGTTTTTAAGGGCACCGCCAAGTTCAACGCCCGCAACATCGTCATTTGTATAAATGCGCAAGGTATTATTGCTCATAACCTGCTGTACCACCTGTGCGGCAATGGGATCGGTTGATGCAGCAACAAGGGATGTAGGAATACTTCTTGCAACCTCCTCCGCATGGGAGGGACCCGAAAGCACAACAGCGCTTGAGTGGGGAAGCTCTCGGTTTATTACCTGACTTAAGCGCAACAAGGTTGTTCTCTCAAGGCCCTTTGCAACATTAACTATTATTCCGCTTTTCTTTATTTGGGCAATCCGCTTTGCCGTTTCGCACACCGCAAATGATGGTGTTGCAATTACGGTTATGAGCGCATCCTTACAGCAGGAAATATCACTTGTAATTTCAATTTCGTCGGGCAACGTTATGCCTTTAAGCAACTTTGAATTGCCCCTGTTCTTTATAAGCTGCTCCCTTTCCTCATCAAAGGGTGTCCAAAGGGTGACACTGTGTGAGCCGCGATAACACGAAAGTGCCAACGCCATACCCCAGCCGCCCGAGCCTAAAATAACTATTTTTGCCATGGCATTAACCTTTTTTTACGGTGAACTTTTTTTCCTCACCGTGAATAAGACGGACAATATTTTCTCTATGCTTTATAAATACTATAAAGCCCATTGCAACGGTGCAAAGTATCTGAGGCCAAACCGCGCCTACAGGATAAATAAGGTTAAAGACTACCGACCCTAAAACCACTACAACCGTTGCCGAAAGTGAGCTTATTGACATGATTTTTACGGTTGAGAGAAGAACCCCAAAAACAACAAGTCCGATTATAATTGCAGGGTAACAGCATACCGCAAAAACACCTACACTTATAGCAACGCCCTTGCCGCCCTTAAAACGGAAAAATATCGGAAAGACATGGCCGAGCATACAGGCAAGGCCGCAGATATATACACCATACTGCGCAAGATAAAGGGGATTACCTGTCTGGGTGAACAGCCAATTAAAAACAGCCTTTCCCAAAATACAGCCTGCAAAGCCCTTAAGAGCATCAAAAACGAAGGTTAGTATTCCGGGGAGGACGCCTACAGCTCGCATAACATTGGTCATACCAGCGTTACCGCTGCCAAGCTCCCTTACATCCCTTTTAATAAATAATTTTGAAAAAATAACGGCAAAATTTATACTGCCGAGCAGATACGCGGCAACAACCGCGCCAAAGGCTGCAAAAAGGCACATAACTATTTATCTCCTCTTTCTCTGATTACAAAACGTACAGGTGTACCCTCTAAGCCGAAGGTCGAGCGTATTTGATTTTCAAGATAACGCTGATAAGAAAAGTGGAACAAATCTGCTCTGTTGCAGAAGCAAACAAATGTTGGTGGCTTTGTAGAAGCCTGTGTCATATAGTAAATCTTAAGTCTTTTACCCTTATCTGTTGGGGGCTGAACACGTGCAGTAGCATCTGCAAGAATATCATTAAGCATACCTGTAGAAATACGCATAGTGTTCTGCTCATAAACATATTTTATAAGCTCAAAAAGTCTTTCAACCCTTTGACCTGTTTTTGCAGAGATAAAAAGCAT
>JAZRQA010000083.1:0-13111 GCA_045649505.1 Acutalibacteraceae bacterium
AAAAATATGTCAAGAACTTTTTTGTCTAAAAATCGCGCATTTTTTTACCTCGTTTTTTGGATTTACATACTTTGTATCTTTTGATATAATTATATAAGAAAATAAACTGCGGTATCTGTTTATTTCGCACAAAACCTTTGGTAAATATAGACAAAGGCCAAAGGAAATTACATTTATTTCCACAGAAAGGGTGAAATACTTGAAGAAAATAACAAAAGTATTGGCAACAGCACTTGTGGTATTACAGCTTTTTTCGTTTTTCGGGGTAATCGCCTCGGCGGAAACGGCGGGAACTTCACAGGGGAAAAAAGGAGGCTATGAGTATCTGCTAACGGCTCCCGTAGTGCTTGGTACGGATAAGAGCGTAGATATAACCGTGACGCCTCCCGTTGCAGGAGATTACAATATAAGTCTTGTGTTCAAAACCGCAGATACTACAACGCAGAAGGTCGATTATGCCATAAAGATAAACGGCAAAGCCCCCTTTAAGGGCGCTGAACTTCTTGAGGCACCTGTGTTGTATGTTGATGATGGGGAAGTTCGTACCCTTTCAAACGGTGACCAGACAGCCGCTGCCCAGAAAGCAATTGAGGGTTACATAACCAGTGTGGCATACGATCCCACCGGTATAAATCTTAAGCCCTATACCGTAAAGTTCGGTGAGGGCGCATCAACTGTGACAGTAACCAATACAGGAAATGTATTTGAGATTGCAGGTGTTACCCTTACCGTTCCCGAAACAGTCAAGCCCTATGCAGATGTAAGCGCAGGATATTCGGGATACAAGGCATACACAGGCGCACAGCTTGAGATCGAGGCTGAAAAGGTCTTATATAGAAATGAGTATTCACTCACCGCAAAAGCAGATACCGGCAGTGCGGATATAACCCCCCGTAGCGCTACTAACAGTATAATCAATCACATAGGCGGCTCTAACTGGAGCAGTCCCTACCAGACCCTTGCTTGGGAAATAGATGTTCCGCAGGATGGTCTTTACAACATAGGTTTTAACTTTAAGCAGAACTCAATTATTGATGGTAACGCTTACCGATGGCTTAAAATAGACGGAAAGACCCCTTTTACTGAAATGGAGAAGATAGGCTTTTCGTATAAGACAGCCTGGCAGTATAAAGATTTAACCGATGATAACAATACCCCTTATCAGTTTTATCTGACAAAGGGTAAGCACGAGCTGTCCCTTACCGTTACTCTTGCAGGCGTTGCTGATATATATGATAAGCTTTCTAAAATAAGCGCACAGGTAGGTGAGCTTTATCTTGATATCGTTATGATAACAAGTGAGACACCTGACGCCAACCGTGACTATGAGCTTTATAAGCAGATACCTCATTTTGAGGATAGCCTTCAGCGCTTCTATGACGAGCTTATGGCTATGTCCCAAGAGCTCAATAGCAGAAGCGATATAAACGGTGAGCTTGACGGTGCCGTTAAGAATATGGCGCGTGTTTCCAAGCAGATGCACGATAACCGCTATGAGTCACATCTGTATCTTGATACATATTATTCCTACTATCAGACACTTTCATCCTGGCTGTATGATATCAAAAATATGGCCTTGTCTTTGGATAAGATAATTATTTCTTCTCCCGAAACAAAAACAGATTCGGGTAAAGCAGGCTTCTTTGCTAAGCTTGGCTTTGGTATAACAAGATTCATAAAATCCTTTACAGGTGACTATTCTACAGTTACCAATAAGGACGGAAGTTCAAAGAGCATAAAGCTTTGGGTAAACTGGGGCCGTGACCAGGTTAAGGTTTTAAATACCCTTATACAGGAGTCTTTTTCTACCCAACATCCCGATATAAGTGTTAAGGTTGAACAGGTTAACGCCAGTGTTGTTCAGGGTATTATCTCTAATAACTCGCCTGACCTTTATCTTCATATGCCGCGAACCGAGCCTGTAAACCTTGCAATGCGTGGCGTGCTCTATGACCTTTCAAACTTCAGCGATTACGAGCAGATTTTAGGTAACTTCCAAAAGGGCGCGGAGCTGCCCTATATCTACAACGGCAAGCCCTACGCTCTTCCCGATACGCAAGGCTTCAATGTAATGTTTGTGCGTGATGATATATTCGCTGAACTGGGCCTTGAGGTTCCCAAAACCTGGGATGAGTATCTTTCGGTTATAGCCGTAATACAGCGTAAGAATATGAATGCATACCTGCCCTATGTAAGAATACTTGCGGCAACTACCGTAAATACAGGTGCGGGCGGACTTTCAATATTCCCCACAATGCTTATGCAAAACGGCGAAACAATGTATAATAAGGAGCTTAACTCCACAAATCTTGCATCTCCCGTATCGGTGCAAACCTTCAAGTTCTGGACCGATTTCTATACCGAGTATAAGCTTAACCCCGATGTAAACTTCTATCAGAGATTCCGTGTTGGAACAGTACCCTTAGGTATTGCAGGCTATGCAAACTATCTTACTTTTGCTGTTGCTGCACCCGAAATTGCTGATAAATGGTCTGTTCATATGATTCCCGGTGTTCAAAAGGAAGACGGAACAATTGACCACACCAGCGCGGGCTCGGGTACAGGTTGTGCAATAATGAATTCCAGCAAACATAAGGATGCCGCCTGGGAGTTCATTAAATGGTGGGTAAGCGCCGATACCCAGTATGCCTATTCATTTAACTGTGAGGCAATACTCGGTCAGTCGGGTAGAACTGCCACCTCTAATATTGAAGCACTTTCCCGCCTCTCCTGGGATAAGCAGGGCTTAGAAGTAATACTTAAGCAGTGGGAGAATGTAAGAGAAATAGAAGAGGTACCCGGTAGCTACTATGTATCCCGTTCTATCGACCAGGCATTCTGGGCAGTATATAACGATACCGCCACAGAAAAAGAAGCAATTACCGACTGGAGCAAGACCAGTGACAGTGAAATCAAGCGTAAGATAGCAGAATATGCTTACAGAAATAAGTAAAGGAGGTCAGCAGTAATAATGAGCATAAAAGCAAAAATTAAAAACCCCGCCAACGGTAGTAAGCTGTGGCAACTTTATGTACTGTTGGCACCCTTCTTTATAGTATTCTGTCTTATGACGGTGCTGCCTGTGCTTGCATCAATAGTTCTTAGCTTTTTTAACTTTGATATGGTGTCATTGCCTCGCTTTGCAGGTCTTGAAAACTATATCCGCATGTTTTTACAGGATGATATTTTCCCAATAGTACTCAAAAACACAATACTTCTGGCAATACTCACAGGCCCTCTCGGATTTCTGCTTTCCTTTGTGCTGGCATGGTTTATAAACGAGTTCGGCAGAGCCGCCAGAACCTTGTTCTCCTTTATGTTCTACGCACCTACACTTGCAGGTCACGCTGTATATATCTGGCAGATAGCCTTCTCGTCAGACAGCTATGGTTATGTAAACAGTATGCTTATTTCTCTGGGTATACTTACTGAGCCTGTAGCTTGGCTTTCCAGTACCGATTATATTGTACCGCTGGTTGTTATCATCCAGCTCTGGTCGGGTCTTGGAATTTCATTCCTGTCAAACGTTTCGGGTCTGCAGAACATAAACAACGAGCTTTATGAAGCCGGCGCAATAGATGGTATAAGAAACCGTTGGCAGGAGCTTTGGTACATAACCCTGCCCGGTATGAAGCATATGTTGCTGTTTAGTGCAGTTATGCAGATAGCAAGCTCCTTCTCTATAAGCGGTATAATACAGCAGTTAGCAGGTTATCCTACCGTAAACTATGCGGCGGATACCATTGTATCCTACCTTGCTGACGTTGGTACCGTTAAGTATGAGATGGGTTACGCATCAGCCTTATCCGTTGTGCTGTTCCTGCTTATGGTAGGCACACGTTGGATATTTACTAAGCTGATAAATAAGGCGGGAAGGTGATGAAAATGAGAAGAACTATAAGAGATATATTACATTTACCCGCCCGTAACCAGATGAGAAGATTCACCCGCAGTAAAATTGGTAACTTCTTCTACTTTTTCTTCCTTTTTGCCGCAGGCCTTTTCTCAGTACTGCCTATGATATACTGTGTGGCTACATCATTTAAGCCACTTGATGAACTTCTGGTGTTCCCACCAACATTGTTTACTGTAAAGCGTCCCACTATTGCAAACTATCTTGCATTGCCTGACCTTATATCTGGTCTTTCGGTTCCGCTTTCTCGTTATTTATTCAATAGTATATTCATTGCGGTATGCGGTACTGTGATGGGCGTTATTGCATCGGCAATGGCGGCATTTGTGCTTTCCAAAACACAAATACCCTATAAAAAAGTGATATTTACAGTTATTCAGTTCTCACTTTTGTTTAACGCATACACATTGGCGATACCTCAGTACATAATCTACTCCACACTTGGAGCAATAAATACCTACTGGGTATACCTGCTGCCAACTATTGCTTCTTCAATGGGTGTATTCCTTATGAAGCAGTATATGGACGGCTATGTGCCCGAGGCTCTTATTGAGGCAGCGCATATTGACGGTGCCGATTGGTTCCGTATATTTGCCCGCGTTATTCTGCCCATAATAAAACCATGTATCCTAACACTCACCCTGTTCACCTTCCTGGGACTTTGGAATATCACCAATGTAGGTACTATCTTCAGTGAGCAGCTTAAAACACTGCCCACCGTAATGTCTACCATTTCCGCAGGAGGTCTAGCAAGAACAGGTAGTGCAATGGCAACCTCGGTTATTATGATGATTCCGCCTATCCTGGTTTACCTTGTTTCTCAAAGCAGTATTAAGGAAACCATGGGCAGTGCCGGTATCAAGGGTTAAGGAGGTTGTATAAAATGAAAAAATCAGTTAAACGCCTTTTTGCCCTCATTATTGCGGCAATTTTACTGTTTTCCTTTTCGGTAAGTACCTTTGCCGTTCAGCAGGATACCAGCTCTTTAGGTAGCGGTGAGATTCCTTATCAGAGTTACACCTACTGGGAGGATTTTGATACCTCGGATAAAACAGCGGTTTATTCCAAGCCTATGTACGAGCTCAATACCGTTGTCAATCCGCTTGATATGGGTGCAGATGCCTCAAGTAAGATAAATGATATTGCAACCGACACTCAGGGTAACCTGTATGTTCTTGACAGCGGCAACTCAAGAATTTATATTCTTGATAAGAATTATAATGTACTGCGCACTCTGCAAAACTTCACCTATAACGGGCAGGCAATTAGCTACACCGATGCAAGGGGTATATATGTAGATGCAAAGGGTAATATCTATGTTGCAGATACCGAGAACGCCCGTGTTCTTGTTATCAATGCGCAGGGTACAATTGAGAAGCTTTTGCTCCTTCCTGAAAGTGATCTTATCCCTACAGAGTTTAAATACCGTCCCGTAAAAATAGGCGTTGACTCCAAGGGTTACACCTATATTGCAAGTGACGGTTCCTACTACGGTGCGATACTCTACTCTCCCCAAATGGAGTTCTTAGGTTTCTTCGGTGCCAATACTGTTAAGGCTACTCCTCTTGAGATTATTAAGCAGATATGGGACCGCCTGTTCAGCAACGATATTAAGCGTGCTGCAGACGAAATATCACTGCCCTACACCTTTACCGACCTTATTGTAGGCCCCAATGATTTCGTTTATACTGCAACGGGTCGAACCAATGATGATGCAATTCAAACAGGCCAGATATGCCGCCTTAATCCAGGTGGTAAGGATGTTTTAAACGGCTCGGATATCAACTTTGCTGATGTAAATGTAGGCTCTTTAAAGCGTCAGCGTCAGACGCAGGACCTTTCCAGTATAGATGTTGACAAGAACGGTTTCTTCTATGGCCTTGATACTACATACGGCCGTATTTTCTGGTATGACAAAGAGTGCAACCTGCTTTGTGTATTTGGCGGAAGCCTTGGTGACGGAATTCAAAAGGGCACCTTCGGTTTGCCCAGCGGTATTGTTCAAAACGGTAACGATATTATCGTAACCGATGCTCGCAAAAACTCCCTTACCATATTTACAAGAACCGAATACGGTCAAAGGGTTTATGCCGCACAGCTTACAACATTGAGCGGCGACTTTGCAGGTGCTAAAAGTGATTGGGCGCAAATAATTAAGGAAGATGTAAACAACCAGCTCGCATATCGCGGTCTCGCCAAGGCTTATTATGATATTGGTGAAAATGAAACCGCAATAGAATATGCAAAAATGGGCGTTGACCGCGAGATCTACTCAAAGGCATTTAAGGTACAGCGTAACAGTATGCTCGAAAATAATTTCGGTTGGCTGATACTTGTAGGAATAATTGTTATAGCTGTAATAGTTGTTGTTAGAATTCAGCTTAAAAAGCGCGGTATTGTCATATTTAAAAATGAACGCTTAAAGGTTGCCCTTGACAGCGTTGCGCACCCCGTTGAAAGCTTCCGTCTTGTTAAAGAGAAGAAGCAGGGCTCAATCGTTATCGCAACTGTACTGCTTGTAATTATGTATGTTGTTACCGTTATAAACGATACTAAGGGTGGTTTTGCTTTCACCATATTTGATAAGGGTAACTACAATGCGATTTTCGTACTACTCAGCACAATCGGTCTTGCAGTTCTGTGGACTGTTGCCAACTGGCTGGTTTGCTCACTCGCAAGCGGTATAGGTACGCTTAAGGAAATCTATATCGTTACCTGCTACAGTACAATTCCGCTTATATTCTCTAAGCTGCTTAATCTTGTGCTGACTCATGTTCTTGTACCCGATGAAGCGGCATTTCTTGGAATATTTACCACCGTGTGCGCACTTTATGCAATGTTTATGCTCATTGTCGGTATTATGCGCATTCACGATTACGAGTTTGGTAAGTTCGTAGGTACAACAATATTTACCCTTGTTGGAATGCTTATAATCATATTCCTGTTATTCCTTGTATATCTGCTTTCGCAGCAGGTAATAGGATGGCTGGGAACTCTGTTCGTTGAAATCTATTACAGATAAGGAGGGATAAAATGAAAAATATATTATTTAAATCTTTTGCAATAACTCTTTGCCTTGTACTCGTTTTATCCTTGCTTACAGGCTGCAGTTCTGAGCATGCAACCACCGCCGTGACTAAGGTTTACGACGATATGGAATTTAACGATGAATACCTTGAAACAGGAACTGTTTGCGAGAATAACAGATATATTCTAAAATGGGATGACACCCTAAAACAGGTTTTCTTTACCGATAAGGCAACAGGTCAGGTTTACAGCTCCCTCCCTAAGGAAGCTGCTGCGGTCAAGTATGATGCCGACGGTATGATAATAAAGAACAACCCTCAAATCGAGTCCCCTATAATCGTATATTACTTTGACCCTAAGGCAATAACCGAGGCGGTTACCTATGCAGGACTCGATGCTATTTCTGATGGTGCCGTTTATACAGAGAAGATAGAAAACGGTATTCGTGTAACCTACGATTTTTACACACCTGAAATTTCGGTTCCTGTTGAGTATACTATCTCCAATGACTGCTTCAATGTAACCGTAAATCCCGAAGAGATTTCCGATAATGGGGAGAGCTATGTTACGGGTGTGGCTATAGCACCATTTATGTGCTCGCTGCCTAACGATACAAAGGATAGTTATCTTTTCCTGCCTGACGGCAGCGGAACACTTGCTCAACCTGTTACAAAGGATCTTACAGGTACACAGGGTCAAGCTCGAGTATACAGCCATGACCTTATTGTCCAGACCTATGATGCAATATCCTATACTAAGGATATGAGTATGCCTGTCTTTGGTAAAAAGCAGGGCAACTCTGCAATGCTTGGTATAATTACAAAGTCTGCAGAGCAGGCGTATATTAACTGGAACATAGGTGCAAGCAATATTGCATACTCTGCGGTTTACCCCTTCTTCCGTATCCGCGGATACAGCCTTATTGAGAGTCCTAAAGGATTTACAGGTTCTTCCGTTGAAATAAAGGTTTTTGATAAGTATATAAATACTAATCCTCTTTCGGTTTCCTACTACTGTCTCTCAGGTGAGGATGCTAACTATTCCGGTATGGCTAAGGTTTACCGTGAGTATTTAGAGAAAAACGGAAGGCTTAATAAATCTGATTCTGAGCAAACCGCCGTTTCGCTTAAAATGTTGGGCGGTCTTGAGCAAAAGGAGTTTACCTTCGGCATACCCCACACCGTGTTAAAATCCGTTACTACTGTATCTCAGGCACAGGAAATGACAAAATACTTTAATGATAATATTGAAGGCGAAATCCTTGTGAACCTGATAGGCTTTGGTAAGAGCGGTATAGACCACGGACAGGTGGGCGGTGGTTTTAAACTGGCGAGTGAATTTGGTAGCACGAAACAGCTCAAGAATTTTGCTGCGTACGCAAAGGAAAACGGTATAAAGCTGTTTATGGATTTCGACATTGTAGGATACAGCAAATCTGGCGCGGGCTTTGCGTTGCATAATGACAGCGCTAAGCTTCTTAACGGTCAAAGCATATATATTTCAAGTTATGATAATGTTACCCGTAAAAAGCTGGGTGACCGCTATTATATGCTTTCCCGTGCAAAGCTTGGTGAAGCTGTTGCAAAGGCGCAGGGAGCGGTTGAGAAATACGAAATAGAAGGCCTTTCTCTTGAATCACTTTCCAATAATGTTTATTCTGATTACAAGACCAAGGGTACCGCAATAGGCGCAGGAATGGCAGAGCAGGTAAGCAAGCTGCTTTCGGGCGCGGGTGAGAAGAACCTCATTCTCGGCAATGCAGCCCACGATTATGCAATACCCTGCTGTGACTATGTTATAGAGGTTCCCACAACCTCATCGGGCTATGATTTCTCTTACTGCGACGTACCGTTCTATCAGATGGTATTCCGCGATATTGTACCCTTAAGCTCTCAGTCCGTTAATCTTTCGGTTAATTCAAGGAAAGAGATACTTCGCTGTGTTGAGTCGGGTCTTACCCCCACCTTCACATTGCTCCACGATTACAATAGTGCTTATGCAAGCTCAAAATATCCGTCACTTTACGGCTCCTCGTATGAGGGTGTAAAGGATGAGGTTGTAAGCACTGCCAAGGAGCTGGCTCCAATACTTAAAAAAGTAAATGGTGCCGCCCTTGTGCGCCACACCGTCGTTGAGCCCGGTGTAAGGCTGAGCGAATTTGATAACGGCGTATTTATTGCCGTTAATGAAACCGATACTGCCTCTTTGGTAAACGGTAAAACCGTTGAGGCAATGAACTACACTGTATGGGAGGGCTAAAAAATGGCAAGAAAAAAGAAACATGCCGGTATTGAAATACTTAAAGCCCGTTACGGTTTAGGTTTCATCTCACCTTGGATTATAGGTATGGTACTCTTCTTTATAACACCTATCTTCCAGTCAATTTATTTCAGCTTTGCAAGTCTTAGCATCACGGCTGACGGAGTTGAAACTAAATTTGAAGGTATAAAGAACTATTATAACATACTTGTTACCGACCCAAACTATATGGATAATCTGCTTGAAGCGTTTTCTTCTTTGTTTGTTTCAATGCCGTTTATTCTGGTTGTAAGTATGGTGCTTGCTCTGCTTCTTAACGGCGAGTATAAGGGAAGAATCTTTTTCCGTGGTCTTTACTTCCTTCCTGTAATATTGGCGAGCGGTATCGTTCTTGACCTTTTCCTTAAGGCGGGTGATACCTCCGCTACCGAGGCTACCGTTTCTACAACCGTATCCTTCGGTATGATAGACTTTGAGCAGATACTTAAAGGTCTTAACCTTCCCTCCGCTATTGAGGGATACTTGACCACTGCGCTTGGTAATATATTCTTGCTTGTATGGCAGAGCGGTATACAGACGATTCTTATCATTGCAGGTCTGCAGTCCATACCTGACCTCCTTTATGAGGTTGCTAAGGTTGAGGGATGCACCAAATGGCAGGAGTTCTGGTACATAACCCTGCCTATGCTGATGCGAACTATGATACTTGTCATAATATTTACGATAATAGAACTTGTGTCATCAAACACAAATATTATTGTCTCCGCAGGATACAATCGTTTCAACTCTCTGGAATACGGAATAGGCTCCGCAATGCTGTGGTTCTACTTCGCCATTGTTGGTGTATTCATAGCCTTGCTGTTCGTTATATACCAGAAGGTATTCGTTAAGAAATGGGGGTGATAAGCAATGACAGTAAATAATACTCTTACTTTAAAAAGGCGTGACAAGCTTGGAAAATTTGCAGGTCGCATTTCCTTCAACCTGATGCGCTACTATATGCTTATCATCATCGGTTACATAGTTTTGTATCCTCTCCTTTATATGATAAGCACCGCTATCAAGCCCAGAGAGGCTCTGCTTGATGTAAGCTTCGCCTGGATACCAAAGTTAGTTACAGGCGAGCATTTTACAACTGCATTTGATGCAATGAACTTTTTCCCGGCACTCACACGAACCTTCTCTTTGCAGATAGTATCCGCCCTTGTAGAGGTTTTCGTTTGCGCAATTATTGCATACGGTTTTGCGCGTTTTAACTTCAAGGGCAAAAACATAGCAATGACGCTGCTTATTCTGTCTTTGCTCATTCCTATACCTATGTATAGTATGTCACTGTCAGTAAATTATCGTCAGCTTGATGTGTTCGGAATACTGGGGCTTTTCAACGGCATTACAGGTATTGATATCCGTCCCGATATATATAACACAAACTGGACAATGTGGCTGCCCTCGATTTTCGGCGTTGGTATTCGCTCGGGTATGTTGATATATATCTACATTCAGTTCTTTACGGGACTGCCTTATGAATTAGAGGATGCCGCCTATGTTGACGGCGCAGGTCCTATCCGTACATTCTTTAGTATAGCCCTGCCTTCCTCAAGCGTTGTTATAGTTACCGTAACGGTACTGTCCTTTATCTGGCATTGGAATGAAACTCATCTTTCCTCCCTGTGCTTCCTTAACGATGCGGCACCGCTTTCGGTTGTAATGTTTAACCTACAAAAGACTCTTGAGTCGCTTGGTATTTGGCTTGGTTCATCGCCAATAGCGCCCTCAATAATCTTTGCTGCCTGTCTTATGTTTATAGCAATTCCTCTTGTTCTTTATCTGTTCTTACAAAGAAAGTTTGTCAAGAGCATTGACCGAGTAGGTATTACAGGCTAGTTTTTAAATGAAAAGAACGCTTTCTCATTGTGGAAAAGCGTTCTTTTTTTATATGTCACTTTGTATATATTCTTTAATAATATTATCGGGCTGTCTTTCGAATATAAGCCTCTCGCGCGTTTCGGGATGCGTAAAGGTCAGCCTGAAACTAAAAAGCCCTATTTCTTTAAAGTCATCTCTGCCACCGTATTTTCTGTCCCCTGCAAGGGGCATTTTACGCGATGCAAACTGCACCCGTATCTGGTGTGTGCGCCCCGTTTGTAAAAGTACTTGCACCGCCGTCATACCATCCTTGCTGCCAAGGGTGTCATATTCAAGCAAAGCTTCTTTAACGCCCCGCCGTACCCTATCTACAACGAAGGATTTATTTCTTTTGCTATCCTTAAAAAGCAGGTCGCGCATTTCACCCTTTTTAGGGATAGGTATTCCGTGAACAAGGGCAATATACTCTTTTTTTAGCCTTCGTTCGGCAATATCGCGACTTAAAATTGACGCTGCTGATTTCGTCTTTGCATATACCATAACACCGCCTACATCACGGTCAAGCCGATGCAGGGGATAGACTTCGCAACCGCAGTGCTCGCTTAAAATGCTTACCATATTTTTTGATGTCGCATTGTCATTCTGGGACATAACGCCAACAGGCTTCACGCAAACAATTATGCTTTTATCCTCAAAAAGAATTTCCATATATAAACTCCAATAAAATACTAAAATAATTATACTATATAAAAAGTACTTTTACAATCAAAAAACTAAATTTAAAAAAGTGTTGACAAAATAAAAAGTATGTGGTATTATAAGCACACAAAATTTCAGCTTATTTTGCAAAGGATAGAATTTTCCTAAGGGAAATTCTGCCCATTTGCGGGATAGGCTTTTTTTAATGCCTTCCTGTATATAAAAAAGAATATAGGAGGAAAAATTATGGGCTACTATTCTGATCCTACTGCTTCAAAGGCATTGGGAGAAATCAATCGTGAGTTCTCAAGACTTGAGAAAAAAGCAAAAAAGCTTAAAAAGCTTCTGGAGGAAGGCAAGCTTTCACCCGAAGCTCTGGAAAAAGCGCAGGCGCAGTTCAAGGGCCTTTACAGGCATGTGCTGAATAACGTCCTCGAAGAACAGCACTAATAACAAAATCCCCTCGGAAATTGTCCGAGGGGATAAATTATTCTTCTAACAACTTAATGGCATTAAGATATTTTTCTCTTCTGGTTAGCGCCTTTTCGTCAACAACATCTAATCTGGTTAAATCCGAATTGTGCCTTAAATCTGCAAGCTTTACCGCCTTTGCAATGGGATTATCCCTGATTGCCCGAACATAATCCATATAAGGCGTGTCATCATCGTGGGTGAGTAGTGCAAGGGCATCAATAATTTCCTTATCAAAACCCTCTTTTTCAAGATCACTTAGTGTATACGGCGTGTCTTCAACAACATCGTGCAGTAATGCAACAATAGTTGTCTCTTCGGTTTCCATTTGTTCTGCTAAATGGAAAGGGTGAAACACATAGGGCAGACCGCTTTTATCCACCTGATCTTTATGTGCTTCAAAGCAGAGCTTTAACGCCTTCTTTGTATTAGCGGTATAAATCATTTTAATCACCTCTTTGATTTACTGCCAATAATTATATCATACTACGCTCTAAAATTCAATAACTGCAAAACTCTGGGTCAAATTTTCTTTTTTATAAATCTAATTATTTAGATTCTTTAATAGCAACCACCCCCTTTGTGTAAAGGCGGTGGGAGATAAATTATTTATAATATCAAGTACACGAAGTATTTTAGATATATAAATACCTATACTTAACTATAGAATTATCGAGCAAATGAAGTATAAGGTGATATTGATGAAATTAAATGAAGCCGTTGCATACAGAATAGATGAACTTTGCAAAGAACGCGGAATTACACAGTATCAGTTATATTTAAAAACGGGAGTTCCGCAGTCGACACTAAGCACAATTATGAAATGTTCCTACCCAAGTATGAAGCTTAGAATAATATACGAAATTTGTGATGGTC
>JAZRQA010000084.1:0-49312 GCA_045649505.1 Acutalibacteraceae bacterium
TTGCCAAGGTTATGAATCTGTTCAGCAAGAACAAAATTAACCCCCTTATCGGCTCTGCAGGTGTTTCCGCCGTTCCTATGGCCGCACGTGTTTCTCAGGCTGTTGGTCAGAAGGAGAATCCCTCAAACTTCCTGCTTATGCACGCAATGGGCCCCAACGTAGCAGGCGTTATCGGCTCTGCTATCGCGGCAGGTGTACTTATAGCAATCTTTGGATAAGGAGAATATTTATATATGTCTAAATTAAATATTACCGATACCATACTGCGTGATGCCCATCAGTCTCAGGCAGCTACCCGTATGGGTATCGACGATATGCTCCCCGCACTTGAAAAGCTTGATAAAATCGGCTATTGGTCGGTTGAATGTTGGGGCGGCGCAACATTTGATGTTTGCATGCGTTTCCTTAATGAAGACCCCTGGGAGCGTCTTAGAAAAATCCGTAAGGCAATGCCTAACACAAAGCTTCAGATGTTGCTTCGCGGTCAGAACCTTCTTGGTTACAAGCATTATGCGGATGATGTTGTTGATGCTTTCGTTAAAAAGTCCATTGAAAACGGTATAGATGTTATCCGTATTTTTGATGCGCTTAATGATACCCGTAATATGAAGGCCGCTATGGAGGCCTGTAAGAAATACGGCGGTATCTGCGAGGCAGGTATGAGCTATACCATCAGCCCCGTTCATAACGAGGATTACTTTGTAAATATGGCAAAGCAACTCGAAGAAATGGGCGCAGATGTTATCTGTATTAAGGATATGGCAAACCTTCTTCTGCCCTTTGACGCCTATTCTCTTGTTAAAAAGCTTAAAGAAAACGTTTCGGTTCCCATTCATCTGCACACTCACAACACTACGGGTACAGGTGATATGACCTACCTTATGGCGGCTCAGGCAGGCGTAGATATTGTAGATACCGCGTTGTCACCTATGGCAAACGGTACTGCTAACCCTGCAACCGAGGCTCTTGTTGCCACTTTACAGGGCACCGACCGTGACACTGGTCTTGACCTTAACGCCCTTGCCGACGTAGCTGCCCATTTCCGCGGTGTTGCCGACAAGATGAAGGCTGAAGGTATCCTTGATCCCAAGGTTTTAAATGTTGATACCAAAACCCTTATTTATCAGGTTCCCGGCGGTATGCTTTCCAATATGATATCTCAGCTCAAGCAGGCAGGTAAGGAAGATAAGTATTACGATGTTCTTGCTGAGGTACCGAAGGTTCGTGAGGACTTCGGTTATCCGCCCCTTGTAACTCCCACAAGTCAGATTGTAGGTACACAGGCGGTTATGAATGTAATATCGGGTGAGCGTTACAAAATGGTTCCCAAGGAATCTAAGGGCCTTCTCCGTGGCGAGTACGGTAAATTACCTGCTCCCGTTAACGAGGATGTAAGGAAAAAAGCTATCGGTGACGATGAGGTAATTACCTGCCGTCCCGCTGATAAACTTGAGCCTGAGCTTGAAAAGTACCGCGCAGAGGCAGGGGAGCTTGCTCGTTGCGATGAGGATGTTTTAAGCTATGCCCTATTCCCACAGGTTGCATCAAAATTCCTTGCGCAAAAGTATGCGCCTAAAGCCGAAACCGCTCCCGCAGTGGACGAAAACGGTGTTCGCACCCTGTATGTTCAGGACCTTTCAGAATAAAATTAAGGGCGCACTGTTTGTGCGCCCGATTTTAATTTAACAGGTGTTAATAATATGTCGAAAAATCTTAAAGGAAATGCAATACTACTTATTGCTGCGATAATTTGGGGCCTTGCTTTTGTGGCACAGGATGCCGCCGCTAGGACAGTGCCGCCCTTTACAATAAACGCAATTCGCTCATTTATCGGCTGTATTGTACTTATACCCGTTTGCGCTTATTTAAGCAAAAAAAGGGGCGAAAAGCATGTTTTCAAAAATAAAAACGACCGAAAAAATTTGCTTAGGGCAGGTCTTATCTGTGGAGTAATGCTTACCGTTTCGGTTAATCTTCAGCAATTTGGAATAGGTATGTATCCCCCTGAGGCTGCCGCCTCGGCAAGAAGCGGATTTTTAACAGCAATGTATGTTGTTTTGGTGCCTGTTTTCGGTCTGCTTTTTAAAAAGCGGATTAAAACAAATGTATGGCTCGCCGTATGCATTTCGGTAATAGGTCTCTATCTGCTTTGTTTGTCGAGTGGACTTGGCAGCATATACGGCGGTGATATAATAGTGCTGGGCTGTGCCTTTGCTTTTGCCCTTCAAATAATTGCTGTAGATTATTACGTCGATAGGGTAGACGGGGTAAAGCTTTCGTGTATGCAATTTTTTGTTGTGGGCGTGCTGTCTACCGTTTTAATGCTTATATTCGAAAAACCGACTCTGTCGGGTATACTTGCGGCTGGCTGGTACCTTCTCTATGTAGGAATTATGTCAAGCGGCGTTGCCTACACTTTACAGATAATCGGTCAGCAGTTATCGCAAAACCCCACGGTTGCATCAATTATAATGAGCCTTGAATCGGTTTTTGCCGCTCTTGGCGGACTTTTAGTAGGCGAAATTCTTACACTTCGTGAGATAGGGGGCTGCGTCCTTATGTTTGCGGCCATTATATTATCTCAGTTAAAATTTAAAAAAGGAGTAAATGCTAATGCTTAATTTAGCAACGATAGGTACAGGCTCAATTGTACAAAAATTTCTTGCAAGTATTGCTCTTTTAGGTGATGAATACAACCTAAAGGTTGTCTATTCAAGGGATTTAGGTCAAGGTAAGGAATTTGCCGCGCAGTTTGGTTGCGCCGATGTGGTGACCGACCTTAATGAGCTTGCAAAGCGCGAGGATGTTGATACGGTGTATATTGCAAGCCCCAACTCGCTGCACTTTGAACAGGCGCTTTTAATGCTTAAAAACAAAAAGCACGTATTACTAGAAAAGCCTGCTACCGTAAAGGCTGAGCAGCTCCAACAGCTTCATCGGTGTGCACAGGAAAACGGCGTTTATATTCTGGAGGCAATAATACCTATGTATCTGCCCTCAAGAAGCATCCTGCGTCAAGCAGTTAAGGAGATAGGTGATATTCAGTCTGCTCGTTTTCAGTTCTGCCAGTATTCTGTACGCTACAACGAATATCTTAAAGGTGAGCGCCCTAATGTTTTTACTGCGCAGTTTGCGGGAGGCTCAATAATGGATCTTGGCATTTACTGTATTTACCCTGCAATAGACCTTTTCGGCGAGCCTAAGGATATAAAAGTAACATCGACTATACTTGATACAGGTGTTGACTCCAATATGACCTGTGTGTTTGATTACGGCGAAAAAATTGTAAATATAATATCCTCAAAAACTGCCCAGAGTAATATCCCAAGCGAAATACTTGGCACTAATGGCAGTATTCAAATAGGGCTTATCTCAAAGTATGAAAATATCTTCAAGTTCACGAATAATAATCTACAAAAGCTTGTGGGAGAATTACCGAAAGAGGAATATATGGGTTATGAAGCGCATTTCCTGTATACCCTTATAACAAACCCTGCCTTAGTTGCCGATGAGTACGAATATTTAAAAGAAATAAGCCTTAAGGTTTGCCGTACACTTGAAAAAATAAGAAGGATAGCAGGGCTTAAATTTTAAACAAAAAAGAAAAAAGCGTTTTCGAAAACTCGAAAACGCTTACTTTTCTATTTTGCTTGCTTTATATGGCGCGGGTAACCTTACCGGAACGCAGACAACGGGTGCAGGCATAAATACGACGAGGTGAACCGTCTACGATAGCCTTAACCTTTTTTACATTCGGCTTCCAGGTTCTGTTAGAACGTCTGTGAGAATGGGAAACCTTAATACCAAAAGCAATTTCTTTACTGCAAATATCACATTTTGCCATTATCGGACACCTCCTTAGATAACATCAGCAAAAATTATACTACCACAAATCTCCCGATAATGCAAGTATTTTTTTAAATTTTTGAAATATTGTATAATACTTTACCTTAACACCTTGAAATAATAACCGTTTTTTGGTATAATGAATAGAACAAATTCAATTTTTCGGTGATATAAATGATAAAAGCAGTTTTATTTGATTTGGATGGCACGCTTGCAAACTCACTTATAGACCTTGCTGCCGCTACAAATCAGGCATTAGAAAAAGCGGGTTACCCTCAGCAGAGAGTAGATAATTTCCGATATTATGCAGGGGATGGAATATCCAAAATGATAGAACGAGCCTTGCCCGAAAATGCGCGAAAGGCTGATATTATAGACTCCGTTAAGGCGGATTTTCTTGAATATTATAATGTGCATTATAATGACTCTACCTGCACATATGAGGGAATTAAAGAACTGCTTGATACCCTTGAAAATATGGGCATTATTATGGCGGTTGTAACCAACAAGGCGCAGGCGTTTGCCGAAAAGGTGGTTAAAAAACTTTTTGGTGAAAAGTATTTTGCTCTTGTAAACGGTCAGCGCGAGGGTATTCCCAATAAGCCCGACCCTACTCTTGCTTTACTTACTATGAAGGAGCTTTGCGTAGAACCGCAGGAGTGTGTGTTTTTAGGCGATTCGGGTATGGATGTCGCAACGGGCGTGAATAGCGGTGCCTACCCTGTGGGTGAGCTTTGGGGCTTTCGTGATGAGGTAGAGCTTCGCGAAAACGGCGCAAAGAAAATTATAAATACACCGCTTGAGCTTATCGATATAATCAGGGAGATTAACGGGTAGATGGCTTGCTATACCAGAACCAGAGTATCCTGTTATATCGGGTATGTGGTGCAGGCTATAATAAATAACTTTCTGCCGCTGCTGTTTCTTATATTACAAACCGATTATAACCTTACATATGAGGCGCTCGGCAGACTTATCCTTATAAATTTTTGTGTTCAGATAGCGGTAGATATCCTTGCGGTAAAAACAGTAAATATTATAGGTTATAGAGTAACGGTCGTGCTTTCTCATGCGCTGGCGTCACTTGGCCTTGCAATGCTCGGATTTTTGCCTATGCTTTTCCCTCAAAATGTCTACACCTGTCTTGTGTCGGCGATTTGTGTCTATGCAACGGGAAGCGGTATAATTGAGGTTATAATAAGTCCCTTAGTGGAGTATCTTCCCGCAAAAAACAAATCGGCACAGATGTGTTTTCTGCATTCCTTCTATTGTTGGGGACAGGTTTTCTGTGTTTTGGTAACGACGGTGCTTTTACGCGTCTTTACAAATGCAAACTGGATGTGGGTACCCCTTGTTTGGGCACTTATACCATTTGTAAATATGTTTTCCTTTATGAGCGCCCCGTTTGTCATACCAAAGGCGGAAAAGGAACATACTAATATGACGATGGGACAGCTTTTTTGCACTGCCAAGTTCTATAAGCTTCTCACCTTTATGCTCTGCGCAGGTGCAAGCGAAATAGCCATTGCGCAGTGGTCATCAATGTTTGCCGAACAGGCGCTTGGCGTTTCAAAGGTTGTAGGCGACCTTCTCGGCCCGTGTGCCTTTGCAATATTTATGGGTAGCGGCAGAATTATTTACGCTCTGCTTGGCGGTAGGCGTATCTCAATAAATTTTCTTATAATGCTTAACGCCGCACTGTGCGGTGCCTGTTATATAACCGTTGCCGTAAGTTCTTCCCCCGTAATTTGCCTTGCCGCGTGTGCGGTATGCGGATTTTCGGTAAGTCTTATGTGGCCGGGCACCTATTCGCTTGCAGCGCAACAACTGCCGCAGGGTGGCACGGCAATGTACGGGCTTCTTGCGATGCTCGGTGATATGGGTTGTTCCTTAGGTCCCTGGATAACGGGACTTATTGCGGATGCAAAAGGACTTCAAACGGGATTTTTGGTAACCTCGCTTTTCCCTGTGGTCTTATTTCTCGCAAGTGCGCGGGATGAAATAAAGTTGAAAATTAAAAGAGGTGCAGTTTAATGAAACGCGAAAATTATCTTTCTTGGGATGAGTATTTTATGGGCATAGCCCTGCTTTCATCCCAGCGCAGTAAAGACCCCTCAACACAGGTAGGTGCCTGTATAGTAAATGATGAAAACCGAATTCTGTCAATGGGTTATAACGGTATGCCCCATTGTTGCAGTGACGATGAGTATCCCTGGGCGCGCGAGGGTGGTAATCTTGATACTAAGTATATGTTCGTGTGCCACGCTGAGCTTAATGCAATTTTAAACTTTAGGGGCGGTACCCTTAAGGGCGCGAGGGTTTACACGACTCTTTTCCCCTGTAATGAATGCGCAAAGGCAATAATTCAGGCAGGAATTACCGAGGTTATTTATATGCTTGATAAATATGCCGATACCGACAGTATAAAATGCTCCAAGCGTATGTTTGACAGCGCAGGCGTAAAATACCGTCTTTATGAGCAAACAAAAAATACAGTAGAATTAAAGCTTTAAAAAAACATCCGTCGAAAGACGGATGTTAAATATCATAATCAAACAACTGCTTTGCAAACCATACCTCTTTCAAGGTGAATTCTTTACCGTTTAGGTAGGAAAGAATACCTGCATCGGTTTTAAAGTTAAAGGCAAGGCGGTAGGAATAAAGTGCCTGCTTATCAAAGCCCATTTTTTTATCCTGCGCGGTTTTGCCGTACTTTCCGTCGCCAAGCAGCGGATGGCCGATGCTTGCCATGTGCGCCCTTATCTGATGGGTGCGTCCTGTAAGCAGCTCAACCTCTATAAGGGAAAGCCCTTTTCTTTGACTGAGCACATTGTAACGAGTGCGAATGGTTAAGTTATCGGCGGTTTTTTTGTTTGATAAATAAACCTTATTCTTGCTTTCGTTTTTCTCAAGAAAGCCTTCCAGTGTTGCGCTTTTCTTGCTTGGAACTCCGTGCACAACCGCAAGATAAAACTTGTCAAGCTCACGCATTTTTATCTTGTCGCAAAGAATTCGAAGAGCTTCGGCGTTCTTTGCGGCAATAACAATTCCCCCTGTGTTTCGGTCAATGCGGTTTGCAAGGGCAGGTTTAAAGCTGTTTTCCGAGAGTGGGTCAAATTCACCCTTGTTATAAAGATATTTTTGTATTCGGGTGATAAGGGTATCGTTATACTCGGTTTCATCGGGGTGGGAAAGAAGCCCCTGATTTTTGTTTGCAAGTATAATATTCTTGTCTTCGTATACGATTTCAAGCTTATCCGAAGCATTTAAAAAATCGTATTTAGGCTTGTTACTTATAAAAAATTCGTCCTTTAAATAAACGGTAACAAGGTCGCCTTCCTGCAACCTTGTGGATATTTCGGCTCGTTTTGAGTTAACCTTTATATCCTTTGTGCGTATAGCCTTATACATAAGCGAGGTGGGCACCCTTGGAGCTACCTTGCTTATAAATTTATCAAGTCTTTGATTTGAATCGTTGGCAGTTACGGTAAACTGTTTCATTTTTTTCCTCTTTTCGGGTGGTGATTATTATGGGTAAAGAAAAGGATCCGCGTCACGAACATAGAAAGCGTATGCGCGAAGCTCTTATGAATGCGCAACGTGATGACGAATTACCCGATTATCAGCTTCTTGAAATGCTGCTTTTTTATGCTTTACCAAGAATTGATACCCGCGTTATCGCACATAATCTTATGGAGCATTGCAATAATTCCCTTGCTGATGTTTTTGACGCCTCGCCGCAGAAACTTGCGCAGGTAAAGGGTGTATCGGAGAACTTTGCTGTAATATTAAAGCTTGTCCTCACCTGTGCGCGCCGTTACAGTATAAAGAAGGCGGAAAAGTCTATATTTAACGGCGCAGGTGATATTGGCAAATTCCTTATCGAACAATATATAAGTGAGGATTTAGAAACGCTGTCTATGATTTCCTTAAATAGTTCAGGTAAATTTCTTGGTTTTAATATTATAAGTAGAGGAAAACCTGACAGCGTCACCGTTAGCGCAAGAACAATCGTTGAATGTGCAATAAAAAACTCTGCTCATTCGGTAATACTCGCCCATAACCATCCCAGCGGAATAGCAATTCCCTCAAAGGCGGATGCCGACACAACCAGACAGATAAAGAAAATATTAGAACCGTTGGGCGTTCACCTTATTGACCATATTGTTCTTGATAAACAGGACTTTGTTTCTATGGCACAGTCAGCAGAGTTTGCCGACATTTTCTAATATTATATAATAAAATATTTAAAAACGCAAATAAAACGGCTCATCGGAGCCGTTTTTTTGTTCTTATATTAGATTTGGGCACATATTTTTTAAATAGAATAGGGGAGAATATATTATGAAAAAAATTATATCACTAATTATCTGTATTTGCCTGTGCATAGCTTTGCCATCAAATGCTTTGGCAAAAACCGTTTCAATGGAGTATGAGGCGAATGACCTTAACACTCCGCTTAGCTCGGTAACAACCTCTGCCGCGGTAGGTCAGACCCTTGACATTAAAGCAAAATCAGCCATTTTGCTTGAGCCGTATACAGGCAGAATACTTTATGAATCTAATGCAGACGAAGCCTTGCCGCCCGCCTCTATAACAAAAATAATGTCCTTGCTGCTTGTGATGGAGGCTATAGATGCAGGCAACCTTACTCTTGAGAGCGAAATAAGCGCAAGTGAGCACGCGTGCAGTATGGGCGGTTCACAGATTTGGCTGGAGCCGAATGAAACTATGACGGTCAACGAACTTTTAAAGGCGGCGGTAATAGCCTCTGCAAATGATGCCACGGTGGCTTTGGGTGAAGCCGTATCGGGCAGTGAGGAGGGCTTTGTTGCACGTATGAATGAAAGGGCGAAGGAACTTGGTATGAATAATACCACCTTCATAAATTGCACAGGCCTTGATGCCGAGGGTCACCTGACAACCGCCCACGATGTTGCGCTTATGTCGGCTGCGCTTATTAAACACGAGCTGATAAAAAAATATTCTACGGTATGGATGGATACACTTCGCGGAGGCGAGAGTGAGCTTGTCAACACAAACAAGCTGGTGCGCTTTTATCAGGGTACAACGGGGCTTAAAACAGGTACAACGTCGGGCGCGGGCTACTGTCTTTCTGCTACCGCTAAGCGTAACTCAATGGAACTGGTTGCGGTAATTATGGGCGGGCAGACAAGTAACGACAGATTTAACGGCGCAAAAAAGCTTCTTGATTACGGATTTGCCAACTATAGCTTCAAACAAATACCTGCCGAGCTTACCGAAGGCACCGTTATTCCCGTCAAGGGCGGTGTTGAAAAACAGGTTGCCGTTGAGGCAGGAAAGCCCTTAGAGTTACTCCTCGAAAAATCGGCAAGCGGTAAGGTGACTCAGGAAATAACCTTAACCGAAGAGCTTTTAGCGCCTGTTAAAAAGGGTGATAAGGTAGGTAGTGTAAAAATTTTAATAGACGGTGAGGAGGCAGGCGTTATAGATATTACCGCCGCTTCGGATATAAATAAGATAAGTTTTATATATGTTCTTGGAAGACTTCTTTCCTCTCTGTTCACTTTGTAAAATAATTATGGAAAAATTTTACACATAGTACATAAGAATTTAGTTGCAAAAGTTTCAAAAATATAGTAAAATATAATAAACAATAAATAATACCCTTAAGGTGAAAAGAGGAAAACAAATGTCGTTAAAACTAACTGCAGATTATGCAAAACCTTTCCTGCGTGAAAATGACCTTGCAGGACTCAATGCACAGGTGGCAGCAGCCCATGAACAGCTTACAACCGGTACCGGTCTCGGTAATGATTTTATAGGCTGGGTAAACCTCCCCTTCGATTATGACAAAGAGGAATTTGCCCGCATAAAGGCAGCGGCTGACAGAATTAGGAAGGATTCCGATATTCTTATAGTTATAGGTATCGGCGGCTCCTATCTCGGTGCTCGCGCGGCTATTGAATTTTTAAAGGGTCCATACTACAACAATTTAAACGACGGCCCTGAGGTTTACTTTACAGGTAACAGCATAAGCGGCAGTGCCCTCGCTGATATTTTAAAGCTTTGCGAAGGCAAAAACGTTTCGGTTAACATTATATCCAAATCGGGTACAACCACCGAGCCCGCCGTTGCTTTCAGAGTTCTAAGAAAGTATCTTGAGGAAAAATACGGTGAGCAGGAAGCTGCGCAGAGAATCTACTGCACCACCGATAAGGCAAGGGGTACACTTAAAAAGTTGGCTGATGAAAAGGGATACGAGTGCTTTGTTATTCCCGATGATGTTGGCGGACGCTTCTCGGTGCTCACAGCGGTTGGCCTTTTGCCTATAGCTGCCACTGGTGCTGATATCGACGCCTTGATGAACGGTGCCGCAGCCGCCGCAAAGGATTATTGCGATACCGATATAACAAAGAACGATTGCTATAAATATGCGGCGTTACGCAATGCCTTCTATAGAAAAGGCAAGGAAATTGAACTTCTTGTAAGCTATGAGCCCCGATTCACTATGATGGCTGAATGGTTTAAACAGCTTTACGGTGAGAGTGAGGGTAAGGATAACAAAGGTCTGTTCCCCGCAAGCGTTACCTTCTCTACCGACCTTCACTCAATGGGCCAGTATATTCAGGACGGTAAGCGTATCCTGTTTGAAACTGTTGTAAATATTAAGGACTGCGGTGACGATGTTACCATTGAAATGGAAGCTGATGACGGTGACGGTCTTAACTTCCTTGCAGGTAAACCTATGTCCTTTGTAAATGAAAAGGCATTTGAGGGTACTGTGCTTGCCCATACCGACGGCGGCGTACCAAACCTTGTTATAACCCTTGACAAGGCTGATGAGGAGAATCTTGGAAGACTTATCTACTTCTTCGAAAAGGCTTGTGCAATTTCGGGATATATGCTGGGCGTAAATCCCTTTGACCAACCCGGTGTTGAAAGCTATAAGAAGAATATGTTCGCTCTTCTGGGTAAGCCCGGTTATGAGGCAGCTAAAGCAGAGCTTGAAGCGCGTCTAAGAGGTTAATCCTTAATAAAAAAAGGAAACAACTGCCTTTGGCAGTAATAATATAAAAGGAGCTGGTAAGAATGATTAAACTTATCATCGGAAAAAAAGGTTCAGGCAAAACTAAAAAACTTATCGACATGGTCAACTCCGCTGCCGAAAGCAGTAAGGGAAATGTTGTCTGTATCGAAAAGGGCGATACTCTGACCTTCAGTATTACACATAAGGTGCGCCTTATTGATGCCGAGTCTTTCGGTATTTCAGGATATAATGAATATTACGGTATGCTTTGCGGAATAAACGCAGGCAATCACGATGTAACTCATATCTTTGGTGATGCAACGCTTCGTATCGGTTCCCGTGATTATGATGAACTGGTAGATTTTCTTGACAGGGTTTCCGCCCTCGCCGAGGAAAGCAATGTAAACTTTATCTTCACCCTTTCCTGTGATGAGAGTGAGCTTCCCGCTAAAATCTTTGAGATTTGTGAAAAGGCGTAAAAAATTCAAGTAAACGCGAATAATCCAAATCTGATTTAAAAGTAAGGATTTACGCTTGGCTTAATCAGGGCAGCCACGGCTGCCCTGTGTTTTTGTAAAACGGAGGATAAAAAATATGTCTAAGCAAACCGCTATGCCCGCAAATGGTGATACCGTTGCGGTAATGCACACAAATATGGGTGATATTTCCATAAAACTTTTTCCCGAACAGGCACCCAAAACGGTAGAAAATTTTACCACCCACGCTAAAAATGGTTACTATAACGGTCTTATCTTTCACCGCGTTATTAAGGATTTTATGATTCAGGGCGGTGACCCCACAGGCACAGGCATGGGAGGAGAGAGCATTTGGGGTAGTCCCTTTAAGGATGAGTTTCATCCCGACCTTCACAATCTGCGCGGTGCCCTTTCAATGGCAAATGCAGGTCCCGGTACGAACGGCAGTCAGTTTTTTATTGTTCAGGCTGACAGCGTGCCTGCGAATATGATAGGTCAGATGAAACAGCTCGGCGAGGAAAACTTCCCCGCAGATACCATAGAGGATTACGAGAAGCTGGGCGGAACACCCTGGCTTGATTTCCGTCACAGCGTATTCGGTCAGGTCTTTGAGGGTATGGATGTGGTCGATGCAATTGCAAATGTTAAAACTGGCGCACAGGATAAGCCCGTTGAGGACGTTATAATTACTACAATAGAGATTAGGGAAATATAAAAGAGGCTGTAAGCCTCTTTTTATTTTTAATATACTTGATAGAAAAATTTTTTTGATATATAATAATATCGGAGATGATGGTTTTGGATATAAGAAAAATTCTTTCAAGTGTAGACCATACTTTGCTTAGCCCTGCCGCAACGTGGGACCAAATAAAGGCTGTATGCGATGACGGTATAAAATACGGTACCGCCAGTGTTTGTATACCTGCTTCGTTTGTAAAACAGGCGGCAGATTATACAAAGGGCGCGGTTAAGATATGTACCGTTATCGGCTTCCCTACAGGGTATAGCACCACCGCTGTTAAATGCTTTGAAACAGCCGAGGCAATAAGTGACGGTGCCGATGAAATTGATATGGTAATAAATATCGGCTGGCTTAAGCAGGGAAGATATGACGATATACTAAATGAAATAAATAAGATAAAGGCTGTCTGCTCCGGTAAGCTTTTGAAGGTTATAATTGAAACCTGCCTTTTAACCGATGAAGAAAAAATTAAAATGTGCGAAATAGTTTGTGCTTCAGATGCCGACTATATTAAAACCTCTACAGGATTTTCTACAGGCGGTGCTACAAGGGAGGATATCGCCCTGTTTGCAAAGCATTGCGCACAGCATATAAAAATAAAGGCGGCGGGCGGCATATCAACCCTTGAGGATGCGCGTGACTTTTTAAAACTCGGGGCACACCGTCTGGGCACAAGTCGAATTGTAAAAATAGTAAAGGAGCAAAACCTTCTTTAATGAAAAGAGTATTTATTATTGTTCTTGATTCCTGTGGAATAGGGCAGATGCCTGATGCCGAAAATTTCTCGGACAAAAACTGCAATACCCTAAAGCGCATAAGTGAAAGCAAGAACTTTTGCGCCGATAATATGATAAAGCTGGGTCTAGGAAATATACAGGGAATTGATTACCTTGAAAACGTTGCTGCTCCCACCGGCGCATATGCCCGTCTTGCAGAAAAATCAATGGGTAAGGATACCACCATTGGCCACTGGGAGATAGCAGGACTTGTATCCGATACTCCGTTTCCTGTCTACAAAACAGGCTTTCCTAAGGAAATAATAGATGAATTTTCCCGTGCTACAGGTAGGGGCGTTATATGTAACAAGCCCTACTCAGGCACTAAGGTAATTGCCGACTATGGCGAGCAGCACGTAAAAAGCGGACATTTAATTGTTTACACTTCCGCTGACAGCGTTTTTCAAATAGCTGCTCACGAGGATGTTGTACCAACAAGCACACTTTATGAATACTGCCGCATAGCCCGAAAAATTCTTTGCGGCAAGCACGCTGTCGGAAGGGTGATTGCGCGCCCCTTTACGGGAACGGTAGGGAATTTTACCCGTACCGCAAACCGTAAGGATTTTTCGCTTGAGCCACCAAGGGATACTATGCTTGATGTCTTAAAAAAGGCGGGAAAAACCGTTTGGTGTATTGGTAAAATATCCGATATATTTGCCGGACGCTCAGTTACAAAAAGCGTTATAACTCATAGTGACAAGGAGGGCATAAACGCTACCCTTGAGGCTATAAATCAAGATTTTTCGGGACTTTGCTTTGTGAATCTTGTCGAGTTTGATATGCTTTACGGTCACCGTCAGGATATTGACGGATACGCCGCAAATTTTGCCCGATTTGATAACTGCCTTCCCAAACTTTTGTCTGCACTCAAAGAAGACGACGTTTTAATAATAACGGCAGATCACGGCTGTGACCCCGGAGATGAAAGCACCGACCATACAAGGGAGTATGTTCCCCTTATTGTGTACGGGAAGAATATTAAGCCGATAAATCTTGGAACAAGGGAATCATTTGCGGTTATTTCCGCCTTTGTTTGCGAGTATCTTGGTGTAGAATTTGTCGGTGACTCAAAAAGTTTTTTAGGTGATGTTTATGACAGATAAGCAGTTGTGTCTTGCGGCTATAGCCGCAACCGAATTTTCTTATTCGCCCTATTCAGGGTTTAAAGTAGGCGCTGCGCTGCTTTGTAAAAGCGGCAAGATTTTTACAGGCTGTAATATTGAAAATGCTGCCTTTTCCCCCACCGTGTGTGCCGAACGCACTGCAATATTCAAGGCTATAAGCGAGGGCGAAAGAGATTTTGTTGCCATAGCCATCGCAGGCAAAAAGAGTGATGAAATAATATCTGATTGCACGCCGTGCGGCGTTTGCCGTCAGGTGCTCAGCGAGTTTTGCAGTGCTGATATGTCGGTGCTTCTTGTTAAAAATCTTGATGGCAATTTTGAAAAGCATACCCTTTCATCTCTTTTGCCTCATTCATTTAATTTGGAGAAATAATAATGCGAATGTATGATATTATCCATAAAAAGCGTGAAGGCGGTGAGCTGTCTGATCGTGAAATTGAGTTTTTCATTAAGGGCTATACGGCAGGGGAAATCCCCGATTATCAGGCATCTGCTCTTATGATGGCAATCTATTTTAAGGACATGACCGATGCTGAAACGGTCACCTTGACAAAACTGATGGCTCATTCGGGGGATACGGTTGATTTATCTTGTCTGGGCAATTTGTCTGCCGATAAGCACAGCACAGGAGGGGTAGGGGATAAAACCACCCTTATTGTTGCACCGCTTGCCGCTGCAATGGGACTGAAAATTGCTAAAATGTCGGGCAGAGGCCTTGGCCATACGGGGGGAACGGTCGATAAGCTCGAAGCTATTCCGGGATATAAAACATCTATGAGCCGAGAGGATTTTTTAAGCTGCGCAACGAACTGCGGTGTTTGTGTAATCGGTCAGAGCGGAGATTTAACTCCTGCCGATAAAAAGCTTTACGCCCTTCGCGATGTCACCGCTACGGTTGACAGCATCCCCCTTATAACCTCGAGCATTATGAGCAAAAAGCTTGCCGCAGGCAGCAAAAACATTGTTCTCGATGTCAAGGTGGGATCGGGTGCCTTTATGAAAACTGTAGAGGATGCCTACAACTTAGCTGAACAAATGGTAAAAATAGGTAACTCATGTGGCAGAAAGACTGCCGCTGTGCTTACTAATATGGATATTCCTTTAGGAAGAGCGGTGGGTAACTCCCTTGAGGTTATAGAGGCGGTTGAACTGCTTAAAGGAAATGGTGAGGAGGATTTAAAACAGGTTTGTATTACCCTTGCCGCAAATATGGCGGCACTTGCCCTTGATATTGATGTTGCTAAGGCGACCCATCGCGCGCAAGAAGCGCTTGAAAGCGGTGCCGCATTTGAAAAAATGAAGGAGTGGATAAAACTTCAAGGCGCAGATGTATCATATATTGAAAATACCGATAAATTTAAAAAAAGCGACTTTACCTATGAGGTAAAGTCACAAACGAGCGGATATATTACCCAAATGGATTGTGAAGGAATCGGTATCGCAGCCGTTATGCTGGGCGCAGGCAGAGCAACAAAAAATGATGTTGTTGACCACAGTGCAGGAATTATAATAAAGCGCAAAACAGGGGAATATGTAAAGGAAAACGATACCCTTGCAGTGCTTTATTCGAATAACGAATCCGTATTAAAAGCGTCGGCACAAAAATATTTAACGGCTGTTGAAATTGGTAATGAAAAACCCGAAATGAAACCACTTGTTTTCAAAACAGTAAAATAAAAAGCAAAATAAGAAAAAAACCGTGTCGGGGAAGGACACGGTTTTTCTCTTTAAGGGGTTTGAGGAGAGAATTTCTCACAAAAGTGAGAAATATACCCGCGGGTTGCGGCATTCCGCTTGGTACAGATATATAATAAACTATCTTTTTGAATTTTTAATGAACTCGCCGTTAACAAATGTATAATTTTTTATTAGATTGTTTAAACTATATCACGGAGGCGAAAAGAATATGCATTATAACGAAAAGGAAAATTCAAAATTTATAAAATTTTTATCAGGCAAGGGATTTTACGCGATTTTGGCTGTCTGTATGGTGGCTATAGGCGTGGCAGGCTATCTTGCAGTGGCAAATTTAGGGATAAAGCAGCCCGAGGTGGACCCTTCACCTTCGTCTGTTGAAGAGTTGCCGGGCACAATTTCACAAAATAGTATCCCCGAAACGCCTACAAGTCAGGCACCGGTGGATAACAAAACCGAAAGCCAGCCCTATGAAAGTACGACATCCACAAAACCGACAGCACCCCAAAAAGGTGTGGCAAAATATTTTGTACTCCCCATTACGGGAGAAGTAATAAAGGATTTTTCCGATACTCAGCTGCAGTTTTCTAACACCTATTCAGATATGCGTATGCATACAGGCGTCGACATTGCGCCGAACTCAGGCACCGTGGTTAAAAGCGCGGGGGACGGCTGGGTAACCGATATTACAGACAGCGCAGATTACGGTACCGTTATTACGGTAGACCATGGAAACAATATCACCGCAAAATACTGCGGACTAAAAAATGTTACCGTTAAAAAGGATTCTGTAGTGAGCGCGGGTCAGGCTTTAGGTGAGATAGACACTGTGCCCTGTGAGTGTGTTGACAAAGCACATTTGCATCTTGAAACCTATAAGGACGGCAAGGCAATTTCTCCGTTTTCACTAATTGATAAAATAGGTCAAGAATAAAAAAACAGGCTTAAAAGCCTGTTTTTTTAATAGATATTTTAAAATATATGAACTTTAATATTTTATTATTTTTTGGTTATACAATCCGCTACATATATTCCCATAGCACCCGACTGCGAAAGTCCTCTGCAAATTCCGCTGCCGTCGCCGATAATATAGATATTATCTACGAGTTCAAATTTATTGTTCATAAACACAGGGCGTATCGAGTAGTATTTGCTCTCACACCCGTAAAGCAGGGTGTCATCATTTGCGGTACCGGGTGCCACCTTATCAAGGGCATAAATGGTTTCAATAATATTTGTGAGAATTCGGTGGGGAAGAACGAGTGAAAGATCTCCCGATGTTGCCTTGAGGGTCGGCGTAACGGTATTCTGTGACAGGCGGTGGTCATTGGTGCGTCTGCCGCGTATAAGGTCACCGAAACGCTGAACCAACACCGAATCCTTGCCTATCATATTAGCAAGTCTGGATATGCTTTCGGCATACTCGGTCGGTTGGTCAAAGGGCTCGGTGAATCGAATGCTTGAAAGGATTGCAAAGTTGCAGTTTTCGGTCTTTTTTTCTACCTCGGCAAAGGAGTGGCCGTTTGCCGTTATAATACCATGATTATTCTCGGCTGATACAAGACCGCCCTTGTTAAAGCAGAACATTCTGCACCTGTCCTCAAAGGTCTTAGTTTTGTAAAGAATTTTCGGCTCGTATATTTTATCGGAAAATTCCTTCCATATAATATCCTTCATCTCAACACGAACACCAATATCAATATGATTGGATTTCATCTGCACACCGAAGCTTTTACAAAAGTCTGATACAAAATTTGCGCCGCCTCTGCCCGTAGCAATAATTATTTTCCTTGCAAAAAGCTGCTCACCGTTTGTGTAGAAAAGGGTATAGCCACCGTCGTTCTTCTCAATTTTAGCACAGTCATATAAAGCGAGCATATCGGTGCCGTCAAGCTCAAGTGCCTTTATAAGATTACCCATCGTTATAAAGTTGTTATCGGTGCCTAGGTGCTTTACATTCATATCAAGCAGACGCAGATTATTCTGCAGGCACTTAAGCTTCAATTCTTCGTTAGATTTATAAACCTTAGGAATTCCCGATGTGCAGTAGGTGTTTAATATCTTGTCTACCTCGCCGATGTACTCGTTTGCAACATCATCACCAAGCTCCTCGCCTAAGGTGCCACCGTAGGCGGTGCCCAGATTGAACTTACCGTCGGAAAAGGCTCCCGCGCCTGCATAGCCGCTTGTAATACTGCAGCTTTTGCAGTGAACACAAGGGCTGTTTTTTCCTGCAGGGCAACGGCGCTTTTCAAGCCTGTCACCGCGCTCGGTTATAACTATTTTTAAATTTTGGTCATTTCTTTTTAAACGGTATGCCGCCATAAGACCGCCAATACCGCCGCCTATAATAGCTACATCATATTGTTTCATTATAATCCCTCACATTTTTTTAAAGGCTTCGTGACAGGTAAAGAATATTACCTGTCGGTCTTTAGCGTATTTCTTTAAAAATTCAATTCCGCGCCTTGCGCGGGTATCATCATAACGCTCAAAAACATCGTCAAGAAAGACAGGCATACTACCCGACTCATCAAAGAGAAGCTCGCAAACTGCAAGACGTAATGAAAAATATGCCTGATCCCTTGTGCCTGCGCTTAAATGCTCAACAAAACGCTTGGCATAGGTATCCTCCTGTACTGCAGTCATTTGAAGCTCTTTTGTAACATAGGCTTGGGTATATCGTCCGCCTGTAAGCAGGGAAAAGATGTCCTTCACCTTACCGTTAAGCTCACTGCCCCAGGTTCTGCGCAGTTCATCACCTGATTGTTCTAAAACCTCGAGTGCAATATCAATACTGTCACAAAAACTTTTCTGAGCTTCAAGAGTGGCAAAAAGCTCGGCGATTTCGTGCTCAAGCTGTGCAGGAACGGCAAGCTCATGATACCTTGTTTTTATTTCCGATTCAAGCCTCAATATTTCGCTGTGAATATCGCTTGCACGGCCTTGAGCACCGTTTATGCTTGCGCGAAGTTCACCGCTTTCGGGAATACTTTTGGGAAGCTCTCCATACTCTTCAAGCTCTGCCTTGGCGGCGGCTACATCACAGCCCACAGTCTCGCCAATGTAGGCAAGGGTAGCCGATGCGCTACTATAGATTCTGAGCCTTTCGGCGAGGTTATCGGCATCGCGGTCAGGCAAGTAAATTAAAAACTCGTCAAGCTCGCTTTTCTTTAAGTTAAGCTTTTCCTTAAGCCTACTTAGCTCCTCGCGCTTTTGCTCAAATAACTGTTGGCGCGCATTAGCGGTGGCAAGAGCGGTTTGCTCAAGAGAATTTATCTGCTCGCGCCGTCTTTCAAGGGCATCTATATTATTTTTAAGCTCCTGTCGCTTCGTTTTTTTCAAAACAAGCTCCTCGCGAGCGGATAAAAAGCTTTCCCGCAGGGCTCGCGCGCGCTTCTTAGCCGAGCTTTGCAAACAAACCGAAACGGCAGTGCAGGCAACACCCGTGACGCCCAATAAAACACATAAAAGAGCGCCAATCAGAAAATATGCGAATACCGCACCTGCAATAAGCGCAGCACCGAGAATGCCAAGAATTATTGGAGCCGCGCTTGAGATTACCTTAAAACCGCTTTGCGCCGCTGCCTCTGTTGAGGATTCATCACGGCTTATTTGAGCGTCAATTATGCTAAGCTGCTCCTCAAGATGCATTATCTGCTTTGTAATATCTATCCTTTCGGAAGAAGCACCTTCGCCATCGGTCGCCGCTAATTCCTGAATTTCTAATATTTGTGGTTGTAAATCATTTATAGCATCTTCAATGCCGTGTATTTCAAGCTTCTTTGCGCGCAGCGAGTCAATATGCTCAGTGTTTAACAGTTCGCCGTTTTTGCAGGTTATAAGCTTTGCCTTTCGGTCAAGGTCGTTTGCTGCCGCGATAAACTCTTTAAGGTTTAATGCGCGGGTTATCCTCTCGCTCTGCGCAAAAATACTGTTTAGGTTTTTGATTTTTTCCTTTTCGGATTCAAGCTCGTTTTTCAGACGTTTAACCTGATTCTCAAGCACCGTCTTTCCCGCGTACTTTTCCCTTACCTCAATAAGGTCATTTTTAAGATCGGCAAGTCGAGCCGCGCCCTTATCGTAAATGCCTATTTTTCCGCCCCTTGACATAAAGGTATGCTTTGCCTTTGTAAGACGGTCGGTAACTATTTTTGCCGATATATCCTCCTCGCCTGTTGAAACAAGGTTTGAAAGACGGCTGTTTATTTCACCCAGTGCCTCCTTGCCTGTTACGGCATCGTTAAGATTGCCTATAAAAAGACTTCGCTCAAAGCAATCAAGACTGCAACCAAATATCTTTTCGCCCAAATTATCCCTTGGTGATATCTTTTCGGGTTTGCCGTCCTCGCTTTTTTCGAGGGTTATTTTATCTCCTGAGTTGGTGGCGGCAAATTCTCTTGTAAGACGGTAATTGATGCCGTTTAACTCAAAATCAATATACCCCTCACACTTTTCACCGCTCCAGGGCATATAGTGTTCGCGCTCGGCTCTGCCTGCCGCATTGTTTGGTGTGCCGTAGAACATCATTTTAATAAACGCCATGAGGGTAGTTTTACCGTATTCATTATCACCGTAAACAAGGTTAAAGCCATCTGTGAAGATGTGCTCATAACGGCTGAGCTTTCCAAAGGCATGTATATAAACACGGTTAATCTTCAAGACATTCCACCTCACCTTCAAAGGCTTCAAGTGCAATTGATAAAGCGTTTTCAAGGTTCTCGCGCTCATCCTCTTGCGCGGCAGATATTCTTTCAAGCATTTTCTTAACAAATATCCCTCTAAGTGTCTGTTCCTTTGCAAGGCTTACATAATCTACCTCGCGCCGTACGTTACTCTTAATCTTTGCAAAGAACACATTAGCGCAAACCTCGGCGGTTATTTCGCCTATATTCAAGGTAAGCTGATTTGAAACGGTTCCCTTAAGTATTATCTTATAAAGATTTTGAGTGTAATTTTCGCCGAAGTTTTCTTTGAGATAATCTATAACAAACCTTGCCGCGCCTGATGAAGAAGTAACGCCGCTGATATCAGGCTCACATATAATATGCCGCCTTGCCGCACAGGGTATAAGCTCGGCAGTTGTTTTATTTTTCGTAAGGGTAACACGGTAAATTCCCTTCTCTCCCGTCTCGTCAAAGCCCTGTCCTTCGGGACAGCCGCAATAGGCGTAATAGGTGTTACCTGCACGCTTTAAGGGCGTGGCGGCGTGAATGTGACCCAGAGCAATATAATCCATACCACTGTCTGCTATAAACTCAGAGGATATAGCCCTGTAGGAGCTTGAAGAGTTTTCACTGTCACCGTGAAGCACCATAATGTTAAAAATATCATCCTGAGGCGGAGCATATTTAAAGGATGTGATTTTTTCCTCATAAACTGAGCTGAAGGAGCACCCATAAATTCGAACACCCAGCTCCTCAAAGGTAACGCAGGTATCGTTTGTAGGCAAGAGTGTAACATTTTCGGGCAAAGTGCGGCCCCAAAAAGGCGAATCAGCCGTGAGCGGGTCATGGTTTCCCGCGGCAAAAACAATTTTTGTTTCAGGTATATCCGAAAAGGCTGAAAAAACCTCATCAATAAAATAATCGTCAATGCTATTGCTGTCAAACAAATCTCCCGCAATAACAAGAAGGGGAATATTGTTCTGCTGGCAATAAAGGCAAATGCGACGAAAGGTTACCAGTACCTCGCTCCGTCTGCGCGAGGAAAGGGTACCTAAATATCCGCACTGTGCACCTATATGCAGGTCGGCGGTATGTATAAAGGTAAATTCTTTCATTATCTGTTTTTTCCTTTAACCGTAATTCTTGGTACGCGCTTTGTAATTCCGCAAACAAGTTCATAGTGTATGGTGCCGATAAGCTCGGCAAGCTCGCTGGCAGGAAGCTGATTACCAAATAATATGACCTCGTCGCCCTCGTTTATATTATCAAGTCCCGTAATATCAACACAAAGTTGATCCATACAAACCTTGCCTATAATTTTTGCACGTTTGCCGCCAATGATTACATAGCCCTTGTTTGAAAGCAGTCTCGGATATCCGTCGGCATAACCTGCAGGCACGGTTGCAACACGCATATTTTTCTCGGCGGTGAAGCTTCTGCCGTAGTTCACCGTCTCGCCGGGTTTTATTTCCTTGATAAAGGATATTACCGATTTAAGCGTCATAACGGGAATAAGCTCCTCACCCTTTGAAAACTCAGGTGCGGGGTCAAGCCCGTAAAGTATTATTCCGGGGCGGCACGCATCAAGCCTTTTATCCTCATCGAGCATAAACGCGGCAGAGTTACTGCAATGACACATCCCTGGCTCAAAGCCGGCCGAGCGTATATCTTCTATACAGCGGCAAAAACGGTTATACTGAGCCTGAACAAAGCTTCCGTCACTATCGTTGTCACGGTCACTTGTTGCAAAGTGCGTGAAAACGCCCTCAATACTCAGCCCTTTAAGACGAAAGGTATCCAAAATTTCTGCCATACCGTTAAGGGTATTATCTCTCAGGTCATAGCCAATGCGTCCCATTCCCGTATCGACCTTTATGTGCGTCTTAACCTTCACACCCGCTTGCTGTGCACACAATGAAAGCCGCTCTCCAAAGGCGTAGGAGTAAACCGCCTGCGTAATATTATTTTCAGCGAGGCAGTCTGCCATTTCAGGCGGAGTGTAGCCGAGAACAAGTATCTGTGCATTTTCGGCAATACCGCGCACTACAAGAGCTTCCTCAATATTTGAAACTGCAAAAGCATCGGCACCGCAGTTTTTAAGTGTTTCTATAATAGGTTGCGCACCGTGACCGTAGGCATCAGCCTTAACGACACAAAAAAGCTTTGCGCCGTTCGCTTTTTTCTTTATTAAACCGAAGTTATGTACCAGGGCATCAACATCTATTTCTGCCCATGTGCGATGTAAAAAATCCATACATATCCCTCCATTTTAGTATTATACTATATTTTTTTACTTTTGCAAACCCCTACTAATATATTTTTCGCACCTGCCCGCAAGGGGAATGAAAAAAAGGCTCAAAATTCCCCAAAAAAAAGAGTATAAAAGGCATATCTGCCCTAAAATATTAAAGGGTTGTTTCGAATAGTTCCATACATTTTTGCGAAGCATCAGATTAAAAATACAGCCAAAAACAAATTCAACAGCCGTTACCGCAAGACTGCCTACAAAAAAGATTTTAATTTTGCTCATTTGCTTACGTTTTTTTGCTATTATCGAGAAAATATTAAAGCATATACCGCCTGCGAAAAGCATTGAAATATGGGTGTAGCCGCGCCAAATTATTTCTATAAGCCCATAGCCTGCGGCTCCTATAACAAAAAGGATTCCTTTGGTTTTCATAATATATCACCAAAATTATTATGCGCAAAAAAAGCACCCGAATTCGGGTGCTCAAAATTATTTACAGTCTTTTTTTACACATTAAACCTGAAAAGAACAACATCTCCGTCACACATTACGTATTCCTTGCCTTCGCTTCTTACAAGCCCCTTCTCTCGCGCACTAACCATACTGCCGCATTCCATTAAATTATCAAAGGAGATAACCTCTGCGCGGATAAAGCCGCGTTCAAAATCGGTGTGAATTTTGCCTGCCGCCTGTGGTGCCTTTGTGCCTTTTGTTATGGTCCATGCCCTTACCTCAGGTTGCCCTGCCGTAATGAAGGAAATAAGACCTAAGAGTGAATAACATGTTTTAATCAGTCGGTCAAGACCCGACTGCTCAAGCCCTAAATCTTCAAGGAATAAAATCTTTTCATCAAGACTCAGTCCTGCAATTTCCGATTCAAGCGAGGCGCATATCGGAAGGGTTTGCGCACCCTCCTTAGCGGCTATTTGCTGTACCATTTTATAACGAGCGTTTTCCTCAATACCCGATTTAAAATCATCCTCACTCATATTACACGCGTATATTACGGGCTTTAAGGAAAGCAAAGCGGTTGTATTTAAAATTTCCTGCTCGGCTTCGTCAGCCTCCACCGCACGGGCGGGGATACCCTGCTCTAAAGATTGCATAAGTCTTTTTAAAAAGTCAACCTCAGCCTGCATTGACTTGTCACCTTTTAGTGCCTTGGTTGCCTTGTCAAGACGGCGTTGCACCATCTCTATATCAGAGAAAATAAGTTCAAGATTTATTATCTCAATATCGCGCTGAGGGTCAACATTTCCCTCAACATGGATAATATCATCATTCTCAAAACAACGCACAACATGAACAACGGCATCTACCTCACGAATGTGCGATAAAAACTTATTGCCAAGGCCCTCGCCCTTTGAGGCACCCTTAACAAGACCCGCAATGTCTACAAATTCAATGACTGCGGGGGTAAATTTTTCAGGGCTATAAAGCTTTGCAAGGGCATCCAGACGTTCATCAGGAACACAAACCATACCTACATTTGGCTCTATAGTACAAAACGGATAGTTGGCAGACTGCGCACCCGCATTTGTTATTGCATTAAAAAGTGTCGATTTACCAACATTGGGCAAACCTACAATACCGAGCTTCATAAAAATTTCCTCCAAAACAAAAATATCCATTTTCTACAATTATAACTCTAAATTTTTGTAATAGCAAGTAAAATAAAAAAACTTCCATTTTTGGTTCATATAAGGTATAATATAAATATTGTGAGGTGTTTTATATAATGCAATCAGGATTTACAGTTACTTTAAAGCAGATAATTGACGAATTTTCTCTTGAAACGCTTTATATGCCGATAAGCAGTGATGAAATACTTATTGAGAATGCTGAAATAAACCGACCAGGTTTACAGATGGCGGGCTACTATGAGTTTTTTGATGCAGCCCGAATTCAGATAATAGGCAAGAACGAGGAGAGCTTTATTTCGGGCTTCCCTGAAGATGCGCAAAAGCGCGCGGTAGATGAGTTCTTCTCAAGAAAGCCCAGTGTTGTTGTTGTCACCCGCAACCTCCCCGTGCAGGAGGCGTACAGCGCAAGTGCCGAAAAATACGGCGTACCTTTATTGCGTACATCCGAGAGTACATCGCAGTTTATGGCATCACTCATAGCATTTTTAAACGTTCAGCTTGCTCCCCGTATCACCCGTCACGGCGTACTTGTTGAGGTTTACGGTGAGGGAATACTGCTGCTGGGCGAAAGCGGTGTAGGTAAAAGCGAAACGGCTATTGAGTTGGTTAAGCGAGGTCACCGTCTTATTGCCGACGATGCGGTAGAAATAAGGCGTGTTTCCAGCAAGTCCCTTGTAGGTACGGCACCCGATAATATCCGTCATTTTATCGAGCTTCGTGGCATAGGCATTATAAATGCAAGCCGAATATTCGGTGTGGGCGCCGTTAAACTGACTGAAAAAATAGATATGATAATAAATCTTGAGCCTTGGGATATGAACAAGGTTTATGACCGAATGGGTCTTGAGGATAAGACCACCAATATTTTGGACCTTGAGATACCCTCGGTAACCATTCCCGTAAAGCCAGGCCGTAACCTTGCAGTTATAATTGAGGTTGCCGCTATGAATAACCGTCAGAAAAAGCTCGGCTACAACGCTGCAGAAGATTTGCTCTCCCGTCTTGGTATGGGCGGCGATAATGCGGGTACCACCGAGACACAGGTTAAGGCTTTCTAAAATAAATAAATTTTCTTGAGGAGGAAATAAAAAATGTATAGACTTGGTATTGATTTGGGCGGTACTAATATCGCCGCAGGCGTAGTTGATGAAAACTTCAAGATTGTTGGCACAGGTAAGGTTAAAACAGGTGCCGACCGTCCGGCACAGGCAATTGCCGACGATATGGCGCAGGCTGCTCGCCTCGCTATAAAGGATGCAGGTCTTGAAATTAGTGATATCACCTCTCTTGGTATCGGCTCTCCGGGCGCAATTGTTCCTACCACAGGTGTTGTTGCTTATGCCAATAACCTTAATTTTAAAAATGTACCCCTTTGCGCTATGCTTAAGGAGCGTCTTAATATAGATGCGTATATTGAAAACGATGCCAATGCAGCCGCATTTGGAGAGTTGCTTGCAGGCGCGGGCAGAGGCTGTAAGGATTTCGTGGCAATTACCCTTGGTACAGGTGTAGGCGGCGGCGTTATAATTGACGGCAAGATTTTCTCAGGCTCCAATAATGCGGGCACAGAGCTTGGTCATACCGTTATGTGTGTTGACGGTATTCATTGCTCCTGCGGCAGGGACGGATGCTGGGAGGCTTACGCCTCGGCAACCGCGCTTATACGCCAGACTAAGGACGAAATGAGCCGTTGCCCCGATTCCATTATGTGGGAGCTTGTAAATTCAGATATTGATAAGGTAAACGGAATTACTGCCTTTGATGCTATGCGCAAGGGTGACGCGGCAGGTCAGCGTGTGGTTGATAAATATCTTCGCTATGTTGCCGTTGGTATCACCAATATGATAAATATTTTCCAGCCCGAGGTGCTGTGCATCGGCGGCGGTATCTCCAAAGAGGGCGATACCATAATTAAACCTATCACCGATTTTGTAAAACGCGAGCGTTACACCAAGAATATTGAAAAGCAGACGGTTATAAAGACTGCAGCTTTGGGTAACGATGCAGGAATAATCGGTGCGGCATATCTTGATTTACTGTATAGGTAGTGATGAATTGGTATACAATATTCAGCAATTAGAGAATGCACTTAAGCAGACAAAAATACATTTTGCTTTAAGTGAGCCTATGAATCGGCACACAAGCTTCAAAATAGGCGGTTTAGCAGATATTTTTGCGGCTGTGGAAAACGAACATGAGCTTAAAGTGCTTAAAGTGCTTTGTGACACCTACGGTGTGCCTATGCTTGTAATAGGAAAGGGCAGTAATTTGCTCGTTTCGGATAAAGGTATTGACGGTGTGGTCGTAACCACCGAGCCTATGAATACAATAACGGTGGAGGACTGCCGTATTACAGCAGGAGCAGGAGCTACCCTTTCAAGCCTTTGCTCAGCCGCCGCTACGGCAGGTCTTACGGGGCTTGAATTTGCATGCGGTATCCCAGGCAGTGTGGGTGGTGCGGTCTATATGAACGCAGGTGCCTACGGCGGTGAAATGAAGGATGTTATCGAAAGTGTTACCGCCCTTATGCCAGACGGCGAGATACGTACCTTTGAAAATAGTGAGCTTGGTCTTTCCTACAGAAAAAGCATTTTCGCCCAAAACGGGGCAACGGTAATATCCGCCGTGTTTAAACTCACACAGGGACAAACCGAAAAGATTCGTGATGATATGGCGGACATTCTGCGCCGCCGTAAGGAAAAACAGCCTCTTGAATATCCAAGTGCTGGCAGTACATTCAAACGCCCTGAGGGTAATTTTGCCGGCGCGCTAATTGAGCAGTGCGGCCTGAAGGGCAAAAGTGTGGGCGGAGCAATGGTGAGCCGTAAGCACGCGGGCTTTGTAATAAACACGGGCTCTGCTTCCTGCGCCGATGTCAGAACACTTATAAAAAAGGTTCAGGAATCGGTTGAGGGTGAAACAGGGATTTTCTTAGAAACAGAAGTGCTTTTTGTAGGCAGGGAATAATATTATGTCATTTACTGCAGATGTTAAGGAGGAGCTGGCTTTAGTAAAGCAGCCCTCCTGTTGCAATATTTCGGAGTGTTACGGTATGCTCTTTTTTGCCCGCTCCTTCGGATTTGATAAAATGTTTTTTCAAACATCGAGTGAGGCGGCGGCAAAACATTTTGCTTTGCGGCTTCGCTCGCTTTTCGGTATTATGACCGAGGTTCACTGCGGCGGAAGCGCAAGAAAAACCTACCGCGTAGGAGTTGAGCGTGCAGCTGACCGTAAAAAAATAATGATAGCCTTCGGATATGTAAGCCCTTGTGAAAGCTATTCTATAAACAGTGGACTTTTTAAGAGGGATTGCTGTGTCCACGCCTTTTTGCGTGGCGTCTTTCTTGCCTGCGGTCAGGTGAACAACCCCGAAAAGGAGTATCGTATAGAGCTTTGTGCAGGCAGTGTCAGTGCCGCGGCGCAGCTTGGCGAGGTGCTTTCTATGACCGGTATTGAACTAAAAACTGTCAACCGCGCAGGGACAAGCCTGCTCTATTCAAAGGACAGTGCCGTTATAGAGGACCTTTTAACCGCGGTGGGTGCTACCAACGCGGCTATACTTGTTATGCAATCCAAAATATATAAGGATATGCGAAATAAGGTCAACAGAATAAAAAATTGTGAGACCGCAAATATATTTAAATCTGTGGACGCTGCTTTGGAGCAGCGCGCCGCGATTGAGCTTCTTGAAAAAAAGGGCAAGTTGAATTCCTTGCCGCCTGAGCTTATCAGCGCAGCCCAGCTTCGCACAGATAATCCCGAGGCATCCCTAAATGAACTTTGCCGAATTTCAAAGGAGCCTATTACCCGTTCGGGTCTAAATCATCGATTCGCAAAAATTATACAGCTTGCAAAGGAAATAGTGTAAAATGGATTTTGTTCATCTGCATCTTCATACACAGTACAGCTTGCTGGACGGCTGCTGCCGTTTGGACAGGCTTTTTGATGCTGTGAAGCAGCGTGGACAGTCTGCCGTTGCAATTACCGACCATGGCGTTATGTATGGCGCTGTGGAATTTTATAAAGCGGCAAAAAAGGCGGGCGTGAAACCGATAATAGGGTGCGAGGTGTATGTTGCGCCCCGCCGCCGTACCGATAAGGATAAAATGCTTGACGGTGAGTATACTCACCTTGTGCTGCTTTGCGAGAATGAGCAGGGCTACAAAAATTTAATTAAAATGGTTTCCTTAGGTTTTACCGAGGGATTTTATACTAAGCCCCGAATTGATAAGCAATTGCTTGAGCAGTACCATGAGGGCATAATTGCCCTTTCCGCCTGCCTTGCGGGTGAGATACCAAAAGCTCTTTGCAAGGGAGACTATAATGGTGCTAAGCAGTCTGCCTTATGGTTTGACAGTGTTTTTGGCAGAGGTAATTACTTTCTTGAAATACAGGACCACGGCATAGCCGAGCAGGAGAGAATAAATCCGCAGATAGTGCGCATAAGTCAGGAAACGGGAATACCCCTTGTTGCCACTAACGACGTACACTATATAGATGCCGATGATTTCCAAATGCAAAAGGTGCTTATATGTATTCAAACAGGCAAACGCCTAAGCGAAGAAAACCCCCTTGCCTTTGAAACCAATGAATTTTATCTTAAAAGCGCAAAGGAAATGGAGCAGGTTTTCCCGTCATATCCCGAGGCACTTGAGAACACCGTTAAAATAGCCGAGCGTTGCAATGTAGAGTTTGAATTCGGTAAAATAAAGCTTCCCGTATTTGATATAGGCGATACCGACCACGCACAGTTTTTCCGCCAAAAGTGTTATGAGGGACTTTACCGCCATTACGGTGAAAATCCTGAGCAAAAGGTGATAGACCGCCTTGAATACGAGCTTTCGGTTATAGAAAAAATGGGCTATGTGGATTACTATCTCATAGTTCAGGATTTTGTAAACTATGCAAAGAAAAAGGGAATTCCCGTCGGACCGGGCAGAGGCTCCGGTGCGGGCAGCCTTGCGGCATATTGTATAGGAATAACAGGCATTGACCCCATTCGGTATGATCTGCTTTTTGAGCGGTTTTTAAATCCCGAAAGGGTATCTATGCCCGATTTTGATATTGATTTTTGCTATGTCCGCCGTCAGGAGGTCATAGATTATGTTGTTGATAAATACGGCAGTGACCATGTAGCGCAGATAGTTACCTTCGGTACTATGGCGGCAAAAAACTCGGTGCGCGATGTTGCAAGAGTAATGGAAATACCCTATAATATTGCCGACAGAGTGGCAAAGCTTATTCCGTTTGGAATTGGTATGACCATCGAAAAGGCTATGGATATGTCGTCTGAGCTTCGCTCCCTTTATGAGGGTGATGAACAGATAAAGCGGCTTATTGATATGGCACTTAAGGTGGAGGGAATGCCTCGTCACGCCTCAACCCACGCCGCAGGCGTGGTCATATGTGACCGTCCCGTAAGTGATTATGTACCCCTTTCCAAAAATGATGAGGCGGTAGTTACCCAGTTTACAATGACCGCCCTTGATGAATTAGGACTACTCAAAATGGATTTTTTGGGGCTTAGAAATCTTACGGTAATAGACGATACCGTTAAAAGCCTCGCCGCAAAGGGAATAAATATAGATACCGATAAAATACCCCTTGACGATAAGGCTACTCTTGAGCTTTTTGGAAAAGGTCTTACCGAGGGCGTGTTCCAGTTTGAATCGGGCGGTATGAAAAATACACTGCGCTCCTTTAAACCACAGAGCATAGAGGACCTTATTGCAATCATTTCTCTTTATCGCCCAGGACCGATGGACTCTATCCCTAAATATATTCACAACCGCTACAATCCACAGGATGTAACCTATCTTGCCCCACAGCTTGAGCCGATTCTTCGTGTGACCTACGGCTGTATAGTTTATCAGGAGCAGGTAATGCAGATATGCGTTGCCTTAGCAGGATATGCTCTCGCCCGAGCCGATATAGTGCGCCGCGCAATGTCCAAGAAAAAGCATGATGTTATGCAAAAAGAGCGGCAGGTATTCATTTACGGCGAAAAGGATGAGCAGGGAAATGTTATATGCGAGGGCGCGGTAAACCGTGGAGTAAGTGAGACTGCGGCAAAGCAGATATTCGATGATATGGATAGCTTTTCGTCCTATGCCTTCAATAAATCTCACGCCGCGGCATACGCAGTGGTAGCATATACTACCGCATATCTTAAATGTCATTATCCAAAGGAGTATATGGCAGCTTTGCTTACAAGTGTGCTCGACCGTACCGATAAGGTTGCCGAGTATACCGATGCTTGCAAAAAAATGGGTATTTCAATACTTCCGCCCAGCGTTAACGAGAGCTTGCACGGCTTTACCCCCGTTGAAAACGGCATACGCTTTGGCTTGCAGGCAATAAAAAATCTTGGCTACGGCGTTATTGAAAAACTAATAAATGAGCGAAAAACGGGTGGAAAATACACAAGCTTTTATGATTTCTGCCTGAGAAATGCCTCACGTGAGTTCAATCGCCGCGCTCTTGAGGGGCTTATTAAAAGCGGTGCGCTTGACAATCTTGACGGTAACCGCAGGCAGATGCTCTTTTCGACCGATACTGTGATAGATATTGTCGATAATGTTCGCCGCTATACAGGCGGCGGTCAGATGGACCTCTTTATGGAATCCGAGCCCGAAGCGGCGGGAGTATTCACTCTCCCTGAAGCACAGGAGCTACCTAAAGACCAGCTTCTTGCTATGGAAAAGGAGGCTACGGGGATGTACCTTTCGGGACATCCAATGGCTGAATATGCCAATATGCCGCAAAGGCTGGGTACCCCCACCGTCGCGCAGGTAATAGGGGATGAAAATGCCGATAATAAGCGGATTAAAATACTTGTTATGCTGTGTGCGATTAAGGTCAAAACATTAAAAAATAAAAATATAATAGTTACTGGAGTTGCCGAGGATACGACAGGTAGCATACCGCTTACCTGCTTTTCCAAAACCTATGAGTCGTATAAGCCGCTTTTTGTTGAGCAAAGGCCTGTATTGCTCACCGCCAGAGTGAGTGACAGTGATGACAGGGTGAGAGAACTTATATGTGAAAAAATTGAACCTGTGCCAACGCTTGGCGATGTATCGACGAAAGAACACAAAAGCACACAGGGGCTGTATCTAAGGGTAAAAAATCTTGAGTGCGAGGAATTTCTAAAGGTAAAGCAAATACTTGAAGACAGCAACGGAAACTTCCCCGTTATCATATACTGTACCGACAGCGGCAAGCGTTTTAGGGCGCCACAGAATATGTGGATTACTAAAAATAGCAGTAAAATAGGGGAAATTAGTTTAATTTTAGGAAAAAACAACGTAAAAGCACTTGAATAATTTTATAAAATGGTATATAATACTACTAATTATATAAATGTTATTTTCTCATCAGGAGCTGATTTTAATGAGTTTAAAAACTATAGGAGTTTTAACATCGGGCGGTGATGCACCGGGTATGAACGCCGCGGTTCGCGCAGTTGTTCGTACCGCTATAGAAAAGGGTATGGCCGTTAAGGGAATTATGCACGGCTACAATGGCCTTATAAACGGGGAAATAATTGACCTTACCGTTCGCTCAGTGTCCGATATAATTCACAGGGGCGGAACTATGCTTTATACCGCAAGATGTCCCGAATTCAAAACCGAACAGGGAATAAAAAAGGCGGTCGAAAACTGCAAAAAATTTGGCATAGAAGGCGTTGTAGTTATCGGCGGTGACGGCTCCTACAGAGGTGCCCGCGACCTTTCTCTTCACGGTGTTCCCTGTATAGGAGTACCGGGTACTATTGATAATGATATCACCTCTACCGAATATACTATCGGCTTTGATACCGCTATGAATACCGCTATGGAAATGGTTGATAAACTTCGCGACACTACCCAGTCTCACGAGCGCTGCAGCGTCGTTGAGGTTATGGGCCGCCGTGCGGGTGATATAGCGTTGCAGACAGGTATTGCAGTAGGTGCAACCGCTATTTTAGCACCCGAAGTTGAGTTCGACGTTGACCGCGATATCGTTTCCAAAATAGAGCTTACCAAAAAAACCGGCAAAAAGCACTTTATCATAGTTGTTGCCGAGGGTATAGGCAAGGTTGAAGAACTTGCCAAAACCATTGAGGAGAAAACAGGTGTTGAATCCCGCGCTACTATTTTAGGTCACGTTCAGCGCGGTGGAAGTCCCACAGTAAGAGACCGCGTTATGGCAAGTGAAATGGGTCACGCTGCGGTGGAACTTCTTTACAACGGAATAGGTAACCGCGTTATCTGTTACAGAAACAGTGAGATAGTAAACGACGATATTTACGAAGCTCTTGCGATGCAAAAGGAATTCGATAAGGAAACCTACCGCATTGCAAACGATATTTCCATTTAATTTTTCAGCGGCGCCAAAAAAATAATGCGCCGCTTTTTTTGTAAAAAAGGAGTAGTAATGAAAAGACTGTGCATTGCCGACCTTCAGGTGGATATGAATTGCCGCTATGAAACGCTTTTAAAGCAAACGGTACCTTATGAGCAGGGTGCAAATATGTCGGTTGGTGCCGATATAACTGTTGATTTAAGTGATGCCGATATTGCAGGCGGTGTTAATAAGTATTATGGTATGTCCCCTAACGATATCGAGTATGTGTATTCAGGTAATCGTTTTTATAAGGGGCTCCTTGCCTTTGACGGTATGATGCTGCACGCTTCAGGTGTAGTAAAAAACGGCTATGCCTATCTCTTTTCGGCTAACCCCGGCACAGGCAAATCTACTCATACCTCATTGTGGCTTAAGGCTTTCGGTGACGAGGCTTTTATAATAAACGATGATAAGCCCGCACTCCGTATTATTGACGATGAGGTATATGTGTACGGCACACCCTTCAGTGGCAAGACCGACCTGAACGTAAACACAAGAGCAAAGCTTGGAGGCATATGCTTCCTTGAGCGCAGTGAGGAAAATTGGATAAAGCCCATCACAGGTGCGCAGGCAATTATGCTTACACTGCGGCAAACCCTCCATAAGTTGGATGGTGAGCAAATGCAAAAAATGCTTGAACTTCTTGATAAAATTCTTTCAACTGCACCGCTGTACCGTATGGGCTGTAATATTAGTACCGATGCGGCTGTCCTTGCTTATAATACTATGAAAAGAGCACATACCGATGCATAGAGTTGACCTTATTGAAATGCTCCCCGCTATGCAGGAGATGTTAAATGCAGGCGGTGAGGTTACCTTTACGGTTGAGGGTAGAAGCATGCTCCCTACAATGACGGGTGGCAGAGATAGCGTTACCCTTGTAAAGCCCAAGGGAAGGCTTAAAAAATATGATATTCCGCTTTATCGGCGAGATAATGGAAAATTTGTACTGCACAGGGTAGTTAAGGTTACTAAGTCAGGCTATGTTATGTGCGGGGATAATCAGTATGCTAAGGAGTATGATATTACTGATGCTCATATAATCGGGCTTGTCACCGCATTTAAACGAAACGGCAAGCAAATACGGGTGAAAAATTTTTTCTACAAACTTTACTCGCACCTATTTTGTTGCCCCCTTGCTAAATTTATAAAGCATGTCAAGACATCACTTAAGTGCCGATATAGGAGCTTTATGCGCAAGGTAAATAAAAGAAAAAGCCATTGAGCAAAATACCCTGTATAAGTAAAGGGTGTTTGCGCTGCGCTAAACGAAGAATTTTTTAACGCTGATAATTGTATATTAAACATAAATGTTAAATTATAAGGTGAGGATGTATCCTATGAAGCTTGATTGGAAAACCTGTTTTAAAATAGGTTTCAGTATTTTTGTACTGTTCCTTTGTATTACCTACTGGCCGAGTGTGGGTGGGTTTATTTCAAGATTTATAGGTGCTGCCTCGCCTCTTTTTATAGGCTTTGGAATTGCATATGTGGTAAATATACTTATGACCCGCTATGAGAGTTTTTATTTTCCGCGTTCTAGCAAAAAGGCGGTACTCAAAACCCGCCGCCCCATATGTATTACGCTCGCCTTCATAACTTTGCTTGCCATAATAAGTCTTGTAATGGGTATTGTTGTGCCTCAGCTTGTTAGTGCAGTTCAGCTTATTATTTCTTTGCTCCCCGGTGCGGTGCAAACGGTAATCGATGCTATATCTAATATAGAATGGATATCTGACGATTTTATAAACTCGCTGTCCTCTATAGACTGGAAGACGGGAATAAATCAAATAATGGATGTGTTAACCTCAGGGCTCGGCGGTGTTGTAGATGCAGTAATAACAACCGTTACTTCGGTGTTCTCAGGAATAATCACCGCTTTTATCAGTATTATTTTCTCTGTATATCTGCTTGCCTCTAAGGATAAGCTTTTAAGTCAGGTGAAACGTCTAACCTCAAGATATATGAAAGAAAAGTGGTGCGCCAAGGCTCAGTATGTTGTTAATGTTATGAATGACAGCTTCCGTCGTTATATTGTAGGCCAGTGCACCGAGGCGCTTATTTTAGGCGTTTTATGCTTTGGCGGTATGCTGCTTTTCCGCCTTCCCTATGCACCGATGATAAGTGCTTTAATAGCCTTTACGGCACTTATTCCCGTAGCGGGGGCCTATATCGGTGCGGGTATCGGCGCGCTTATTATACTTACCGCATCTCCCATTAAGGCGCTGATTTTCCTTTTGTTCATCATAGTTTTGCAGCAGCTTGAGGGTAATCTTATCTATCCGAAGGTGGTTGGCTCCTCAATAGGTATGCCGGGCATTTGGGTTCTTGCCGCAGTTACTGTGGGTGGCGGAATTTTCGGCGTTTTAGGTATGCTGCTTGGTGTCCCCATCGCCGCAACTGTTTACAGAATACTAAAAAATGATGTTAATAAAAGGAAAGTAAAAAAAGCGCACGAGGCTGCTTTTGAAGAATAAAAGTTTATCATTTTCGGCACTCCTTCATACTATGGTATGAAGGAGTGTTTTTTATGGCAGAGAAAACTATTGAAGATTATAAAAGAGAACTTATTGAAATGCACAAAAGAGCTCAGGCGGTTGTTGCTCAACCCCTGCCGTGGCTCGGCGACCCTGAGGATTCAGGGAGGGGTACTATAATAGTAGTCGTAACTTCGGGTCGCGGCTCGGTGCCAATATCGGGTGCCGAGGTCACAGTATCAAGGACAGGAGAAAGTGAGGTATTGGCAACACTTCGCACAAATGAAAGCGGTCAGACTACACCGCTTAGTCTTCCTGCTCCCAAGCGAATATTGTCCGAAGCACCTTCACAGCTCGAAGAGAATGTATTTTCCGTTTATGATATAACGGTAAGAGCGGACGGCTTTGTGTCTGAGAGCCTGCACGGTGTTCCGATATTTGACGGTGTAGTATCTCTTCAGCCAATGCAGCTTTTAACCCTCGCCGCTTCAAATGGAAATGATTCGCCAATATCCCAAATCGAACCTAATCCGTATCAACTTTAGGGGAGGCAAATAGAAAATGGCTGTACTTAATCCAAGAATTCCCGAATTCATAACCGTTCATTTAGGCGCGCCCGATGCGCCCGCCGAAAATGTTACGGTGCCCTTTGATGAATATATTAAAAATGTGGCTTCAAGCGAAATATATCCTACCTGGCCCGAAAATGCGCTCAGGGCTAATATATATGCTATAATCTCATTTGCGCTTAACAGAGTTTTTACCGAATGGTATCCCTCCCGCGGTTATGATTTTGATATAACCAATACTACCGCTTTTGACCAGGCATATGTAAAAAACCGAACTGTATTCGAAAATATTTCAAGAATTGTGGACGAAATATTTAATAGCTATATTGTGCGGCAGGGCTTTATTGAGCCGTTTTTTGCTCAGTTCTGCAACGGCACAACCTCTACCTGCGCGGGGCTCTCCCAGTGGGGCACTGTAACTTTAGCTGAGCAGGGGCTTACCCCGTACGAGATACTGCAAAACTACTACGGCGAGGATATAAATATTGTAACTAATGTACCTGTAACCAATATTGATCGCTCCTATCCGGGTGAGCCGCTGCGCCTTGGTGATGCGGGAAATGATGTTAGTATTATTCAAACTCAGCTAAATGCTGTTGCGCGCAATTATCCCGCTATTCCTCGAATACAGACCGTTAACGGCGTGTTCGATGTTGCTACCGAAAACGCCGTGCGTAAGTTCCAGGAGATATTTTTTCTTGATGTTAACGGTATTGTCGATCAGGCAACCTGGTACAAAATAAAGCAGTATTATGTAGGTGTGCGCCGCTTAGCCGAGCTTACGAGCCTTGGTGTGACCGCGGCGGATGTTACTGTGCCCTATGAAAGTGAGCTTTCCTCAGGATCAAGCGGCATCTCGGTAACCTCCTTGCAATATTATCTGAATGTCATCGCATATTATAATCCGAATCTTAATGTCTTTCCGATAGACGGAGTATTCGGTCCCTCTACCGTGAATGCAGTTAACGCCTTTCAAAGCTTTTACGGCCTGCCTGTAACGGGCGTAGTTGACCGAGAAACTTGGGATTTAATTCAGGAGATATACCGACAGATAGAGGAAAACCTGCCGGAGGGCTATAGCGAGGGCCTCGCAAAGGCATACCCAGGCTACTTCCTCTCAGAAGGAATGGAAGGCCCCGATGTAAGGGACCTTCAAACCTATCTTTCCCTAATAGCGCAAAATATTCAAGGCATACCGCCTGTAGAGGTGGACGGCATATTCGGTCCCGCAACTACTGCGGCGGTGCGAGCCTTCCAAAGTTTGTACGCAATTCCTGTTAACGGTGCTGTGGGTCCCGTTACCTGGTTTTATATCGGCAACGAGTACGATTTTTTACTCCGCGGACAATCAGCAGTATAGCAGGAAGCCCGAAAGCGGGCACTAAAAACCAAGGTGCTATCTTAACAAACTCAAGGGGCCTGAAAAAATCGGTAAGGGCAGAAAAAACAATAAGCACAATAGCGAATATAACGGGTAGGTACTTTGTATATCTGCCTGTTATATTTTTGAGCACATCCCTTGCACTAATTACACAAACGGCGGTTTTTATCAGACAGCAAAAGAAGTAGATGAGATATGAAAATCCCTCAAGGCGTATAAACTTATCGCCAATCGATACCGTACTCATTGCCAGCGCATAAGGGAAACGAAGTGTACCTGTATAGGAATAGCCGAATACAAGCAGCGTGTGCAAAAGACAAACAAAAAGCACCGCCGAACCCACAAGCACTCCTGCCTTATAGGTATAAAACTTTTCTTTTTTTGCAAAGCCCATAAAAAAGGCAAGCAGCACCGTGCACTGTGAAAAACTCATTGCAAGGTATGCAACTCCCTGAAAACTTACATCATAAAAAGATAAGTCTATCGGCATAATATTGTCAAAGTCCATCTGCCCTATTGAGAAAATAAAAAGAATTATTTCAGCGACAACCGTCAGAACAAGACTTATAAGAGCAAGCTTAACTACGCCCTTTTTTGGAATAAAACAAAGGGCAAGAATTAAAGCGGCAAATATAATTGCAGGCAAAAGTGAATTGTTAGAAGACAGAATCTGTGCATCCGCAAAGGAGGTAAAATTGCGCATACAGGCAACGGCGCAAAGAAGTGAAAAGGCTGCAAAAATTATTGCAACCCCACGACCGAAAATTTTACCTAAAAGTGTGTCAAGAGTATCGGCAAGGGTACTTTTCTGTGCGTTTTTGTGTATAAATGAAAGCATATAAAATAAAGGGAGGCTCAGCAATACCGAGAGTATAAAGCCTGGTATTGCGGCTTTAATACCTGAGCCAAACGGTAAGTTTATAACGGTGTTACCTATTATAAAAACCGCTACAAGGGCAAAATGAGCAGCCCCCACTCTTTCGGCCTTGTTCATTGTCGATCACCTCCCGAAACTATACATCTAACCTTTATATTTGCGCGCAAAAACGCATCAAGTGGGTCTTTCTCTATTCTTTTAAAAAGCATCGGCTGGTATTTTTCTATACTGTCAGTAATGTGTAAAATATCCTGTCTTATCTCGGTTTGCATCAGGGTAAAAAAATCGCCCAGCTTATTTTCAATCACCTTACCGAACTCGGATGCATTCTCACCCTTAAAGCCACCCTGCTCAAGCGTCAGCTTTACTGTGCAGTCTAAAAAAAGAGTGTTATTTTGAAAGCTTTTATCTATCTTACATCGGCTTTTTTCTATTTTTGCCTGTAAAATACTTCCATTGTTATTGACGGTCAGCGTTGTGCCTGAGTAACCGTTTGAAAGAATTTTAAGAAGAGTGTCCTGCTCCTTTTTAAGTTTATAAATGCGAAGTGAGTCACTAAATACATCGGCACCGTCAGGCGAGAGGGTAGCCCCATTTTCACTCGTCTCAGCCGAGAAATGCGGTAGGGTGAAGCTACCACTGTGTGTGCTTCTTAAGTTTTCAATATGGAAAAGCTGAGCGTAGGTGTCAGGTGCGGCAACGTCACCCTTGGTGCCCATTAGCTTTATTATATCGTAGCCCACCGCTTCACCCGAATAGCTTTTGCAGGAAAGAAGTTGCACCGCATTGTGTGTGGCAATAAGTTTTACTGCAAGACTCATTTCACTGCTGTCCTTGCAGAACTGTATAATGTTCTCAAGCTGGTCCTGTGTAAGGGAGTTGCCGAGCACTATTGTTGCGCAGTGCCCTAAAAACAGCTTGCCTCCAAGATTGTCAGATATACTCTGGATAACCTGCTCCACCGTATAGCCTTTGTCGGTTATAACCTGCGGCTCATAGCTGCTGTCGGTATTGGTTTTTACCGTTTCTGCACTGACACAAAGCTGACCGCTTTCATTATCAAAACCAAGTGCCGCAGTAATAATAACCTGTTCGGGCTCTGAGTACTCTGCCGCGCGGCTACAGCCACAAAGACACAGGCATAAAATAACGCACACACAAATAAGAATTCTTTTCATACCTTAACCCTTTCGTATCCTGTTTTCGCTTATACCCTCGGGCCGCGTATTCATACGCCGCCAAGGTGCTCTTATAAAGGTGTCCTTTAGACTTTGCAGGCTAATGTTTCCAAGACTTGCGGTGTAGTCTACTCCAAAGGAGTCAAGATACAGTATAAGAATAAGCAAAGCGGTAATTCCCGCAAGATAACCGAAAAGTCCCCATATGTGGGCAAGTATAACAAAAACTATACGCGCATAGGAAACTATACCCTTAAGTCGCGGTAGCATAAGTCCTGCAATGCCGCTGAGTGCTATAACAATAAGCATGGGCGCACTCACTATCCTTGCCTCGACCGCCGCCTGACCTACAACAAGACCGCCTACTATACTCAGCGCGTGTCCTACGCTTTGGGGCATTCGTATACCCGTTTCCCTTAATATTTCAAAAATTAGTATAAGCGCAATGCACTCTATCACGCTGGGAAAGGGAACGCCGCTTCGCGCCTGATTTATGCTTATGGCAAGGGCGGTGGGAAGCAGTGCCTTGTGCGCAGTTATAAGAGCGATATAAATTGCGGGAACGCTGATTGAAAGAAAAAAACAGATATAACGCAGTAGCCTACCCATTCCTGAAACAAGGTAGTTTAAATAGTAATCGTCATCCGATTGAAAATTTTCGCTGAAAAGATAGGGCAGGGTAAGTACCACAGGGGTGCCGTCCACCATAACTGCTACACGTCCCTCAAGTAGGCGCGCCACAACGATATCAGGACGTTCGGTGCTACCCGTGGTTTTTAAAGGGGAAAGGGGATTACCCGTTATCATCTCGGCAATATAGTTGCTGTCAAGGATTGAGTCAATATCTATTTTTTTAAGCCTTTTTTTAAGCTCATTTAAAACCTTTTTGTTAACAAGTGAGTCAAGATAGCATATAAAAACAAAGGTATCGGTGCGCCTTCCGAGTGTGGCGGTCTCAACACAAAGGTCAGGGGTGGGCAACCTTCTGCGTATCATAGCAAGATTAAGCATCACCGATTCGTCAAAGCCCTCTCGGGGGCCCTGCAATACCCGCTCGTCATTTGGCTCGCTAATACCCCTTGTGCGCCAGCCCTTTGTATTTATCACAAGCGCATCGGCACTGTTATCAAGCAGTAAAATGCTGTCTCCGTAAAGAAGACTGCGCAGTATATCTGAAACATCACTCTTTTTTGCTGCCTCGGCAGCAAAAAGTACTCTATCCATAATATAATCCGTCGGACTTGTTTTATGGTCTGTACCATCGCAAAGCAGAACTGGGCGTACTATAGATTCATTTAAAATCTGGGTGTTTATCATGCCGTCAATAAACAATACTGCGCAAGGTATAGGCTTGTTCTTTCCTCCCGTAAATTCCCTTACTCGGAGTATTTTATCCTTTTTAAATATCTCGCGAAAAAGTGTTAAATTTTGCGCAAGACTTTCCGATATCTTTTTACCCTCATAAATTTTCATTGTATCACCAATAAATAGCATTTCCGAAAAGGGTAAAAAAATTACTCCGCAGTGTAAACTACGGAGTAATTAAACATAAAGTTTTTGTTTTATTAGTCTTGCTTTATAGCAGGAATCTGCTGCTTTAATGCTGCGCGAGTCTTTCTAACTTCGCCAAGGTTTGCGGTAAGACCTTCATCAGCACGGCGCATAATGTCATCAACAAAGTCCTGTGCTGCTTTTTTCATCTCGCGGCTCTTTGCCTGAGCGTTGGCAATAATCTCAGCAGCACGCTCCTGAGCGAGCTTTGTGATTTCTTCCTGTGCTACCATTGCCTTTGCTTTTTCCTCTGCCGAACGGATAATTCCGTCAGCCTCGCGTTTTGCATTGGTGATAATATCGGCGCGGTCGGCAACAATGCCGCGTGCCTGTTTAATTTCGCCGGGGATGTTTAAACGAATGTCGTCAATAACGGCGCGCAGCTGCTCAACGTCAACTATTGATTTCTTGCCGGGGATTTTAACGCCGCTGTCAAGTACCTCGTCAAACTGTTCAAGTAATTCTTCTAAAGTCAAAGTATATTCATCCTTTCTTTTGTAGTCTTGCTAAAATGTCTTTATGTATAACATCCGGAACAAAGTCCGAAATGTCACCACCCATACTTGCTATCTGTCGCACCATGCTTGAGCTTAGATACATATTTTCTGCCGCTGTGGTAATAAATATAGTCTCAATTTCGGGATTTAACTTCTTATTGGTAAGAGCCATCTGAAATTCATATTCAAAATCGGACATAGCACGAAGACCTTTTAATATTACCTTGGCGTCGCGCTGCTTTGCGTAGTCAGCAAGCAGACCACCGTAAAAATCCACCTCAACATTGTCAAGACCGTGCGCCGTAATAGTTTTTTTCAGAAGCTCCACACGCTCATCAGGGGTAAATGCGCAGTGCTTTGCCGAATTAGTCATAACAACAACTATAACCTTGGCAAACATATCTGCTGCACGGGAAATAACATCAAGGTGACCTATCGTAACGGGGTCAAAGCTTCCCGGACAAATGGCTATTCGGTTATTCACCGCTATCCCTCCTGTAAGCTGTAACTCGTATTTTACCGTAATTATACACCTTAAAGCAGGCAAAGCCGTTCACACTATCGGGAAGCTTTACCTCGCTTGGATGCTCGCAAAGAATTATACCGTATTCACTCATAACATTGCTCACCTTGTCAAGAGCCTTTTCGAACAGTCCCGCGTGGTAGGGCGGGTCAAGAAAGGCAATGTCAAAGGTTTCGGGTGTCGTAGCAAGAAATGAAGCATAATCGGCGCAAATCAGCTTTGCTTTGTCTTCAAGATTTGCCGATTTAAGGTTTTCCTTAACCATCGAAAGGTGTGAGTTTGTATTATCCACAAACACACAGGACTGAGCACCGCGGCTGAGTGCCTCTATCCCCATCTGTCCGCAACCCGCAAACAGGTCGAGAAAGCGCCTGCCCTGAATATCAAACTGTATGGCACTGAATATGCCTTCCTTCACCTTTTCGGGCGTTGGGCGTACATCATTGCCGGGTAAGGTCTTAAGCCTTGCACCGCGGGCAGTGCCTGTAATAACTCTCATTTATATATCACCTATTATATTATCACACTAAACCTACCGTTTTGTCAATAGTTATTTAATGGCACCTGTAGTTGTGTCCTTTTGAATAACATCGTGTGCGCCGCCTTCAATAATACTCGTGGCGGAAACAAGGGTAAGCTTTGCCTTTTTCTGCAACTCAGGAATGGAAAGAGCACCGCAGTTGCACATTGTGGAGCGTACCTTGCTTAAGGACAGGCTTACATTATCCTTTAATGTACCTGCATAAGGTACATATGAGTCAACGCCCTCCTCAAAGGAAAGCTTCTTATCGCCGCCTAAATCATAACGCTGCCAGTTTCTTGCTCTGTTGGAGCCTTCGCCCCAATATTCCTTATAATAATTACCGTTAATTGCTATTTTGTTTGTGGGACTTTCATCAAATCTTGCAAAGTAACGTCCCAGCATAAGGAAATCTGCGCCCATTGCAAGAGCAAGTGTCATATGATGGTCGTGAACAATACCGCCGTCAGAGCAAACGGGAATGTAAATACCGGTTTTTTCAAAATACTCGTCACGAGCGGCACATACGTCTATAAGCGCAGTAGCCTGTCCGCGGCCTATACCCTTAGTCTCACGGGTAATACAAATGGAACCGCCGCCGATACCAACCTTGATAAAGTCAGCGCCGCACTCGGCTAAAAACATAAAGCCCTCGCGGTCAACCACGTTTCCTGCACCAATCTTAACGGTGTCACCGTACTTTTCTCTAACGAAAGCAAGAGTGCGCTTCTGCCATTCGCTGAATCCTTCCGAGGAGTCAATGCAAAGTACATCTGCGCCTGCCTCGACAAGGGCGGGAATACGCTCCTCATAGTCGCGGGTGTTAATGCCTGCGCCTACGATATAACGCTTGTCCTTATCGAGCAGCTCGTTAGGATTCTCCTTGTGGGAATCATAGTCCTTACGGAAAACAATGTATAAAAGCTTGCCGTTATCATCAACGATAGGTAACGCGTTAAGCTTGTTATCCCATATAATATTGTTAGCCTCTTTAAGACTGGTATCCTTATCTCCACAGATAAGATCACAGAAAGGAGTCATAAATTCGCTTACCTTGGTCGTGGGATCCATACGGCTTACCCTGTAATCACGGCTGGTCACAAGACCCATAAGCTTACCTGTTGCAGTACCGTCATCGGTTACGGCAACGGTTGAATGACCTGTGCGCTCCTTAAGAGCAAGTATGTCTTCAAGTGTCTGATCAGGGCGTATGTTCGAATCGCTCACAACAAAGCCTGCTTTAAAATTCTTGGCTCGGGCAACCATAGCTGCTTCGTCTTCAATAGACTGTGAACCGAATATAAAGGATACGCCGCCCTCCTTGGCAAGCGCAACCGCAAGCTTTTCACCCGATACCGACTGCATTATGGCAGAGGTCATGGGAATATTCATAGTAATCGGGCATTCCTCGCCCTTTTTAAATTTTACAAGCGGAGTCTTTAAACTCACATTCGCGGGTATACAATCGGCAGAGGAATAACCGGGAACCAAAAGATACTCGTTAAAGGTGTGTGAAACATCATTGAAATAGTACGCCATAAAAAAACCTTCCTGTTTAAAAAATATATTTAATATATTATAATATCTCTCACGTTTAAAGTCAACCTAAAACAGGCAAATTCAAAAAGAAAAAAAATTTTTCAAAAAAATCTTGCAAATTCCTTAAGTTTATGGTATAATGCTTCAGCTGCTTTATGGGCAGTAATAAATTACACACATTCCGTCTGTAAACGGTCAGGTGTTGCTAAAGGCAATTGCCGGTGTCATAAGGCGGGATGGAGGAAAAACCTTTAGGAGGAAAAACAATGGCAGTAGTATCAATGAAACAGTTGCTGGAAGCCGGTGTTCATTTCGGACATCAGACCAGACGCTGGAACCCCAAAATGGCTCAGTATATCTTCACTGAGCGTAACGGTATCTACATTATCGACCTGCAGAAAACCGTTAAGAAGTTAAATGAGGCTTATCTTTTCGCCCGTGATATCGCGGCAGAAGGCAAGGACATTCTCTTCGTAGGTACCAAGAAGCAGGCTCAGGATTCCGTTAAGGAAGAAGCAATAAATTGCTCAATGCCTTATGTAAATGCGCGTTGGCTGGGCGGTATGCTCACCAACTTTACAACAATCAAAAAGCGTATTGCCCGTCTTAATCAGCTCCGCACTATGGAGGAGGACGGTACCTTCGAGCTTCTCCCCAAGAAGGAAGTTATTAAACTTAATCTTGAAATTGAAAAGCTTGAGAAGTTCCTCGGCGGTATCAAGGATATGAAGAAACTCCCCGGTGCTCTCTTCATCGTTGACCCCCGCAAGGAAAGAATCGCTGTTGCTGAGGCTAAGAAGCTCGGCATCCCGATCATTGCTATAGTTGACACCAACTGCGATCCTGATGAGATCGACGCTGTTATCCCCGGTAATGATGACGCTATCCGCGCCGTTAAGCTCATTGCTGAAACCATCGGTGCTGCCGTAATCGAGGGCAGACAGGGCGAGCAGACAGCTGAGGTAGCTGAAGAGGCTGCCGTTGAAGCTGTAGCTGAGACCGAGGCTGAATAATTCAGGAGGTAAATAAAATGGCTTTTACTGCTAAAGACGTACAGGCACTCCGTGAGAAGACCGGTTGCGGTATGATGGACTGTAAAAAGGCCCTCACCGAAACCAATGGTGATATGGATGCTGCTATAGACTTTTTAAGAGAAAAGGGACTTGCTTCCCAGGCTAAGAAGGCAGATCGTGTTGCTGCCGAAGGTACCGTTTGCGCTATTGTTAAGGGCAATGTAGGTGCCGTTCTTGAAATGAACGCTGAGACCGACTTCGTTGCAGGCGGCGAGCCCTTTAAGGCTCTTGCTAACCGCATCACCGAAATCGTTATTGACCAGAATCCTGCTGACCTTGATGCGCTTCTTAAGTGTACCGAAAACGGCCAGAGTGTTGAAGAAATGGTTCAGGAGCTTTTCCTTGCTATCCGTGAGAACATTAAGGTTCGCCGTTTTGTTCGTTTTGAGGGCAACCTCGTTTCCTATGTTCACGCAGGCGGCAAAATCGGTGTTATTGTTAAGTTTGATACCGATGCTGATTTAAGTGACGAGTTCATTGCTATGGGTAAGAATATCGCAATGCAGATTGCCGCTATGAATCCCCTTTATCTTGACCCTGCAAGCGTTCCTGCAGAGGTTATTGACAAGGAGAAAGAAATCCTTGTTGCTCAGATGAAAGAGGATCCTAAAATGGCAGGCAAGCCTGATGCAGTTCTCGGCAAAATAGTTGAGGGCAAAATCGGCAAGTACTACAAGGAGAACTGCCTTGTGGAGCAGCAGTTTGTTATCGACGGTGACCTTACCGTTGGTAAGTATGTTGAAAAGACTGCTAAGGAAATGGGTAAATCCATTAAAATCGCTTCCTATGTTCGCTACGAAAAGGGCGAAGGCATCCAGAAGCGTGAAGACGATTTTGCAAACGAAGTTGCAAGTATGATTAAGTAATCATAAAAAATATAAACGGGTCTGTGAGAGTACAGACCCGTTTTTTTGTAGAATCTTGTTTGTCGAAAAAATATTCTTAAATTTTTAAAAAAAGACTTGCATTATTATGCTATGTTGTGTATAATAATAAAGCAGTAGAAAAACTAAACATATCGCGGGGTAGAGCAGATGGTAGCTCGTCGGGTGACGTTGCGAGCGCACCCGGTGGGTGAAACAGCGAGCATAAGGAAGCGCCGCGGTCAAAGTTTATAGGCGGGTAGCCGTAATAAACTTTGGGCACCGCAAGAGGGCAAGCAAATGCAAAGCATTTGTGAGAATGAGCCCCCGAGCGTGCCGAACTTAAGGAAGTCGAACCTAAAATACGGCGAAATTAAATATCGCGGGGTAGAGCAGATGGTAGCTCGTCGGGCTCATAACCCGGAGGTCGCAGGTTCAAGTCCTGTCCCCGCAACCAAAAAATGCAGTCGACTTATGTCGGCTGCATTTTTTTAGTATATAATCCGCACAAGCGAACTGTATGTCATCAAGGCGTAAGCCTTAGATTCTTTTTATATTGCTATTTCGTCTTGCTTTTCTTTTTAAATATCTTTGACCTGAACAAAATTATATTCATAACAATGAAGAAAACAACTAAGATTATAAGGGTAAGGATTGGTTTTTTAGGTGCCAGAGTTGCAAGGAGCATAAGGGGAAATCCAAAAACTATTGCAGGGAAGTTTTGGTAAACCATATTATCTGCCGCGGGGGTTTTAAAATCACCGTCTATTTCCCTAAGTAGGATAATACCCGTGCTTGCCGTTCCAGTGAGCATTCCAAACATCATAAGAAACTGCTCATGCATATAATCTTTAAACAGCGTTTTTGCGACAATGTAGTTGTACCAGTAGGTTATAACAAGGCCGAAAACGCCCAAAATAAGCATAATACCCCAATACTGCTTTAACACTCCTAACTGGATTGCGGCAATGCCTGCAACCACCATAATGTCAAAGAAAAAGTTACTGCAGCGAGTAAGCAAAAAATTGTTGGCATATTTCTTTTTAATAACTCTTGTTTTGTGCAGGAAATTGAAGAAAGCCTTCATAAGTGCCGCCGCGAATACACCTATAAGGAAGTTAAAGCCGTATATTACAGATTTCATTGAGGGTATCAAAAGACCGAGTAAATACATCAACAGATGCGTGACAAAATACGCGCCTGCAATAAGGGCCACCTGCACGGTTATCTTGTCAAGACTACCCTGCATAGGTATCTCGTCGTTTTCTTGTATCTGTTCAGCCTTAATATTGTCGTCTACACCGCTTGAGGTCCTTATTTTAACCTTTCGCTTCATAACATTAAGGTGAATAACGCCGCCGATGCTTGCGCTTAAAAAGCCCAGCGCCGCAACGGTAAGGCCAAAGCTTTTGCCGCCCGAAAATCCAAATTCGGTTTCGTAAATGGTGCCGTAGTTCAGCGCCTGTCCCGTACCCTGTCCAAAGCCAAAGGGTAGAAGAACACCCGACGCGGCAAAGAAATCCTTTATAATAAGCGCGGCAATAATAGTTATGCCAAAGCCCACTACCGCCTGTAAAAGGTAGGTGGAAACGGTGGTAACCCCTGTGTTAAATATCTCCACCGTGCGCTGCTTTGTAAGTTTATTCTTCGTGCTTTTTAGGGCAGAGGCTATAAAGCCCAGCGCTAAAGCGTGGTATGTTATTGTTTCAAGGGTCGCCATACCCCTTCCGCCGAAAAAGGCAGTGTCAAACATAACATCACCTGTTATAAGCTTATATACTGCCGAGATAATAAGCAACATACCGCCTGCTAAAACCGAGGTGGGAATAAGGGATGCTCGCAGAAATTTCGTCGAGTTTTTAATAATGTTTGCCGCAAGCAGACTAAGCAGCAGAATAGCAACAATATTAAATGTGCCCCATACTTTAAAATCCCAAAAGTTTTCCATTGTTTATCATTCCTTTTTTATATAATCAGATACAATGCGCAAAATTGCGCAGCATATAAGTACAAAGGAAAATTTTATATTCCTAAAAAGACTTCCTCGCCCTTGCCCGATGCAATGTTTTTGTGTCTGTGATAAATATGTACATACTTAAGGGCGTTAAAGCGTTTACTGCCCTTTAATTGATATACCTTATCGCAAAAATAAATATTCAGCTTGTTTCTGCCCAGCACTGTAACGGCAGATATTTTCTCAAAGGGATATACCTCACCGTTAATGTCAAGTCTGTCAGAGTAAAGCACAATTTCGGCGTTTTTAAAAAGTTTCTTTTTGTTTTTAAATACAATTACCTCGCGCACTTCGGCGTTGTCTTTATACAACGGCTTATCAGTATAACCGCTTAAATCAAGCCTGCTTATAAAGTCTGCCTGATAATCGTACCACTGAGAAACAAAGGGGAAGGGAAAATCACAGTTGATACCCTTAAGCTCCTTTTTCGCGGTGTACTTTATTTTACTGCCGCATTTTTTGCAGTGAACAATATCGTTTTTACTTTCAAATTCCGAAAGACCGCAGAATGGGCAGACATACATTGCGCGTTCTAAATACTGCGCGCATTTTTTGTGGGGATATTCGTTATCCGCCTTTGCCTCATCAACAAAGAGCCCTGCTTTTATTCGCTCATAAAGCTCATCGTTTGAAAGAGCAGAGTATTCCTCAGGTTCTATAACTTGGGCGACATACGCCTTCATTTTACCCTTTCGCACTACATCACTCCAACGCGGCTCAGCACCGTAGCCACCCTCCACGCGGAATATTGCAAGAGGTAAATTAAGTTTTTTTACAAGGGGTGCAATAGCGGGGTTCATATATTCGGTTTTACCGCTGTAGGTACGGTTGCCCTCTGGCGCAATGGCAATAGTGCCACCCTCTTTAGCAACTCGAAGACAGGTCATAACTGCCTTAACATCTGTGGTCTGCTTTCTTATTGGAATGGGCGCAACAACATAGCGAATTATACTTGATATAAAGCCAAGCGAGAAAATATCCTCGGTAGCAACATAGTATACGGGACCCCTAAACGCCATACCCACAAAAAATTGATCAAACGGGGTTTGGTGATTAAGCACTATAAAATACGGTCTATTCTTCTGTTCCTTAAATTTTTCAATTTTGACACCGTATTTAATTTTTGAGTAGGGGTAAAGAACTATGTATGCAAGGTTTCTTACTATTTTGTGGCGGAATTTAAGCCACCTTCCTTTTTTCTTAGCCATTTTACACCTCTTAGCAAGCAGATATCTTTATTATTATACCACGAATTATTACAAATTGCTACCTTAAAATTTTCAAAATCTTACCGACTCAAGACAAGTTAAACATTAACAAAAAAGAATAAAAAAGTGTGTATCACCAAATTTGGTGATACACGCTATTTTAATTATCCGCAACAAAGCTGTAGAGATTTTGTATCTGATTTTTAAGTTCTTTGTTCTCGCCAGCCTCAAGTTTTGGGTCAAGCTCAAGCGTTTTTTTTGCATAAAAGCCCGCAGTTTTAAGTACACCGATATCGTTTTCCATATCGGCAATTCTAAGTGTCGGCAGACCGTGCTGACGCTGACCTATAAAATCACCAGGACCGCGAAGCTTTAGGTCCTCATCAGCAATTTTAAAGCCGTCACAATTGCGGCAAAGAGTG
>JAZRQA010000085.1:0-7531 GCA_045649505.1 Acutalibacteraceae bacterium
TATTGCATCACAAAAAAGGCGCAACACTCTTGAGGCAATTGCCTCGGGCAGCTCTGCAAAATCGGCAGTGCACAGGCTGTTGTCTTTAAACACCTGACTAAAACATATATGGGCAGTATCGGATAAAAAACGCTCGTCCTCCCTAAACAGATGCGCACTGTGGGTTACGGTAGCTTCTACCGCGGGATTTATATTTTTAAGAACAGGTACAATTCTATGACGAATGATATTACGGGTATAATCATCGGTTAAATTGCTGCTATCGGTAACAAAGGGTATTTGCTTTTGCGCGCAGTAATCCTCAACCTCTTGCCTTGTTACATATATAAGTGGTCTAATAAAATTATCCCTTACAGGCGGTATACCGCAAAGTCCTTTTATCCCTGTACCTCTGGTCAAATTCATTATGACGGTTTCGAGATTATCACTTGCAGTATGTGCTGTTGCAATAAGCCCTGAACTGTTTTGGGCTAAAAAAGCGTACCGTATTTCCCTTGCGGCAAGCTCGGTGCCCAAATGATTTTTTTCAGCATAGCCTAAAACATCGGCTGTGTGGCTTACAAGCTTAACGCCAAAATACCTGCATTGCTGTTGGACAAAATCTGCGTCACGCTTTGATTCCGCACCACGAAGATTATGGTTTAAATGGGCGGCACTGATTTTCAAGTTGAACTCGTCACTAAGTTCAATAAGGGCGTAGAGCAATGCCATTGAATCGGCACCACCCGAAAGAGCAACGGTAATGTCCCTTCCCTTTTGAAGCATTGCGTGGTCATTTATTGCCGCACGTACTTTATTTAACATCAGTGCAGCACATCCTGTGAAGTAAATCTCGTAAACTGACCGTCCCAGTGCAGGTTTACCGTACCAACCTCACCGTGGCGATTTTTTGCAACGATACATTCGGCCTTGCTTGCATCGGAAATTTCCTCGCCGTCGCCTTTTTCATTATCGTAATACTTTTCACGGTAGAGAAATAAAACTATATCGGCATCCTGCTCGATAGAGCCTGAATCTCTTAAGTCCGAAAGCGCAGGTTTATGGGATTTTCCTTTAACCTCGGTACCGCGGGAAAGCTGAGCGCAGGCAATAACAGGAACCGAAAGTTCCTTAGCCATTGCTTTAAGGCTTCCTGAAATATCGGTAACCTCCTGCACACGGTTTTCGATTCGACGAGCCGAGCGCATAAGACCCAAATAGTCAATTATAACAAGGTCAACCTTTTTTAGACGCATCAGTTTTGCCTTCATTTCGGGAACGGTGATACCCGGCGTTTCATCAATAAAGATATTGGTTTTAGAAAGATGCTCACCTGCCATTGCAAGGCGTGTCCACTCATCGGTGGTAAGCTCACCCGTACGCAGTTTTTCGCTCTTGACCGAAGCCTCGTTTGAAAGAAGTCGTTGGGCAATCTGGTCCCTTGTCATTTCGAGGGAGAAAAAGCATACTGTCTTGCCGCTGTTTAGGGCAACATTACGGGCAACATTAAGCGCAAAGGAGGTTTTACCCATACCGGGACGGGCACCGAGAATAATAAGGTCTGATTTATTAAGACCCGTTATCATACGGTCAAGATCACCTATTCCGCTGGGAATGCCAATGTAATCATTTCTCGTTGCGGGGTCGCTTATTTTACCCAGACGGTCATAGGTTTCAGCCTCAATAACATCCTTTATGTGGGTAAGTCCGCTCACCTCTTTACCCTGACGTATTTCATAAATTCTCTGTTCAGCACTTTCAATAAGTTTGGTTGCATCCTGATTATTATCAGACACATCCTTAATTATCTCTTGCGCAACACGGGTAAGACTGCGGGCATAGTAGCGTTCTCTTACAATATTTGCATAGGAAAGAATATTTGCCGCAGATGGCACTACCTCAATAAGGTGTGCGATATAGGCTTTACCCTTTGCCTCGTCGTAATTTGGGATTTGCTTGAGCTTTTCGAGAAGGGATATGTAATCCACAGACTGATTAAGCTCAAACATTTTTGATAGCATGGCGTAAATTTCCTTGTGCTGTGGCAGGTAAAAATGCTCCGCCTTTAAAATAGACGCCACCATAGTAAAGCTGCCCGGGTCTATAATGAGAGAGCCCAACACCGCCTGCTCCGCCTCGGTGGAGTAAGGCATTTTGCCGCCCTCTAAATCGTAGATAATTTTTTCGTCAGCCATAATCTTTCTTCCTATTCTGTTACATTAACTGTAAGCTTAGCAATTATTCCCGTATAAAGCTTTATTTCAGCGGTATATATACCGAAGGACTTTATATCGGCAACACTCATTTTTTTACGGTCGATATCAATACCCAATTCGTTCTTTATTTGTGTGGCAATTTCCTTAGAGGTAACGGCACCGAAAAGCTTACCGGAAGCACCTGCCTTGGCGTGGATTGTAACCTGCTTACCGTCAAGCTTTGCAGCGGTTGCCTTTGCGGCATCAATCTCCTCCTGCTTGTGGTGCGCCTTTGATTCCTCTCGGCTTTTAAGTTCGCTCATAGCGGCAGAGTTTGCCTCTATGGCAAGGTTTTTTGGGAAAAGGAAGTTTCTTGCGTATCCGTCAGAAGCGTTGCAAAGTTCACCCTTTTTGCCAAGACCCTTAACATCTGCTAATAAAACAACTTTCATTTTTAACACCTCGTATGTGGGAGGGGGACGCCCCTCCCCTGTATAAAAATTATTTATATATCAAGAATTATTGGAAGCACCATCGGGCTGCGCTTAGTTTTTTCATAGACAAAGCGCGAAACGCCGTCACGCAGCCTTGATTTTATTGTGTTACGATCATAAATGTTTGAAAGATAACACTTTTCGAGCACATCACAGGCAGCCTCAGCTGCATCTTCAATAAGTTGTTCGGATTCCTTAACATACACAAATCCGCGGGTTACTACCTCAGGTCCCGACACAACCTCTCCTGTAACAGAATCCATTGTAACTGCAACAACTATAATACCGTCATCGGAAAGATGCTTGCGGTCCCTTAAAACAATACTGCCCACATCTCCGACACCAAGGCCGTCAACAAGAACTCTGCCCGCGGGAACGGTTTCGGTGACCTTCATGCTTCTTTTTGTCAACTCAACAACACTGCCTATATTGGTTATAAGGATATTTTCCTGCTTTATTCCCATAACCTTTGCAAGGGCGGCGTGCTTAGCAAGATGCTTTTGCTCACCATGCACAGGGATAAAATATTTAGGCTTAACAAGGTTCATCATAAGTTTCAGCTCTTCCTGACAGGCATGACCCGAAACATGAACATCGTACATCTTTTCGTAAACAACGTTGGCTGAGCGTTTCATAAGCTCATTTATAACCTTGCTTACAAGCTTTTCGTTACCCGGTATGGGTGTAGCGGAAATTATTATCATATCACCCGGTAGAATATCCACATTACGGTGGTCGCTGTAAGCCATACGATGCAGAGCCGAAAGCGGCTCGCCCTGACTGCCTGTTGTTATTATTACAAGTTCATCGGGGCGGTAGCGTTTTATGGTATCAATTTCAACCAATACACCGCTGGGAACCTTTAAATAGCCCATTTGAGCGGCAATATTTACAACATTCAGCATACTGCGGCCCGAGACAGCAACCTTACGGGAACATTTCACAGCTTCGTCAATTATCTGCTGGATACGATGGATGTTAGATGAAAAAGTGGCAACAATTATTCGGTGAGTGTCGGCCTTTTTAAATAGCGTTGAGAAGGATTCGCCAACAATACGCTCCGACTGGGTATAACCGGGACGCTCAGCATTTGTTGAATCAGAAAGAAGGGCAAGAACGCCCTTTTTGCCGAGCTGAGCAAAACGGGAAAGGTCTATAACAAAATCGTCAATCGGGGTGGTGTCTATTTTGAAATCACCTGTTTGCACAACAGTGCCTGCACCTGAGGTTATTGCAAGCGCTACTGCATCGGGAATAGAGTGATTAACGTGAATGAATTCCACCGAGAAGTTGCCAAGCTTTACGGTATCGCCGGGCTTTACAACATTAAGTCTTGCATCCGAAGCAAGGCGGTGCTCCTTTAATTTGCCCTCAACAAGACCAAGGGTAAGGCGGGTGCCGTAGATAGGTACATTGAACTGTTTTAATAAATAAGGGATAGCACCGATGTGGTCCTCGTGACCGTGGGTAAGAACAAGACCCCTTATTTTATCCTTGTTTTCAAGTATATAGGTAAAATCAGGGATAATGGTATCAATACCCGGTGTTTCCTCATCAGGGAAGCTCATACCGCAATCAACCAGCAGCATATCCCCCGCATACTCATAAAGGGTTATATTCTTGCCTATTTCTTCAAGGCCGCCTAAAGGGATTATGCGAAGCGGTTTTTCAGGTGGACGGTTCGGATTCTTAGGCTTTGTGCTTTTTGCAGAAGTTCGGGGAGCAAACTGCTTTTTTGCAGGAGATTTTGACTTAGTATTCTCTCGCTTTTCGGGTTTTCTTTTTTTATTAGCGGGCGGTTTTTTTGACGCCGCCTTTTTGTTTTCGGGCATAAATAGGCTTTCCTCCAAATTAAATTTATGTAGTTTTTATTCTAATATATATGCGGATACATTCACACTGAGTATCCGTAAAAGTTCAAAATACGGGACACATTACCCCACTATATATAATCATACATAGTATATATTACCTTGTTTTACCTGTTTTGTCAAATATTATTGGAAGGAAATTTGTTTTTTAAACAAAAAAATAATCGCCGAAGCGATTACTCTTTTAGTATCTTAAAATAATATCTGCGCGCACTTGGCGGAAAATCTTCAAGCACGCCATATTCGGGGTCATAAAATGTTCCTTTAAAGTAAAGTGACCAATGCCAGCATTTCGGTGTTTCAAGGCTTAAAATACAAATTTCAGGCAGCTGCTCCTTCTTTTGAACGCTAACGCGCATAGAACAATATTTTATCCCGTAATGCTCAAGACACAAAAACATATCTCTAAGCTTGGTTTCCCTATCGGTTTTAACAAGGTCGATTATTTCCTGTACCGTTACGCCTGCAAGCATAGCCAGCACAGCCTGACCGCAAGCAAGCGGATTCGGCTCATAGATATGTTGGATTTTTTCGGTTACAGCCACTCTTTATCACTCCCATATTATTTTAACATTTTTTATTGACTTACACAACAATTATCTCATAAAGGTCATTAAATTGAATTATAACCGACACAATCTGTAAAAAGCGTCGGGCAAAATCAATTTTTGTAACCGTGCCTGTAAGTTGCACATATTCCTGCTCAAGTGAATTATAGTATATTACCGTTATTATCTGCCCCGTTTCGAGGCCGTCAAGCGCACAGTTGATTTTATTTGCCATAAATTGCGAAAGCTCTTTTTTAGGCACGCGTATTTTTTCTTTTTCTTTGAGTGCCTCAGGTAAACCCTTAAGGGCGGCAAAGGGTGCAAAAATCTTTGCCCGTTCACACACGGGCATCGGTGCAAGCGGTTTAGTTTTCGCCACTTTTATGACCTCCTATCTGTCGGTTGCGCTCTCTGGCCGTGGCGGCACAGGATAGGCTAATACCCTTTAAAATTGAATTTTTGCCGAATCGTTTTTTTATATCGAGTACCGTTTCCTGAATCACCTTGTTTTTTATAAGTTTTTCGTTATCGTCAAGCAGACTTAGCTGTGTAACGCCGCAATCCTTTACGACACGGTTGCAGGTTATATTTATTCTGCGTATAGGATACCTCGCATCTACTATTCTTTTATAAAGATTTACTGCAGCGGGAATAAGCAGAGTATCGGCATTTGTAGGTATAGCAACACTCGCACTGCCCCTTGCAAAATCCATATTAAGAGAATTTGAATATCCCACATACATAGTAACCGAATCGGTCACAAGCCCCTTCTCCACCATATCGGTGCAAAGGCTATCCATCATTTCCTTGACTATTATCTGAGCGTCGACAAAGGAATAATCGCACATAAGCACTTGACCGCTTGTAAGGCAATTAGTTTTTGATTTATAGGCTTTAATATCGCAAAGCCGTGTCGGCTCCCTGCCGTTTGCGTGGTCGATAAGCAGTTCGGCATCTATTCCAAACCAATTATATAGCAGTTCCTCGGGAGTGTTTGCTATATCACCCATAGTGAAAATTCCCTTTTGTTCAAGACGGCGCGCAGTGCCCCGTCCCACCCGCCAAAAATCCGTGAGCGGTGTATGGTTCCACATAGTAGCCTTGTAGGAAATTTCATCAAGCATACCTATAAAATCGGGGGAATGCTTGGCGGTAATATCAAGCGCCACCTTTGCAAGGTAAAGGTTGGTGCCGATACCGCAGGTAGCGCGTACCCCAACACTTTCAAAAACATCCTGCATTATTTTTTGCGCCAACTGTTTTGCGGTAAGTCGGTATAACACAAGGTACTCTGTAGCATCGATAAAAACCTCGTCTATTGAATAAACATGAATATCGTCAGGAGAAATGTATTTAAGATACACAGCATAAATTTCGGCGGCATAGTCAATATATTTTTTCATTCTCGGCGGTGCGGTTATATACTCAACGCCTTCGGGAATTTCAAAAACGCGACAGCGGTTTTTAATACCTAAAGCCTTCATAGCAGGTGTTATTGCAAGACAAATGGTTTTTTCGCTTCGCTCAGGGTCTGCCACTATTAAATTGGTTTTCATAGGGTCAAGTCCCCGCTCAACACACTCCACTGAGGCATAAAAGGATTTTAAATCTATGCAAAGAATTTGCCGACGTTTCAAGAAATCTACCTCTTTCATCGAACATTTGTTCTTATATTTTAGCACAGTTTTATTATAAAATCAACGGTAAAAAGAAAAAAATCGAAAGGAAATTCCTTCCGATTTTTTCACCTTTTCTTCCTCAAAATTTAAGAAAGCAGATTTATTTTATATACTCGTAAGCAATGCGCTCTTCGCCATTTTGAAGAAATATTATTCCCCTTTTCGAAAAGCCGTATCTGCTTAGCAGGTGTTGCATAACTGTATTATTTTCGTGGGTATCAATACGAAGGTGGTCGGTTCTTTCAAGGCAAAAATCTATACAGGTTTTTAACACGCCCTTTTTACGCCCTGCGCTAGCAATTCGGTGAATAACGCCATAGGGCTCATTATTTATCCAATTACCTTTAGTTATTACCTTATATGTGGGATCCTCCCCTATATTGAAAAAGAAAACACCGTCAATTTCGTTTTTTTCCTCAACCACATAAAGAACACCAAGGCGTATATCCTCCTCAAGTATCTCCCTTTTCGGAGTTGTTTTCCCCCATTGCGTACTGTTGCCGTTTTTTGCCATAAAGTCTCTTGCAAAGGCATATATTTCAAGTATTGCAGGTAAATCCGAAGCAGTTGCTTTTCTTATCATCGAGTGCTATCTCCTATTTACAAATTATAAGCTAATAATGAATATAGGTTGGTGAAAAAGCGCACTTGCGCTTTTTCACGGACAAATTTCTAATTTGTCCGTGAAATTATAAAAATAATTTCACCTATTTCATTGCAATGATGTCGGCGTAAATAATCAAGGATTATTTACATAAAACCGCT
>JAZRQA010000086.1:0-10378 GCA_045649505.1 Acutalibacteraceae bacterium
CTTTGCCTGCTTTGCATATTAAATCTGCATCTTTTTGGGCTTTTATTTTATTTTTAATTGTTGTTTTCGTTGTTTCTCATTTGTTGCTGGTTGGGTCAATCAAGATAATCTCTATTTTTCGCGGTGTAACCCCTACGAAACGTTTCAATAAAAAAGAGGGGGAAGGCTTTAGCGTTAAAAAGTGGCATAAAACAGTAATAATTTCTGTCGTTGCAGCAATTATTTTAGTTTTCGGTGCGATTTTTGTATCTTCATCACCTGTATTTAATGCTTCAAAATATCAAAAAATGTTGACCGTTACCGAGGCAGATTTCAGCAAGGATATAGCAGAAATACCCCTTTCGCAGATACCTGTTGTTGACCGCGATACCGCAACTCGACTTGGCAGCCGCAAAATAGGCGAGGTGGTTGAGCTTGTTTCTCAATTTAATGTTTCAAGCTATTACACACAGATAAACTATAATCAGGTGCCTGTGCGCGTTTCTCCCCTTGAGTATGCCGACTTTTTAAAATGGTTTGTAAACAAACAAGAGGGAATACCCTACTATGTTAAAATTGATATGGCAACACAGGATACCGAGCTTGTCGAGCTTAAAAAGGGTATGCGCTATTCTCCCGGTGAATATTTTGCTCGTGACCTTATGCGCCATGTTCGCTTTTCCTATCCTACAAAGATGTTTGAGAATACTTCTTTTGAGATAGATGATAGTGGCAATCCATATTGGATTATTTCCTATTATGATTATACAATAGGATTTTTAGGCGGTAAGGATATCGCAGGCATTATTGCCGTAAATGCTGTCACAGGCGAGATGAAAGATTATCCTGTAAGTGATGTTCCTCAGTGGATTGATGCGGTATACAGCGCTGATATGATAATCGAACAGGCCGATTATTGGGGCGCGTATAAAAATGGATTTTGGAATTCGATTTTTACTCAAAAAAATGTTGTTGCTACTACCGATGGCTATAACTATCTTGCTATCAATGATGATGTATGGCTTTATACGGGTATAACCTCTGTTGTAGATGATGAATCGAATATAGGATTTATTCTTGTTAACCTTCGCACAAAACAAGCAAAAACCTTTGCGATAAACGGCGCGGAGGAATATTCTGCAATGGAATCGGCAGAGGGTATGATTCAGGAGAAAGGATATAACGCTACCTTCCCGATACTTGTAAATATTGCAGATACTCCGTCATACTTTATCAGCCTTAAGGACGATGCGGGGCTTGTAAAGGCTTATTCCTTTGTTTCGGTTTCCAACTATCAGATAGTAGGTGTTGCCGATACCCTTGCAGGAGCACAAAACGAATATATAAGACTTCTTAAGGATTCCGGAAAAATAAATGAGGACACCAAACTTCCGACCGAAGAAGAAATAAAAACAGCTTCAGGCAAAATAGAGAAGATATCCTCTGCCGTTGTAAACGGAAACTCAAGGTATTATATAAAAATTGCAGGCAATGAAACAGCTTTTGTTGCTGATATTTCTATTAGTGATAAGCTTCCTCTGATTGGCCAAGGTGAAACTATTACCATAAGCTACTACACTGATGAAAAGGGAAATATTACTGTTACTCAGATAGATTAGAGTGATTGTGAATAACTTAAATTTCAAGGGCTGCTCCTTAATTGGAGCGGTCCTTGTTTTTTAATCTTAAAAATTTTGCTGTGTAATAATTTTTAAAAATCGGTAAAAAATAACAGTAATATTATATTTTGAGGTTTAATATGAAAAGAAGAACTTTTATAAAAATAATTTCATTTTTTGCGGCAGGAGCTGTTGCGCTTGGGGGTATGCTTGTTAAACATCATATTACCGTAAAGAATTATCACACGCAGATGAGTTATGCTTATAGCCGTTTTATGGAGGATCTTGCAGTTTCATTTAACGGAATAAATACAATGCTTGAAAAATGTATGTATATAACATCGGCAACTCAGCTTAGTAATATTGCCGCTCAAATCTACCATCAATGTGAAACGGCAAAAAATGCATTGTCACAGCTTCCCGCATATTCACCAGAAAACAGTAATATAAATAAATTTCTTTCCCAAACAGGCAACTATATGCTCTCCCTCGCAAAAACAACTATTCAAAAGGGTCAGATTCCCTCACAACAGCGAACAAATATAGAGAAATTACGCGAGTATTCGGATAAGCTCACCGCTTCGGTTGATGAACTTCAAATTCATTTTACAGATGATAAATGGCTAAACGAGGTTGAGCAAAGCTTTTCTGAGATTGAAAATGAACTGACTTTTTCTGCTGAGATAACCAATATAGAGCAGGGACTAACAGATTATCCTACGCTTATATATGACGGACCATATTCAGATCATATTCTTGAAGGCGAATCAGAATTTCTTAGTGATAAGCAATCGGTTTCAAAAACGCGGGCTTTAGAAATTGCTGCTACTGCTTTAGAAACCGATGCAACGAAATTAAGCGATGACGGCGAGGAGTCGGGGAAGATACCTGCTTACCGTTTTAAAACTGAAAATTGTACCGTAGTAGTAAGCAAAGCAGGTGGTCATATTGTATATTTACGAAAAAATCCTGTCGGCGGTGCCTCTTTGTTTACCGATGAGCAGGCCGTAGAGCGTGCAAAGGAGTATTTAAAACGACATACGGCTCTTACTTTTGAACCAAGTTACTATTTTACCGAAGAAGGTACCTGTACCGTTAATTTTGCTTACAAAAACGGAGCAACGGTATGTTATACCGATTTAATTAAAATAGGCGTGTGTCTTAATACGGGTGAGATAGTTATGGTGGAGGCCAGAGGGTTTTTAATGAATCATAAAAACAGAACAATCCGTACCCCCGCATATTCTGCCGAGGAGGCGCGTGAGGTGCTCAGCGATGCGCTCCAACCTACAAAAGTATCACAGGTGCTGATTCCTTTAAATAATGAGGAAATACATTGCTACGAATTTGTATGCAATGGTAAAAATAAGGATAAAGTTCTTGTGTATATAAATACACAAACCCTTGACGAGGAACAGTTGTTAATAATGATTGAAACCTATGGAGGCTCACTTACAAAATAATGCTTGCATTTTCTTAAAAGATGTGTTATTATATTAGAGCATTTGATTTCGTCGGGTTCTCAACCGACGGGTTTAATGCCGTAAAACGACATTAAAACGGGTGGTCCTCTGCCGATTTTTTACGACACGAACGCCTGAACAAACAGGGAGGAAAAGAAAGATGGATGCTGTAAAAGAATTAACAGCAGGTTTGATGAAGGAAGATGCACCTAAGGTATCTATCGGTAGCACAGTTCGTGTTCACGTTAAGATTCGCGAGGGTGAGCGTGAGCGTATTCAGGTTTTTGAGGGTACCGTTATTGCTAAGAACAACAGCGGCATTGCAGAAACCTTTACCGTAAGACGTGTTTCCTACGGTGTTGGCGTAGAGCGTGTATTCCCGGTTCATTCCCCCAATGTTGCAAAGGTAGAACTTGTTCGCAACGGTCGTGTTCGCCGTTCCAAGCTTTACTATCTGCGTGACAGGGTTGGTAAGGCTGCTAAGGTTAAAGAGCAGATTGGCTAAACCAAAATATCGGCAGAGCATTTGGCTCAGGCTGAAAAAGTGATTAGGGGGACACGGTTCGTTGTCCCCTTTTCCTTTTAAAAACATACAGGCGGTGATTTTTTGGCGTTACTTAATTCATCTAACACACCTGATCGTTCTCTAATTCAAGTGAGCGAATCTACTAAAAAAATGATATTTGAATGGCTGGAGGTTATAGTTACCGCCATTATTGCCGTTGTTATAATTTTTACCTTCATATTCAAGGTTGTAACCATTGAGGGTGGCTCAATGAACGAGACGCTACACCATGGTGATAAGGTAATAATAAGCAATATTTTATATACCCCAAAGCACGGAGATATTGTCGTAATTTCAAGAAATATTGATAATTCTGTGAATGAAAAAAGCAACGCTCCTATTATTAAGCGTATAATTGCTACACAAGGACAAACGGTGGATATTGACTTTGAGCAGGGTATAGTGTATGTTGACGGTGTTGCACTTGATGAACCGTATACCCGCACACCTACAAATTTAATGTACGATATAGAATTTCCCGTGCTTGTAAATGACGGTTGTGTGTTTGTTTTGGGTGATAACCGCAATGACTCAATAGATAGCCGTTGCTCAGATATTGGGGATGACGGAATGATAGATACCCGCTACATTCTCGGTAAAGCCGTATTTCGTATATTACCCTTTAATAAGTTCGGAGGTTTATCCTAATGGCAATCTCGCAAAATATTCAGTGGTTTCCCGGACATATGGCTAAAACAAGGCGCCTTATTAAGGAAACATTAAATCTTGTTGACGCGGTTGCCGAAATCGTAGATGCCAGAATACCTGTCAGCAGCCGCAATCCGGAACTGGCAGGTATTATTGCAGACAAACCGCGCATTATACTTCTCAATAAATGCGATATGGCAGACCACTCTGTCACTGCTAAGTGGATAGAACATTATGCAAAACAGGGAATTCCTGCTATTGGAGTTGATTGCAGAAGCGGCAAGGGACTAAATCAATTTAAAAGTACTGTTAAGGAAATGCTTAAGGACCGCTTTGAATATTATAAAAATAAAGGTATGGTGGGCAGGGGCATCCGTATAATGGTAGTGGGAATTCCCAATGTTGGAAAATCCTCGTTTATAAACCGTATGGCGGGCAATGCCAAAGCCAAGGTTGAAAACCGTCCAGGTGTCACAAGGGGAAATCAGTGGTTTAAAATAGATAGTGATCTTGAACTTCTTGATACACCCGGTGTTCTTTGGCCTAAGTTTGACGATCAAACGGTGGGTGAGCATCTTGCCTTTACAGGTGCCGTTACGGATAGAATACTTGATGTCGAACTGCTTGCTGTAAGACTTCTTGAGATACTAATAAACGATTACCCTGAGCTTCTTATTAAACGCTACGGTGAGCTTGATTTTAGTTTTGAGGCGTATGAGGTGCTTGAACAAATAGGCAGAAAACGCGGCTTTTTACAAAGAGGAAATAATATAGATACCGAACGCGCATCAAATATGCTGTTGGAGGAATACCGAAACTGTAAAATTGGTAATATTACGCTGGAGAGGGTGTAAACCATGCCTGATTATACCTTGGAAAATATCGCTCGAGATAAAGGATTTAAATATATTTGCGGTGTTGATGAAGCAGGAAGAGGTCCTCTCGCAGGTCCTGTTTGCGCTGCGGCAGTTATTTTGCCGGAAAATCTTATCATTGAGGGCGTTAACGATTCAAAAAAAATAAGCGAGAAAAAGAGAGAGCAGCTTTATGACATTATAACACAAAAGGCTCTTGCTTGGTCAGTTGCCTTTTCGAGTGTTGATGAGATAGAGCAATTAAATATTCTTGGTGCTACATATCTTGCGATGACTCGTGCTGTAAACGGTTTGAAGTTGTCTGCAGACTATGCGTTAATTGACGGTAACAGAATACCGCCCCAGATAGCCGTTCCTGTTGAAACGGTGGTTAAAGGAGATTCTAAGTCCTTTAGCATTGCCGCGGCATCTATTCTTGCTAAGGTAACAAGGGACAGACTTCTTATTGAGTATAACGAGCAGTACCCGCAGTACGGCTTTTTACAGCATAAGGGCTACGGAACAAAAGCACATATTCAGGCTATTAAAAAATACGGGCCCTGTGACATACACCGTCCCTCGTTTATAAAGAACTTTGTGTAATGAATAAGGCCTTAGGAACCCTTGCCGAAGAAAAGACTGCGGCTTATCTTCGCAGAAAAGGATTTTATATTGCAAAGCGTAATTTTCACAGCCGCTACGGCGAAATAGACATTATTGCCGAAAACGAAAATATGGTCTTGTTTGTTGAGGTTAAGGCAAGAAGTGAAGACGCTTTGGTTTCTCCTGCCGATGCGGTAGACACCTTTAAGCAGAGAAGGATAATTAAAACAGCAATGGATTATATAATTAAATCTCATTGCAATTTGCAACCTCGTTTTGATGTTGCTGAAATAACGGTATATAAAAAGGAAGACTTAAATTACGGCTATAAGCTTAATTATCTGAGTAATGCTTTTAATTTAGGTGATGCACATGGATTATTTTGACCTTCACTGTGATACTGCGTATGAGTGCTTGAAAACAGGTCAGGCGTTTTCTCATAACAATCTTGCAATTTCCTATGAGAAGGGAAAAGCTTTCAATAAATGGACACAGGTATTTGCAGTTTGGATAAAGGATGATATTTTTAAGCCTTTTTTAACCTATAAAAAAACACTTGAATACTTTAAAAATCAACTTGATTTATGTAAAGCAAGTAATCTTACTCCCATATTCGCCGTCGAGGGCGGTGCTGCTATAGAGAATATAGATAATCTTTACGATATGCACCGTGACGGGGTTAAAAGTATTACCCTTACATGGAACTCAAAAAATAAAATAGCATCGGGTGTAGATGAGCGGGGCGGCCTTACCGATTATGGACGGCAGGTTATAGAAGTAATGAATAATCTCAAAATTGCTACCGACCTATCCCACCTTAACGAAGAAAGCTTTTTTGATGCTATTAAGCTTGCACGATATCCTATTGCAACTCATTCAAATTGCAATGAGGTTTATATGCATAAAAGAAATTTATCAGATGTTCAACTTCTTAAAATTGCTGAGAAGGGTGGAATTATCGGAATTTGCCCCTATCCTGAATTTACAGGCCTTGACAGCTTTTGGGGCGTTTACCGTAATATTTTACATATGTTAAAATTAGGCATTGGAAAAAATATTGCTTTTGGTTCTGATTTTGACGGTGCTAAAATGAGTAATAATTTATCAAACATTTCAAAAATACCTGATTTGGTTGCCTTTTTACAAGAAAGAGGGATTTCGGATAAGCTTTGTGAGCAAATTTTTTATAAAAATGCTGCTAATTATTTTGAAAAGCTTTGACAAAAGATGCCTTATATACTAAAATAAATTGGAGAATACTTTGGGAGGTCCCAATATGAATTATAACAGTACAAGGAATAACGATTTAAAGGCCACAGCGGCTCAGGCTATTGCAACGGGTATTGCGCCTGACGGCGGTCTGTTTGTGCCAGAAAATGTGCCTGCATTAAGCATTTTTGATTTTGAAAATTTAAGAAAGCTCTCCTATGTTGATAGAGCTGCATATATACTTAAGCTTTTTCTTACTGATTTTACCGATGAGGATATTGCTTATTGTACTAAAGGTGCTTATGAAAATACTTTCGAAAAGAATCAGCCGGCACCGCTTTATACACTTAATGATAATACCGAAATTCTTGAACTGTGGCACGGTCCTACTTGCGCATTTAAGGACCTTGCGCTTCAGCTTCTTCCTTATCTTCTTACAACCTCGGCTAAAAAGGTTGCAAGCGGTAAGGAAACGGTAATTCTTGTTGCTACCTCCGGTGATACGGGTAAAGCCGCTCTTGAAGGCTTTAAGGATGTTGATGGCACAAGAATAATTGTTTTCTATCCTAATGACGGTGTCAGCCCTATGCAAAAATTCCAAATGTGTACTCAAAAGGGTGAAAATGTATCTGTATGCGCCATTAACGGCAATTTTGACGATGCTCAAAGTGCAGTTAAAAAAATATTTACCGATGCTGATACAGCTATGCTTCTTAACGAAAACGGTATGCAGTTTAGCAGTGCAAACTCCATTAACTGGGGCAGACTTGCGCCGCAGATAGTTTATTATATAAGTGCATATTGCGATTTACTTAAAAAAGGTAAGGCTGTCGATAAGACGGGCTTCAATGTTGTTGTTCCAACAGGAAATTTCGGTAATATTCTTGCGGCCTATTATGCAAAAAAAATGGGAGTGCCTATAAAAAGACTTATATGTGCTTCAAATTCAAATAATGTTCTTACCGATTTCCTAAATACGGGAAAATACGATCGTAACAGAAAATTTTACACAACGGTTTCTCCTTCAATGGATATTCTTATTTCCAGCAATCTTGAAAGAATGCTTTACGAGCTATGTGACCGCAACGATAAGCTTGTTACCGACTGGCAGACAGCCCTTTCAAATAACGGTACGTTTACTGTAACCGATACCGTAAAAGCCCGTCTTGACGAAATTTTTTACGGCGGCTGTTGTGACGATGAGCAGACATTAAGAACAATAAAGGAAACCTATAATAAATACGGTTATCTGTGTGATACTCACACTGCGGTTGCGGTAAGTGTTTATAACAATTATGTTAAGGAGACCGCGGATGACACCGTAACGGTTATCGCTTCAACCGCGAGCCCCTATAAGTTCTCTGCGAGCGTATTATCCGCTTTTGGCGAGAGTGCTCCCGAGCAGGAGTTTGATGCAGTAGATATGCTTAACGCTAAAACCGAAGTAGTTGTACCTCAGCCTTTAAGTGACCTTAAAAAAGCTACTGTTCGCTTTAGAGATATTTGCGAGAAGGAAAACATAAAAAATACCGTCTTAGGGTATCTTAATATTAAGTAAAAAAATACCCGATTTTTAATCGGGTATTTTTTGTGCAGGACTTATTCTGCCTTGGCTTTAAAGGTGGTGCAGGCGGTCTCTGAGCAATTACAAGAGCCGCAGTAGCCTACCTCTATTTTACCTGCCTCGCAACGGTCGTTGGTGGTATGGTAGGTGCAGTTTTTGACCTCGCACTTGATACCGGAAATAACATCTTTAGATCCGCAATTTGCCATTTTTTATTCATCCTTTCCGCCCTTTTCGGGCATAAATTATTATACCCAAAAAATAAGCAAATTTTATGTGGGAGTGAAATTTTTATTTGAGTATTTATACCATTTCCGATCTGCATCTTTCCTTTGGTGCTGATAAGCCTATGGATATTTTTCGGGGTTGGGAAAATCACGCTTTTCGTATTGAAAAAAACTGGAAAAACCTGATATGCGATAATGACACCGTGGTTTTACCGGGAGATCTTTCCTGGGGTTTAAAGTTTGAGGAAGCAAAACCCGATTTTGCATTCTTAAATTCTTTGCCGGGTAAAAAAATTCTGCTTAAAGGTAATCACGACTTGTGGTGGGGAACAGCAAAAAAGATGCAGGAATTTTTAAATAATAATAATTTTTCAACTATTGATTTCATTTTTAATAATACAATAGTTTCAGAAGGCTTCGCAGTCTGCGGTACAAGAGGCTGGTTTTACGATGATGTGTCATCAGACAAAAAGGTTATTCTGCGTGAAGCGGGAAGGCTTAGGATGTCAATTGATGCCGCAATGGCCACAGGACTTAAACCTCTTGTCTTTCTCCATTATCCGCCCGTTTACGGTGAGCAGGTTTGTGAGGAGATTTTCTGTGTGCTTAAAGAAAAAGATATAAAGAAGATCTATTACGGTCATATTCACGGTATCGGAAGAAATAATATTGTCGCCGAATATGACGGGATTTCGTTCAAATTGGTATCATCTGATTGCATTGATTTCACACCCTTTTGTATAAGTTGTGAAAAAAAATAAAAAATTGCAAAAAAGTGGTAGAAAAATCGCAGAGTATGTGTTATATTATTATGAGATACGGTCTGTATTATTAAATTTTGTTTGCAGACCTAAAATATCGGAGGTAAATTATGAGTTTAAAAGCATCAAAAAAGGTCGATACAAACCGCTATGAACTGGAAATTGTTATCGACTCAGCAAAATTCGGCGAGGCAATTAAGGAAGTTTATAGAAAGAACGGCAAAAAAATGAACGTTCCCGGCTTCCGTAAGGGTAAGGCACCCAAGCACGTTATCGAAAAGCTTTACGGAACCACCGTGTTTTACGATGAGGCGCTTGATAATCTTCTTCCCGAAGCGTACGAAACCGCACTCGCTTCCACAAAGCTCGAAGCGGTAAGCCGTCCCGAAATCGATATCGTTTCTATCGATGAAAAGGGTGTTACACTTAAGGCTCAGGTTTGGACAAAGCCCAACGTTGAAATTTCTGCATATAAAGGACTCGAGGTTACAAAAGAAGCTGTTGTTGTAACCGACGAAGATATTATGAAGGAGATCGATTCTACCCGTGAACGCAACTCGCGTATGCTTACCGTAGAAGGCAGAGCAGCGCAGAACGGCGATCAGGCTGTTATCGATTTCGAAGGCTTCCTCGATGGTGTCGCATTTGAAGGCGGCAAGGGCGAAAAGTTCCCCTTGGAGCTCGGCAGCGGTAGCTTTATCCCCGGTTTTGAAGAACAGATCGTGGGCAAGAACGTTGGCGATGAATTCGATATCGATGTAACCTTCCCCGAAGACTACGGCGCAGAAAACCTTGCAGGTAAGGCACTTGTATTTAAAATCAAGGTCCACGAGATTAAGGTTAAGGAACTTCCCGAACTCGACGATGAATTCGTTAAGGACGTTTC
>JAZRQA010000087.1:0-42618 GCA_045649505.1 Acutalibacteraceae bacterium
TATAAAAATAATTTCACCTATTTCATTGCAATGATGTCGGCGTAAATAATCAAGGATTATTTACATAAAACCGCTATGTGTAGCGGTTTTTCGAAAAGCTTTATTTGAAAGCTTTTCGACTACCGATTATCATTATAATAAAATGTCTTGCGAAAATAGTTTTTATGCAAGACATTTTTCTTTTTATATTGACGGCAAAAAAATATTATGATATAATCTAATAGAAGATTATGTATGGAGGGAATAAGCAAATGGAACATATTAAGACTGTTAAGACCCGCAATCTTTGCGCAAGTGCTAAAAACGGCGGTTGCGGCGAGTGCCAGACTTCCTGTCAGTCCGCCTGCAAGACCAGCTGCGGTATTGCCAATCAGCAGTGCGAAAGCAAAACTGACAAGAAATAATTTTTGGAACTAAGGCCGCCGCAGGGCGGCTTTTTTCATAATGATAAGAGGTAGTTAAAGGGCTTTTGAATAAACCTTTTAGAAAAAACCGCTACATTATAACGATTTTGGAGAGTTAATATGATACATCAGTATAAGCTGGGCGGATACAATATTGTGCTTGATGTCTGCTCGGGTGCGGTACACGCGGTGGATGATATTGCCTACGATATTATTTCCCGTTTTGAAAAAGATGAAAAGGAAGAAATTATTTCTTGTATTTTTGAGAAATATTCTAAGCGGCAGGGTGTAACAAGGGATGAGATTGCCGAGTGCTACGCACAGGTTGCCGCTTTAAAGGAGTCGGGTGAGCTTTTTGCGCCTGATACCTTCGAAAAAATGGCGGGCGATTTAAAGGCAAAGACATCAGGTGTTGTTAAGGCGCTTTGTATGCACATTGCCCACACCTGTAATTTAAACTGTTCGTACTGTTTTGCTTCACAGGGCAAGTATCAGGGTGAGCGCGCGGTAATGAGCTTTGAGGTAGGAAAGCGAGCCCTTGATTTTCTTGTAGAAAATTCAGGAAGCAGAAAAAACCTTGAGGTTGACTTTTTCGGCGGCGAGCCGCTGATGAACTTCGAGGTTGTAAAAAGGTTGGTTGAATACGCGAGGAGCATAGAAAAGCAAAAGGGCAAAAACTTCCGCTTTACCTTAACAACCAACGGCCTTTTAATCGACGACGAAGTAATAGATTTCGCCAACAGTCAAATGAGCAATGTCGTGCTCAGTCTTGACGGGCGCAAGGAAATACACGACCGTTACCGTGTGGACTACGCGGGTAACGGAAGCTGGGAAAGGATAGTGCCTAAGTTTCAAAAGCTGGTTGAAAAGCGCGGCGGAAAGAACTACTATATACGCGGCACCTTTACCCATGCTAACCCCGATTTTCTAAAAGATATAAAGCAAATGCTCGATTTAGGTTTCACCGAGCTTAGCATGGAGCCTGTTGTCTGTGCTAGGGGTGACAAAGAGGAGCTGACATATGAGGATTTGCCCATTGTCCTTGAGCAGTACGAGAAGCTGGCAGAGCTTATGATAGAAAGGGATAAGCAGGGAAAACCCTTTACCTTTTACCACTATATGATAGATTTACAGGGAGGACCTTGCATATACAAGCGCATTTCGGGCTGCGGCTCGGGCACCGAGTATATGGCGGTCACCCCGTGGGGAGATTTGTACCCCTGTCATCAGTTCGTGGGTGACGAGAAGTTTAAGTTGGGTGATATATACAGCGGCGTGAGTAATTTTGAGGTGCGCAAAAGCTTTGAAAATTGCAACGTATATTCCCGAGATGATTGTAAGGATTGTTGGGCAAAGCTGTATTGTTCGGGCGGCTGCGCCGCTAACGCCTATCATTCTACAGGCAGCGTTACGGGCGTTTACAAGTACGGCTGTGAATTATTTAGAAAAAGAATGGAGTGTGCGATAATGGTTGCGGTACATCGCAGCCTATCAGAGTAGCCTATGAAAACACCGATTTGTGATTTTGTAAAAGAATACTCAGCAAGCCCGAAGGTGCGCGCGCATATGCCCGGACACAAGGGAATAGGAGATATTGAGCATTACGATATTACCGAAATTGCGGGCGCAGACAGCCTTTATGAGGCGCAGGGCATAATAGCTCAAAGTGAGCAAAACGCAGGCGCGCTTTTCGGCGCGGATACCTTTTTTAGCACCGAGGGCTCGTCTTTGGCTATTCGCGCAATGCTATACCTTGCGGTTATGTATGCAAAAAGCAAAGGGCAAAAGCCGCTTATCCTTGCCGCAAGGGGTGTTCACAGGAGCTTTGTGAGCGCCGCGGCGCTTATTGATTTCGAGGTTAAGTGGTTTTATCCAAAAAATCAGGAGAGCTACCTTTCCTGTAAAATCGACCTTGAAGAATTAGAGCGACAGATAAAAGAGCAAAGGCCTACAGCGGTTTACATAACATCACCCGATTATCTTGGAAATATACAGGATATAAAGGGAATAAGTCGGGTATGCAAGAAAAACGATGCGCTTTTGCTTGTCGATAACGCCCATGGCGCATATTTAAAATTTTTAAAAGATAGCGTACATCCGATGGATTTGGGAGCCGATATGTGCGCCGACTCGGCACACAAGACTTTACCCGTGCTCACAGGCGGCGCATATCTTCACGTTAGCAAAGCCGCACCTGACTTTTTTAAGGAAAATGCTAAAACGGCGATGAGTCTTTTTGGCTCAACAAGCCCTTCTTATGTTATTTTACAGTCGTTGGATAGGGCAAATGTTTATCTTGAGACCCATAAAAGGCGGCTTGCGGGATTTTTACCGCGCCTTAACGCGCTTAAAGGCAATTTAACCGATTTGGGGTATACACTTGAAGGCGATGAGCCGCTGAAAATAACGGTGAGGACAAAGCCATACGGATATACGGGGGATGAATTTGCCCGCATTTTAGTACAGCACGATGTAATGTATGAGTTTTGCGACCCTGATTATGTAGTTTTAATGCTCACACAGGAAAACAGCGGAGATATGGAAAAGATACTTACCGCCTTTGAAAAAATCAAGAAGCGCGCGCCGATAAAGCTGGCGCCGCCAAGACTTTCAAAGCCGGAAAAAGCAACCGGTATAAGGCAGGCGGTAATGGGCGGCGCACAAATAGTGCCCGTAGAAAAAAGCCTTGGAAGAATCGCTGCCGCCGTAACCGTAGGCTGTCCTCCCGCGGTACCTATTACGGTCAGCGGTGAGGTAATCAGCCAAAGCGCAATAGAATGTTTTAAATATTACTCAATAGAAAAAATACTTGTAAAAAAATAAAAGCAGGCTCCTGCTTTTATTTTTTTTACCGAGTTAGTTTTATTGATTTAACAAATTTTCCACAAAGGAAATGATATCCTTTTCGCTTGCGGCAGACAGCTTGCCCTGTGCATAGCCGCCCTTACCGCCGCCCTTACCGCCAAAGGCGGTGTTGAGTGCGCTGACAATGGAATTTACCTGATTTTCCTTACTGCTTACAACATAGCACCAGCCATCGGCGCAACGAGAAAGTAAAATACAAAAATTAAAGCCTTGTTCACAAAGGGAATTTGCGCAGTATCTCAGCTCATCAAAGGAAAGACCTTCCGATAGTGAGTAAGTGCTTCCTTTTATCTGTATTGGCTTTAGCTGTGCAAGGGCAAGGGTTTTTAAAAGACGCTGATTTTCACTGCGAAGAGCTTGAGCAGACTCACTAAGCCTGCGCACGGCTTCATCAATACCGCTTCGCTGTGCCGCCAATAGTTTCATTATTGCCTTGTTTGTGGAGTTTAGTGATGAGTAATCGGCAAGCGCGCAAATTCCTGCAAGCATTTCAATCCGCGTTCCCTGCCTGTGCGGATAGTGATTGATTATTTTTATCAATCCTATTTCGCCCGTTCTTGCGGGGTGCGGCGCACAGCAAGCACAGCAATCAATGTTTTCTATTGTAACAATGCGCGTGTCCTCACCCGTTTCTATTTTACTGCGGTAGTCAAGCTTTTTAAGCTCGGCTGCCGAAGGGTAGGAAGCGGTGATTTTAGCATTCGAGTAAACGGCGCGGTTGGAAAGCAGTTCAACCTTTTTAATATCCTCGTTGGATAAGGCACCGCTGAAATCCACCGTAATAAGCGGCTCGCCCATATGAAAGCCCACATTGGAGTATCCGTACAGTGAATTCACCACTCCCGAAACTATATGTTCACCTGCGTGAGCCTGCATTCTTGAAAAGCGCAGGTCCCAGTCGATTTTCCCTGTGACCACTGCGCCTTTTTCAAAAGGCTGGTGGGTTTTGTGGAGCACGGTATCACCCTTGCGCTGGACATCAAGCACCTGAATTGAGTCAAGGGTACCTTCATCCGCCGCCTGTCCGCCGCCTTCGGGGAAGAAAGCGGTGCGGTCAAGCACAATTTGGTACGTCCCGTTATCACTCAGGCAGTCAACCACCGTGGCGGTAAACTCTGTGCAGTATGAATCGTTTTCGTATATTCGCTGCGTCATATTATTATCCACCTGTTTTTAAAAATCTTTTAAATATAATATAGCGGGAGTAAGTATGCGCTACTCCCGCCGTATTGTTTAACAGTTGCTAAGCTTATTTTCAAGAAGCTCCTTGATTACGCACGGGTCACCTGCGCCTTTAAGTTCCTTCATACAAGCACCGAACAGTGCCTGCTTTGCCTTTAGCTTACCGTTCTTATAATCTTCAATAGCCTTCGGGTTTTCGGCTATAACTTTATTCATAATAGCTTCAATGGCAGATGTATCAACCTTTCGGTCAAGGCCGTTTTCCTTAACAAAGGCAACGGGGTCAACGTCACTCTCGACCACGGCAATGAGTATCTTTTTGCCTGCATTACGGTTAATATCACCGTTATCAACCATTTTAATAATAGTAGAAAGCTTATTCGCACAAAGATTAAGTTCACTAAGCGATTTACCGTCTTTACGGAGAATACCTGCGCTGTCGGTAAGAATCCAAGAGGCGGCATCCTTAGCGTTACAGCCTTGCGCAACAACATCATCAAGCAGTTTTAAAAGGTTGTGATTATGAATGAGCATATCAATTTCCTTGTCGGAAATGCCCGCGGCAGCGTATTCCTCAGCCTTTTCGTCAACGGCGGCAGGCTTTGCGGATTTAATCTGCTCAAGCCATTCATCGTCAATAATAATGGGCATAAGGTTGGCGTCGGGGAAGTAGCGGTAATCCGCCTCGGTTTCCTTGTTGCGCATTGCAAGGGTTTTACCGCTGACATCGTCAAAACGGCGTGTTTCCTGAACAAGTTCCTCGGTTTCGAACTCAAGCGCATCAATATGACGCTGCGCCTCGTAGCGGATAGCGCGGTCGATAGCCTCAAAGGAACTCATATTCTTGATTTCGGTACGAACACCGAATTCACTGCTGCCCTCAGGGCGTACCGAAATGTTGACATCACAGCGCATAGCGCCCTCTTCACATTCGGAAATACCAGCCGCGCGGAACATTGATTTAAGCTTATTGAGATAGGTAACAACCTCCTCGGCACTGCGAAAATCGGGCTGAGTTACTATCTCGATAAGCGGTACGCTTGTACGGTTAAAATCCACAAGGGAGAATTTACCCGAGTGAACAAGCTTGCCTGCATCCTCCTCCATGTGTATCTGCTTAATGCGGATATCACGGGTACCTGCAGCGGTTTTAAGGGTAACGCAGCCGTCGGTGCATATCGGGTGATTGAGCTGGGTTATCTGATAAGCGCAGGGTAGGTCAGGATAATAGTAGTTTTTTTTATCGAAGGTTGTATATCTGTTAATGTTGCAGTTGAGCATAAGACCTGCGGTAACCGCAAGCTCAACAACGCGCTTGTTCATTACGGGAAGCATTCCGGGCATACCTGAACAGGCGGGACAAACACAATCGTTGGGCTCGTTAGCCGCACTGTGACCGCCGCAAGAACAGAAAATCTTGGAATTGGTGCTTAGCTCCACATGGGTTTCAAGACCGATAACTATTTCGTATTTCATTCTATTCACCCTTCCTTTCAACACAGCCCGCAAGGCTTAAAAGAGTACCCTCTCCAAAGTGCTTGCCCATAAGCTGAACGCCGCCGCTGACAAGGGCGGGAACGCCTATAAGGTTGGCAACCGCCGTAAATTCGCTTTCGTTAAATACCTTAGTAAAGGCTTCGTCGATATCGTAAGCCTCATAAGCGGTTTTACTGCACACGGGGGTGAGCACTGCATCATATTTTTCCATAAGAGCCTTAAACTGCTCGGCTACCACACGGCGCACTCTCAGAGATTTATCGTAGCAATCCTTATAACGGTTTTTGGAAAGCACATCAGAGCCGTAAAGAATAACCGCCTTTGTAAGGAAGTTAAAGCCCTCGGTCCTCGTGTTGACGTATAATTCGTCAATATTTCTGTATTTTGCGGCGCGGTGACCGTACTTAACGCCGTCATAACGGGAAACATTATTACAGGTTTCGGCGGTCATCAATATCTGCCATGCGGTATTGGCAGCCGAAGAAATATCGAAGGAAATTTCCTCAACGCTAACGCCGTTAGCGCGAAGCTTATCGGCAAAAGCGCATACGCGCTCTTTGGTCTTAGCATCTGCTTTTTCAATAAGCTCTTTAATAATACCTACGCGCTTACCCGAAAGCTTTAAATCGGTAGAGTAATCGCAGGGTGCGTCTTTAAGGCTGGTGCCGTCCTTCTCATCGTGGCCTGAGATTATTTCCATAACCTCTTTAATGCCTTCGACATTTTGTGCGTAAACACCAAGCTGCTCGCCCGATGCCGCGCAGGAAATAATTCCGTAGCGGGAAACGGTTCCGTAGGTGGGTTTAAGAAAATCTACGCCTGATAGAGCCGCGGCGCGCCTTGTGGCTCCGTTCATATCAACGCCTAAAGCCGCCTTTACCTCGCCCCTTGAAACAAGCTGGGCGGCGGCACCTTTAAGGGTACCTTCCATTGGCGCATAGTGGGAGAATTCGCCAACAAGGTCAAGGCCGAACTCGCCAACATGTGTTTTACCTGCAACGGTATAGCCCTTTTCTTCAAGGAGGCTCACCGCCTGCGCGCTGAACAACGGCTTAAAGCCTTCGAGTATTTTAGAGCCTGCGCAAGCTGTTGCGCCCTTCACAAGAACGGTGTCATCAACTGCTATATTTCCTTTATCACTCAACTGTGCTGCATAATATTTCATTTCATACACCTCACTTAACAAGTCTGGGTACCTGCCAGCTGTCCTCGCTGCGCTCAGGTGCGCCCTCAAGCAGGCTTTCTCTTGAGAAGGGCTGCTTGCGCTCATCTTCGCGGAGCACATTGGTCATAGGCATAACATATATCATTTCTTCAACATTTTCGGTATCAATATCTTTAAGAAGCTCCTCGCTTTTGTTCATCGTCTTAAAGATATCCTGCATAACGGCTTCCTCATCCTCGTTAAGGCAGAGCTGATTAAGCTGCTGGGCGTTAGAAAAGGTAGAGCGTTTACCCTGTGCTTGTCTTGAAGAGCCCGAATCGGTAGCGCGGCCTGCAAGAGCACTGCCGTTGCCCAGAAGATGAACATCCTCAAGCTGCTGATTGGTAACCTCGCTCGGCGCGCCGAGAAGCAAATCCTGAGCGTTGCCGTTAAGGGGGAATGCGATAACATCAAGTATCTTTTCCTCGTCGGTTAAAAGCATTACCATACGGTCAACACCGGGAGCCATACCTGCATGAGGAGGTGCGCCGTACTGGAATGCGGTATAAAGGGCGTTAAAACGGGATTTAAGCTCATCCTCGGTGTAGCCTGCAATCTCAAACGCCTTTTTCATTATATCAATATCGTGGTTGCGCACTGCGCCCGATGCCAGCTCAATACCGTTACATACAAGGTCATACTGGTAGGCAAGCACCTCGCAGGGCTCCTTGTTAAGGAGCGCATCCATTCCGCCTTGCGGCATTGAGAAGGGGTTATGGGTAAATATTGTATCCCCTGTTTCCTCATCGTTTTCATACATCGGAAAATCAACCACAAAGCAAAACTCAAAGGCATCGTCACGAATAAGGTTAAGCTGCTCCTTTTTTGCAAGCCAGGTGCGGATAAGACCTGCCTTTTTCTCGGTATCGTTTTTCCTATCGTCGCAGATAAAGAAGAGTGTTTCACCCTCCCTTACGCCTGTAAGAGCTATTATCTGCGCCTTTTTGGCATCGCTGAGGAATTTAGCAATAGGTCCTGCAAATACACCGTCCTTAAGGGTAATATAACCAAGACCGCCAAGGCCTACCTCAGGACTGGTAGCAAACTTGAGCGAATCCTCAAAGAATTTATTGGATTTACCCTTGCAATCGGCAACTATACCGCGAACGGGTCTGCCCTTGAATGCGGGGAAGTCAACATCGGCAAAGAAATCGGTCAAATCGCAAATTACGAGCGGATTGCGAAGGTCGGGCTTATCCGAGCCATAGGTCATCATAGCATCAGCATAGGTAATGCGGCGGAAGGGCTTTTCGCTCACCTTTTTGTCAGAGAAGGTCTTAAAGGTATCGTAGACAACATCCTCGCACACATCAAGAACCTCTTCTTGTGTTGCGAATGCCATCTCAAAGTCGAGCTGATAAAACTCACCGGGTGAGCGGTCGGCACGGGCATCCTCGTCACGGAAGCAAGGCGCAATCTGAAAATATTTATCAAAGCCCGATACCATAAGCAGCTGCTTGAACTGCTGAGGTGCCTGAGGCAGAGCGTAAAACTTGCCCGGATGCTTGCGGCTTGGGACAAGAAAATCACGCGCGCCCTCAGGAGAGGAGGCTGTGAGGATAGGCGTTTGCATATCAAGGAAGCCTTTATCCTCCATTTTATTACGCAGGTGACGGATTATTCTTGAACGCTTTACAAGGTTATCGTGATTTTTGGGATTACGAAGGTCGAGATAGCGGTATTTAAGGCGAAGCTCATCCTTACTTGCTCTTGAAGAACGCACCTCAAAGGGAAGCATATTTTTGCTTTTGCCTAAAATTTGGAGGGTATCGGCAACAAGCTCAACATATCCGGTAGCAATTTTTGTATTTATAGTCTGCTCATCGCGCTTTTCAACAACACCGCTTACGGATATAACGGTTTCGCGGTTTACATTTTTTAATAACTCCTCGTTATGAATGACCACCTGCGTTACACCTGTGTAGTCGCGCAGGTCAACGAAAATAACGCCGCCGTGGTCGCGAATAACATCTACCCACCCCGCAAGGGAAACATTGCGTCCGATGTGAGTATCACGAATGTCATTACAAAGCAATGTTCTATACATGATATCTGCCTCCTGAAAAATTATAAAAAATAAAAAGCCCCGGGGAATATAAGAATATTCCCGGGACGAGCAAACAAAAGTTTAACCCGCGGTGCCACCCGCATTGACGCGCTAAAATCATACGCATCCTCTTTTTAAATATTAAATTTAAGGCGCATACAGCGGAGCGTTCCCGCGCTTACTACTCATCTCAAACGCGCTTTCAGTCGATGACGCGTTCTCCCTGACAGACTTTCCAAAAAAGCCGAGTCTCCGTTGCTAATTACAATATAATAGGCTATTATCTGCACTCATTATAGCAAAGCCGAGTTTTTTTGTCAACAGTATTTTTTACATCTATAAGGGCTTTGTTACACTATTATTGTATGATAAATTTTGGTTTTTATGAAAAAGATAAAAATCTTCTCCCGCCTTGCCGTAAACGGCTAATGATAACCTGCATTAAATACAGGTGGGTTGCCTGAGCACGGTTTCGCGCTCCCTTCTTCCTTTTCGGCTCTTAATGTCCGAACCGGGAGGTCTGCAAGCCCGCCGTGCGACAATCGGCTCCCAAAAATAAGCTTGTAGGGTTATAATAGACCGCGGTCCGCGAACAAGGCAGGATGTTATATTTATTAAGTTCAGTATTTATACTGCAGTGCGAGGATTATTAAAACTAACTAATTTTCCTCTATCTCAAAGAAATCCTCTAATCGGTCAATGAAGGCATCGGCAATGGTTTCGTATTCATCGTCATCCTCGATTTCGCTGAAGTACTCCTCGCCATCCTCCTCGGCTACCTTAACGATAACAAGCTCGCCTGAATCCTCAAGCATTTTTTTAGGGTCGTCAAAGGTGGGGAGAAGCGCCAGATATCTTCCCGTATCGGTTTCAATAGCATCAAGTATTTCAAATTTGTATTCCTTGCCGTCATCATCGGTAAGGGTTACTATATCGGGATTGTAATCATCGGTCATTTTTCTTGCCTCCTGTACTTATTATCTATATTTTAACCTCAAATATGAAAATAGTCAACGGAAAATAAATCAAATTTTATAAAGGCATTGAAAAATTTTTATTTTATGGTAAAATAAGTTATGAAAACAAAGCAAAGGAGCAAAATAATATGAAAAGCGTTTTAGTTGAAATTTCTGCTCGTCACGTGCATGTGAGCGAAGAGCATCTTAAGGTTCTTTTTGGCGAGGGTCACACCCTTACCCCTAAAAAAGACCTTTCTCAGCCCGGCCAGTTTGCCTGTGAGGAGAGAGTTACCGTTGTAGGCCCCAAGCGTGAGCTTGCAGGCGTTTCCATTTTAGGCCCCTGCCGTAACGCTACTCAGGTAGAGCTTTCTCTGACCGATGCCCGCTCTATCGGCGTTAGCGCACCTATTCGTGAATCGGGTGATGTTAAGGGAAGCGGAGCGTGTAAGCTGGTAGGTCCCTGCGGTGAGGTTGAGCTGACCGAGGGCGTTATTGCCGCAAAGCGTCACATACATATGACCACTGCCGATGCGCACAAGTACGGCATTACCGATAGCCAGATAGTTAAGGTTAAGATTCCGACCGAGGGCCGCGCTCTTATTTTTGATGATGTTGTAGCCCGTGTAAGTGATTCCTATGCGCTTGCTATGCACATTGATACCGATGAGGCTAACGCCGCCGCCGTTCCCGGTAGCTGCACAGGTGAAATCCTTGACTGATAGGGGATTATACATCCATATCCCCTTTTGCGAGAGCAAGTGCCGCTACTGTGATTTTTACAGCTTTTCGGCAAGCGATGCCGTAAAAGAGGAATACACAAAGGCTCTTTGCCGTGAAATAACAAAAAGGGGCGGTAATTTTGACCGCCCCTTTACTTCGCTTTATATAGGCGGCGGCACACCGAGCGTTCTGGGCGAGGAAAGACTTTGTAAAATCGTATTAGCCGCAAAGGAAAGCTTTGATTTTGTAAAGGGTGCGGAAATTACGGTGGAGGTAAATCCGAAAACGGGAAGCGAGCCGCTTTTTGCTGCGCTTAAAAGCTGCACAGTCAACCGCCTTTCAATGGGTGTTCAAAGCGCGAATGACGAGGAACTTGAAATGCTTGGCAGGGCACATACAAATGCTACTGCGAAAAACGCATTCTTTGCAGCAAGGAGCGCGGGCTTTGATAATATCAGTCTTGATTTAATGATAGGACTGCCCGACAGCGACGAGAAAAGTGTTAAAAAAAGCCTTGATTTTCTCTGTGGTCTTGCTCCTGAGCATATTTCTGTATACATTTTAAAGCTTGAGGAAAATACGCCGCTGTATAATATGCGTCATACCCTTGACCTGCCTGATGAGGATGAGGTAAGCCGTCAATATATGCAGGCTTGTACTGCGCTTAAGGCGGCGGGGTATGAGCATTACGAAATTTCTAATTTTTCCAAAAAAGGCAAACGCTCCCGTCATAATATGAATTACTGGAAATGCGGGCAGTATTTAGGACTCGGTCCTGCGGCGCATTCCTTTATTGACGGCAAGCGGTTTTTTTATCCTGCTGATATGAAGGCGTTTATTGACTGCCCAAACCCGAAAGCAGACGGCGAGGGCGGCGATATAAGCGAATATATAATGTTAAATCTGCGTCTTAGTGACGGGCTCAATTTAAGCGAACTCAAAGGCCGTTTCGGTGTAAACCCCGCTAACGCCTTTATAAAAAAAGCAAAGCTGTTTGAAAAGGGTGGGCTTTGCCGACTAAAAGGGGATAACCTTTCCCTGACCGACGCAGGTATGTTGGTTTCAAACGAAATTATAACCGAACTGGAGTGCAGTTTATGATAACCTATAAAATACATCTTATTCGCCACGGTATGACCGACGGCAATCTTATGGGACAGTATATCGGCGTTACCGACCTGCCGCTTTCTCCTGACGGTGTGAATGAGCTTGTGGAATTAAAGGGGCTTATTGACTATCCTGCAGTGCAGCAGGTTTATACCTCGCCCTTAATGCGCTGCCGACAAAGCGCAAACATTCTGTTCCCCGATAGGCAGCAGATTGTGGTAGAGAATTTTAAGGAATATAATTTCGGCGCCTTTGAGGGCAAGACTGCCGCAGAGCTTGAGGATACTAAGGAGTACAAGGATTTTATTGCAGGCAGAATATCGGCGCCTCCCGGCGGCGAGGATAACGGCGCCTTTGTCACCCGTCTTTGTGTTGGGCTTAGAGAAGTGCTTGTTGATATGATGGACAAGAACATTACTACATCTGCTGCGCTTATGCACGGCGGCGCTATTATGATGCTTCTTGCCGCTACCGCACTGCCGAGAAAGCAGCCTGCCGAGTGGACAAGCGATTCGGGACGCGGCTACACAATAAGAATAACACCATCTCTTTATCAGCGCACAGGCGCAGTAGAGGTTATTGATGTTATATAATTAACAGTATGTTCATTTGACAACGGAAAAATATGGTTTTATACTAAAAGATATGAAATTTGTATTTTTTTAAATTTTAAAGGAGTTCTCAAAATATGTTTAAAAGACTTTTGCAGTGTGTGCGAGAGTTCAAAAAACCCACCGTACTTACAATGATATTTATTGTGGGAGAGGTAATTATTGAATGCCTTATCCCATTTATCACTGCCGATCTGGTAAACGCCGTGCAGGCGGGCGCAGGGAATGCGGGTATGATGCCTGAAATTTTAAAGACAGGTGCTTTGCTTGTATGTATGGCACTTGCTTCCCTTACCTGCGGCGGAATTGCGGGCTTTACCTGCGCTAAAGCCTCGGCGGGCTTCGCGCGCAATCTTCGGGGTGATATTTTCCACAAGGTGCAGGATTATTCCTTTGAGAATATTGATAAATTCTCATCCTCCTCACTTGTTACCCGTATGACTACCGATGTTACCAATGTGCAGATGTCGTTTATGATGTGTATACGGATAGCTATCCGCGCACCGTTGATGCTTGTTTTCTCCATTATTATGGCCTACATAATGGGTGGAGCACTTGCAACCTCATTTGTCGTTATAGTACCCTTCCTTGTTTTCGGTCTGCTTATGGTAAGCCGCAAGGCTATGCCCGCATTTCGCAGTGTGTTTAAAAAGTATGACCGATTAAACGAATCTATTGAGGAAAATGTTCGCGCAATGCGCGTTGTTAAGGGATTTTCCCGTGAGGAGCACGAAAAGGACAAGTTTTCATCCGCAGCGGATAACATACGCCGTGATTTCACCAAAGCTGAGCGCATTGTTGCGATGAACTCCCCTTTAATGCAGATATGCGTTTACTTTAATATGGTGTTCGTTTTGCTGGTGGGCTCTCGCCTTATAATAGGCAGCGGCGGCGCACTTATAAATGTGGGTGAGATTTCCGCAATGCTCACCTACGGTATGCAGATTTTAATGCAGCTTATGATGCTTTCTATGATATATGTAATGCTGACTATGTCGGGCGAGTCTATGAAGCGAATTTATGAGGTATTAAAAGAAGAGCCTGCCCTTGTCAGCCCCGAAAACGCTCAAAAATTGGTGCTTGACGGCTCGATAGATTTTGAGAATGTAAGCTTTAAGTACAGCAAAAACGCACAGCAGTTTGCCTTAAAGGATATTGACCTGCATATAAAGTCGGGTATGACGGTGGGAGTTTTGGGCGGTACAGGTTCGAGTAAATCCACCCTTGTTCAGCTTATTCCCCGCCTTTATGATGTAAGCGAGGGTAGCGTTAAGGTAGGCGGCACCGATGTCAGAGAATACGACCTTGATACCCTTAGGGGTGAGGTTGCAATGGTGCTGCAAAAGAATCTGTTGTTTTCGGGCACCATTAAGGAGAACCTGCGCTGGGGTAACGAAAATGCTACCGACGAGGAATTGGTTGAAGCCTGTAAGCTTGCTCAGGCAGACGAGTTTGTGCGCTCCTTCCCTGAGGGTTATGACACTATGATAGAGCAGGGCGGAACCAATGTTTCGGGCGGTCAGAAACAGCGTCTTTGTATTGCGCGTGCCCTTGTAAAGAAACCCAAGATACTAATACTTGATGATTCGACAAGCGCGGTAGACACAAGGACAGATGCGCTTATCCGTGAGAGCTTCAAGAAATTCATACCCGAGACCACCAAGATAATAATTGCCCAGCGCGTGGCATCGGTTATGGATGCCGACCTTATTGTTGTTATGGAAAACGGCGGTATTGCCGCAATGGGCGACCATAACGAGCTTATGAAAAACTGTGAGATTTACAGTGAAATATACTATCAGCAGATAAAGGCAGGTGAGGAAGATGAGTAAAATGCCTACCTCTATGCCCAAGGGCGTGCCCGCAGGACGCCGCCTTGACCCTAAGGTTCTCGCAAGGGTTTTGAAGTTGCTTGTAAAATCCTATCCTGCGCTTTTACCGTTTACGGCTTTTTGTATTGTCTTTTCCTCCCTTGTTTCGGCAATACCTTCTATCTTTACACAAAAGGTGCTTGCAGTAATAACAAGGTATATCGAAACGAAGTCTACCGATATAAGCGCGGCAATGAGGGAGATACTGCCTATAATAATAACCCTTGTAGTGCTTTATGTGCTCTCCATTACCTTTATAACAATACACACCCAGCTTATGGCGTATATTACTCAGGGCTTTCTTTCTAAAATGCGTTGTAAGATGTTTGACGGTATGCAAAATCTGCCCATAAAGTATTTTGACCAAAATAGGCACGGCGATATAATGAGTCATTACACCAATGATATTGACACCCTGCGTCAGCTTGTGTCACAGTCACTTCCGAGCTTGCTTCAAAGCGTTATCATAGTTGTTACGGTGCTATCAATTATGCTGTGGTACAGCGTTTGGATGACCCTTGTTGTGCTTTCGGGCGTTGCAGTAATGCTTTTTGTTTCCAAGACCATAGGCGGCGGCAGCGCGAAATACTTTATCCGTCAGCAAAAGGCTATCGGTAAGACCGAGGGCTTTGTTCAGGAGATGATGAACGGTCAGAAGGTAGTTAAGGTGTTCTGCTATGAGGAGCAGGCAAAGGCCGATTTTGACGGTATAAATAATGCGCTTTATGAGGACAGCTATAAGGCGCATGCATATGCCAACTCTATGGGCCCGATAATTATGAATATAGGCAACGTGCTCTATGTTATCTGCGCCACCGTGGGCGGATTGTTTCTTGTGCTCGGCGCACCAAATCTTGCAATCTCTGGACTGCCGTTTACCATTGATATAATAATTCCTTTCCTTAATATGACCAAGCAGTTCACGGGCAATATAAATCAGGTATCCCAACAGTTCAACTCGATAGTAATGGCGCTTGCAGGCGCACAGCGCATATTTGAGCTTATGGATACGCCTGCCGAGACAGATGAGGGATACGTTACCCTTGTTAATGCGCATATCGATGAAAACGGCGCGGTTAAAGAAGCTAAGGAGCATACGGGCCATTGGGCATGGAAGCATCCCCACACCGCCGACGGAAGGGTAACCTATACAGAACTTAAGGGCGATGTGCGTATGGTGGATGTAGATTTTGCCTATGAGGAGGGCAAACCCGTGCTTCATAATGTTTCGGTTTATGCGAAGCCCGGTCAAAAGGTTGCCTTTGTCGGCGCGACGGGTGCGGGCAAGACGACCATAACAAACCTTATTAACCGTTTTTATGATATTGCCGACGGAAAAATACGCTATGACGGCATAAATATCAACAAAATAAAAAAATCCGACCTGCGCCGTAGTCTTGGCATCGTATTACAGGAAACCAACCTGTTCACAGGTACCGTTATGGATAATATCCGTTACGGAAAGCTTGATGCTACCGATGAGGAGTGTATCGCTGCCGCCAAGCTTGCGGGCGCCGATGATTTTATCCGCCGTCTGCCTAAGGGCTATGATACGCCCCTTGCAAATAACGGCTCGAATTTATCGCAGGGACAACGTCAGCTTATAGCTATTGCTCGCGCTGCCGTTGCCGACCCGCCCGTTCTTATAATGGACGAGGCAACATCTTCTATTGATACCCGTACCGAGGCAATAGTTCAGCGAGGTATGGATAAACTTATGGAGGGTAGGACGGTATTTGTTATTGCTCACCGTCTTTCTACTGTTAAGAACTGCGATGTTATAATGGTATTAGACCACGGCAAAATTATCGAGCGCGGTGACCATAAGGCTCTTATTGAGCAAAAGGGAACCTATTATAAGCTTTATACAGGTGCCTTTGAATTAGAATAAAAGGGCTAAAGACTTGTAAAGCAAAAACGACCCCCACGCCATTTAGCGTGGGGGGTTTTAATTATCCTATAATATAAATTTCAACGCTTCGTCTGCCAAAGGCAACACACTGTGCCTCGCTGGTCATAAACAGGTCAACATTATAAGGGTACTGCTTTGTGAAACCGCCTGTGTCAGCGGCAACGGCGTAGCCGTACATATAAGACCCGTCGGAGGATTTTATAAACATTTTTGTACCGTAGGGTATAAATTTGGGGTTTACCGCAATATAGCCCGGTTGGGGAGCAACGCCTGTCGAGCAGTTGTTACCCGTATAGGTGTAGGCAGTGGCGGTAACGGTGAGATGCTTTGTGTAGTTAACGGGGCAGTTGTTTTCATCAAGCACGATTGGGGTTTCGGGCATCAGTGTAGACATAGCAGCTACACTGGCGTTAGTTTTAACCGCGGGCTTAACCTCGGTAACATAAGCCGGCTTGGTGGAAAGTATTTGAGTTTCAACAACATTGCCGTTTACAAGCTTTCTCTCGCAGGTAACGATTGTGTTGGTGGATTTATCGGTATAGGTTTCTTTTTTGTAATCAACATCAACAATGTCGATATACTCGGTATCGGATACATCAGCCGTAAGGGGAAGGCTTACAATATCGTGCTTATCAAGGGTAATGCCGGCAAGGGCAATAACATCCTTAACGGTACCTCCCGCAAAGGTAACCTCGGTAGTTTTTTTGTTAAGGGTAACATATACGGGGAAGGTATTTGTAATATCTATATTTATTTTATTGCCGTCTTTCTCGGTACCGTTGAGCACATAGGTGCCTTCCTCGAAGCCGCCTAAGGTAAGAAGCTCAGAGGTTTCGCTTTTATTGGTCTTAAAGGTAACGGTCTGAGCACCGGCGGTAATGCAAACGGTGTTAAGGGTTTGCATAATCGCAAATACCGAAAGCACGGTGCAAACTGCAAGCGCAACACTGGTGGCTGTGCGTGCAACAGCACTACGATATTTTTTTAAGTGATTTAGTATACTCATTAAATAACTCCTTATTTCCTGCAAATGTTGTTACAAATCAGTAACTTTTTATGTGTTTTGCAGGTCCAAATTGCTATGTTTTTGGGCTTTGTCATCACCGAGGCACTATTATAATGAACAAAAAATGAAATGTCAAGCCACTAAAACACGGTCTTTTTTGTGTATTTTTCACAAAAGTTACAAAAGAAACAAAATTGTTACAACTTTGTAACCTTAAAAACGGGTTGTTTTTGGCAATTTTTGGTAATAGGTTTGTGCAAAACTACAATTTTGCTCTAAAGGGTGCACGCGCTTTACCTTTAATATAGTCATTTACAAGCCAAAATATACCAAAAAACAAGAAATATTGATTTTATTGCTTTACAAACACAATATATTGTGGTATTATATTTGAGGTATAAAAATTAAAATTTCTTTAAGTTCGGTACCGTGATGCCACAAGAGTGTATTTATATATGTATATTACCCTTAAGCCCCGCATATTACCGTTACAAAGGGAAAATGCATAAGAAAGTACGCCCCGTCGGTTACACCTGATGGGGATTTTTTATGAAAGGGGACGGTTGAATGCCGCAATGTAAGGCTGTGTTAATGGATGAGGCAGGCATAGAGCGCGCCCTTAAACGAATTTCACATGAAATACTTGAAAAAAACAAGGGCTGTGAGGATGTGTGTATTATCGGCATACGCCGCCGAGGCGTACCCATTGCCCACCGCATTGCCGACTACATATATAATATAGAGGGCGTGAGTGTGCCTGTAGGCAGTCTTGATATAACGCTGTATCGTGATGATTTAAGCGAGCTTGCCGACAGTGCCGTAATAAACAGCACCGATATCTCCTTTAGCGTAAAAGGGAAAAGGATAGTTTTAGTTGATGATGTTCTTTTTACGGGAAGAACCGCCCGCGCGGCATTAGAGGCGGTAATAAGGACGGGTCGCCCCTCTATAGTTCAGCTTGCCGTACTTATTGACCGTGGCCACAGGGAGCTGCCTATACGCGGGGACTATGTGGGTAAAAATGTACCCACATCAAAGAGTGAGAGGGTATTTGTAAAAATTCCGCCTGTTGATGATGTTTGCGTAGTTGAGCTTTACGAGGGTTAAATTAAGGCACAGCCTTATTTAATATAGAAAATAAAAAAATGGGGGAAAAAGAAAAAATGAAAATGATTTACAATGTAAAAGACCGTCCTAAATTCGGTCAGGTTATCGTGTTTGCTATCCAGCAGCTTCTTGCCATTATGGCGGCAACTCTGGTAGTACCGGTAATCATCGGTCACGGTATGAGCTCCGCTGCCGCACTTTTCGGCGCAGGTCTTGGAACCTTGGTTTACTTACTGTTTACAAAGTTCTCAAGTCCCGTTTTCCTTGGTTCTTCCTTTGCCTTTTTAGGCTCCATGGCCGCTGCTTTTGCAGGCGGCGTTAGCGTACAGCTTGGTTATGTTGGACTTATTTTGGGTGCCGTTTGCGCAGGTCTTGTTTATGTAGTAATCGCACTTATTGTTAAGTTTGTTGGCGTTGGCTGGATAAACAAACTTATGCCTGCTGTTGTTATCGGTCCCACAGTTGCTATAATCGGTCTTTCGCTTGCCGGCAATGCAGTCGGCGATTTACAAAAGGGCGGCGTTATGAACGCTGACGGTGTACCCACTGCAAATGTACTTATCTGCGTTTTAATCGGTCTTGTTACTTTAGCCGTTACAATGCTTTGCTCAACCTACGGCAAAAAGACCGCTAAGCTTATTCCGTTTATTATCGGTATTCTCGCAGGTTATGCAGTTGCCGCTATCTTCACTGTTATCGGTATCGTTACTGAAGACCCTGCCCTTATGGTAATTGATTTCGGTAAATTTACTGCTCTCGTTTGTGACGGCGTTACCCTTAAAACCTTCTTTGCGGTTCCTGAGTTTACCTTCCTTACTGCTCTTGGCGGGGTTGGAGAATTAAACGGTGCATACATCGGTACAATTGCGGTTGCTTATATTCCTGTTGCATTCGTTGTATTTGCCGAGCATATTGCTGACCACAAAAATATCTCCTCTATTATCGAGAGCGACCTTCTTGAGGAGCCCGGTCTTCACAGAACCCTTCTTGGTGACGGCGTTGGCTCAATGGTTGGCGCATTCTTCGGCGGTTGCCCCAACACCACATACGGTGAGAGCGTTGCCTGTGTTGCTATAACTAAGAACGCTTCGGTTGTTACCATTCTCGGTGCCGCTATCGGTGCTATTATTGTTTCCTTCTTTAATCCCTTCGTTGCTTTTGTAAACTCTATCCCTGCCTGTGTAATGGGCGGCGTATGTATGGCACTTTACGGCTTTATTGCTGTTTCGGGTCTTAAAATGATTCAGAAGGTTGACCTTGAGGATAATGCAAACCTTTTCACCGCTTCGGTTATTCTTATTGCAGGTATCGGCGGCTTAACCCTTTCCTTTGGCAAGGTTACACTGACTGCCATTGCCTGTGCACTTATCCTTGGTATTCTTACCAATGTAATGCTTCAAGGCAAGAAAAAGGACGCCGAATAATAACGGCTTAAAAAATAAAACTCGGATGTGATTATCACATCCGAGTTATTTTTTTATTGAAAAATTTCCTACACATATATATAATATGTATATAAACAAGAAGGAGGTGAGGGAAATGGCAAAAGCGATGGCGGCAATGAGCGGAGGCGTTGATTCAAGCGTTGTTGCGGTACTGCTCAAGAATGCAGGGTATCAGGTTTTAGGCGGCACTCTGCGCCTTTATGATGTAAACGGTGAAATTTCGCCCGATATTGCCGATGCAAAAAGCGTTTGCGAAAAACTTAATATCCCTCACTTTGTTTTTGACCTGCGAGAGGAATTTGAGCAAAGCGTAATTTCTCCCTTTATTGATACCTATTTAAGCGGCGGCACCCCCAACCCCTGCACACTATGTAACCGTTATATTAAATTTTCAGGCTTGCTTGACTGCGCGCAGCAAGCGGGCGCAGATTATATTGCCACAGGTCACTACGCGAGAATACAAAAAAGCGGTGACAGGTTTTTGCTTTGCCGAGCCGCTGACAAAACTAAAGACCAAAGCTATATGCTTTATTCTTTAAGCCAGTATCAGCTTGCTCATACTCTGTTCCCATTAGGGGAGCTTACCAAGGCGCAGGCGAGGGAAATTGCGCGCGAATACGACCTTGCAACGGCGCACAAATCGGATAGTCAGGACATCTGCTTTGTGCCCGACGGGAATTATGCCGCTTTTATAGAACGGCATAGGGGCTTTACGGCGCAGTGCGGTAATTTTATTGATGAAATGGGCAATATTCTCGGACATCATAAGGGTGTTATACGTTACACGATAGGTCAGCGAAAGGGACTTGGCATTGCGCTGGGCAAGCCTGCCTTTGTTCTGAATAAGGATGCGCTCAAAAACACCGTTACCCTTGGCGGCGAGCCTGCTTTGTTTAAAAAACGCGTAGAGGTTACCGATATTAACCTTATTCCGTTTGATACCTTAAGCAGCAGCATAAGGGTTAGCGCAAAATTAAGGTACCGACATATTGAACAACCTGCTACACTGCATAGTCTGGATGAAAATAATGTTGTTATAGAATTTGATGAGCCTCAGCGAGCCCCGAGCCCCGGTCAGGCGGCGGTGTTTTATGACGGTGACACAGTAATCGGAGGAGGAATAATAAAATGAACGAAACGTTAAAGCAGACGATGGCTGCGCTTGAGAAAAATAATATAAAAACATTTTATGCAAAAACGGCGGCGGATGTAGTTGGCATTGTTAAAACACTTATAAAAAAAGGCGATATTATTTCCTGCGGCGGATCCACCTCGGTAAAGCAGGCGGGAATTATTGAGCTTATAGAAAACGGAGACTATAATTTTTATGATAGGAATAAGACGGGGATTACCGCTAGTGAGCGCGACGAAATATATTCAATTACGGTTAATGCAGACGCTTATTTTTGCTCAAGTAACGCCGTTACAAAAAAGGGCGAGCTTGTTAATGTAGACGGCTTTTGCAACCGTATCGCATCCATTGCCTTCGGCCCTAAAAGCGTTATAATGGTTGTATCGGTCAACAAGATAGTTGAGGATATTGCCGAGGCGGTTATGCGTATTAAAACGGTTGCGGCACCCAAAAACTGCGTGCGGCTGGGCAAAAACACCTACTGCGCCAAAATGGGACAATGTGTCAGCATTAAAAACGGTCAGGGTACCGAAATGACCGCAGGATGTGACAGCGAGGATAGAATTTGCCGCACATATCTTATAAGCGGCAAGCAGGGAATAAAGGATAGAATCAAGGTTATTTTCTGCGATGAGCCTCTTGGATACTAAGACGTTGGCACAAAAAAATAGAACTGCTTATAAAAAATCCCGCAGGAAAATTCCTGCGGGATTTTTTTAGCCTATAAACTTTGTTTTGATTTCTTCTATCAGCCTTGCGGTAAACTCCTCAACACTCATACAGCCGAGGTCACCATCCTCACCGCGGCGGCGTACCGATAGGGTACCTTCCTCCACTTCCTTATCTCCGATGATGGGCATATATGGAATTTTCTGGAGCCGTGCCTCGCGAATTTTGTAACCGATTTTTTCGTTTCTTGTATCAATTTCAACCAGCATACCTTCAGCCTCAAGACGCTCCTTGACCTTGTTTGCATAGTCAAAGTGGCGGTCGGCAATGGGAAGAAGCCTTACCTGAACGGGAGCCAACCACATTGGGAATGCGCCTGCATACTTTTCAATAAGCAGAGCAAGAGTGCGCTCATAACAGCCGATAGAGGTACGGTGGATAATATAGGGATTTTTCTTGGTACCGTCAGAATCGGTGTACTCCATACCAAACTTTTCGGCTAACATCTGGTCAATCTGAATGGTGATAAGGGTATCCTCCTTACCGTGAACATTCTTTATTTGTATATCAAGCTTGGGGCCGTAGAAGGCGGCCTCGCCGATACCTACCTTATATTCAATACCAAGGGTATCAAGAATGTTTGCCATAATACCCTGAGCCTCATTCCATTGCTCGGCGGTACCTATATACTTTTCGCTGTCCTGCGGGTCCCACTGTGAGAAACGGTAGGAAACATCCTCGTAAAGGCCTAAGGTCTTGAGCATAAAGGTGGTAAGCTCTAAGCAGCGGCGGAATTCATCCTCAAGCTGGTCGGGACGGCACATAAGATGACCTTCGGAAATGGTGAACTGACGAACGCGGATAAGACCGTGCATCTCTCCCGAATCCTCGTTGCGGAAAAGGGTTGAGGTTTCGGCGTAGCGAAGCGGCAGGTCACGGTAGGAGCGTGGACGGTTCAGATATGCCTGATATTGGAACGGACAGGTCATTGGACGCAGCGCAAAGCATTCTTTGCTCTCGTCCTCAGGGTCGCCCATAACAAACATACCGTCACGGTAGTGGTCCCAGTGACCGGAAATTTTATAAAGGTCGCTCTTTGCCATAAGAGGAGTTTTGGTGCGAAGCCAACCGCGTCTTGCCTCCTCGTCCTCGACAAATCGCTGTAAGGTCTGAATAATCTGTGTACCCTTGGGCAGCATAACGGGAAGGCCCTGACCGATAACATCACAGGTGGTAAAAAGCTCAAGCTCGCGGCCTAATTTATTGTGGTCACGCTTTTTAGCCTCCTCAACGCGCTCAAGGTGGGCAGCAAGCTCACTTGCCTTGGGGTAGGCGGTACCGTAGATACGCTGAAGCATTTTTTTGCTTGAGTCACCGCGCCAGTAGGCACCTGTTGCACTGGTAAGCTTAAATGCCTTTACAAGACCTGTGGACATAAGGTGTGCGCCTGCGCAAAGGTCAACAAACTCACCCTGACGGTAAAGGGAAATTTCCGCATTTTCGGGCAGGTCCTCAATAAGCTCAACCTTATAGGGCTCATCCTTTTCCTTAAAAAATGCGATAGCCTCTTCTCTCGGCATAGTAAAACGCTCAAGAGGAATATCCTCTTTTACGATATTTTTCATTTCGTTCTCGATTTTCTCAAGGTCATCTCGAGTAAGCATTGTGGGTGTATCAAGGTCATAATAAAAACCGTCATCCACAGCGGGGCCGATAGCAAGCTTAGCCTCAGGGTAAAGGCGTTTTACAGCCTGAGCGAGAATGTGGGACGCGGTGTGGCGAAAGGTCCAACGACCGTATTCGTCCTCAAAGGTTAAGATATTAACCTCACAGTCACCCTCAAGCACTGTTCTAAGGTCAACGTTTTTTCCGTTCACACAAGCGGCGCAGGCGCTTTTTGCAAAGCCGCCGCCAAGGCTTTTAACGGCCTCATAAACGGTAAGGGGAGCATCAAAAATACGCTCTTTTGAATTTAAAATAATCTTCATTTGTATCCCTCCGAAAAATAGCATAAAAAAACGTCCCGTACGGAATTTTCCGTACGGGACGAAGAATTAACAAAATCTCCGCGGTTCCACCCGCTTTGCAGCATGTTAGCTGCCTCTTTAATACCTTTAACGCAGGTTTTACGGCGCGACTTATTTCGCCGCACACTCAAAGGTGGTCTTCACTTATAATTCCCTGAGGCCGCTCACAGCAAACCGCCGCCCTCTCTGACAGGTAACTTAAAGCTACTTTCCTTCTCAACGCTTTAACACAAATATAATACCCCCAAATCCGCCTTTTGTCAAGCACAATTTCCTTGACAGTAATTAGAAAATTGTTGTATAATTATTTAAAATATTAAGGAGAATAAAAAACGGTATGTTTTTTTCGAAAAAGGATAAGAGCAGTGTATATAGCCTTATGCTTGTGGGACTTGGAAATCCGGGGAAGGAGTACGAAAAAACCCGACATAATGCAGGCTTTAACGCTCTTGATGCTCTGGCGCAAAAATACAGCGCGGCTCCCTTTAAGGCTAAAAACAAAGCCCTTGTATCGGAGTGTAAAATAGGCTCCCAAAGGGTACTGCTTGTAAAGCCGCAAACCTATATGAACTTATCGGGTGAGGCGGTCGCGCCCCTAAAAAGGTTTTATAAAATGCCGATTGAGAGTATTTTTGTTATGTTCGATGATATCTCATTGCCCGTGGGAAACATCCGCATAAGGAAAAAGGGCTCAGCAGGCGGACACAACGGCGTTAAAAGCCTTATAGCGCACCTTTCAACTCAGGATTTTGCCCGTCTTAAAATAGGTGTGGGTGCAAAGCCAAGCCCTGATGCCGATTTAAAGGATTGGGTGCTGGGCGGCATACCAAAGGAGCAGCAAAAGGACTACAACGCCGCCATTGAAAAGGCGGTAAACGCCGTTGAGGAGCTGCTTAAAAACGGCATAGACAGCGCAATGAATAAATACAATTCATAAGAGAGTTTAGATACAAATATGAAATTTTTAAACTCAATATTAAATGAGGATGCGGGATTTCGCCGTATTAGTACGGCGATTCAAAAAAATGACCTGCCTGCCGCGGTGAGCGGTGTTTCGCGTATTCACGCCGCCGCGATTACCGCTGCGCTCAGGGAGAAAACGCGGGGTACTCGTGTTATTATCACTGCAGATGAGGCAGGGGCAAACTACATTTACGATGACCTTGTACGCCTTGGAGAACAGCCTGTTATATTCAGCCCGCGTGATTTTGCTTTTGGTGATATAATCGGCGCATCAAGACAGTACGAGCAAAAGAGAATACACACCCTGTCAAGACTTCTTGACGGGGCTTTCAGTATGCTTATTTGTCCCGTGGGCGCGGCGGTTCAGCGCACTATACCGCCTACGGCACTCAGAGAAAACAGCTTTTCCCTTAAGAACTCGGAGACGGTAGATTTAGGCGAGATTATAAGCCGTCTTACCTCGGCAGGTTACAGCCGCTGTGATATGGTTGACGGCATAGGTCAGTTTTCGGTACGCGGCGGTATTGTAGATATTTTTGCCGCAAACAGCTCGGAGCCTATACGTATTGAGCTTTGGGGAGATGAGATTGACAGCATTTCCTATTTTGATACCGATACCCAGCGTCGAGGAGAAACGCTCGATAGCGTTGTTATTACCCCTGCAAGCGAGGTACTTTGCGATAACGATACGCTGATAGAGCTTCTTACTCAGTTCAGGGACAACAAAAGGGGTATTACCGACAAATACGTGCAGCGGCTCAGCCGCGATATTGACCTTCTTCGCGGCGGCGCACAGGTTAATATTGACCGTTACGCGCCTATAATCTACGGTGAGCTTTGTACGGTGCTTGATTATATAAAGGACCCTGTATATTTTCTCCTTGAAAGCGGCAACATTGAGGAACATCTTGACAGAATACGCCTTATGGAGAACGAGGATATTAAAAACGCCTTTGAGGAGGGCTTTTTAGGCAAGGGATGCGACACCTTTACCCTGAGCGAGGCGCAGTTCTTCGAGCGGTGTGAGCAAGGCATTATTATGGACAGCTTTGCAAGAGGCAAATATCCGCTGTCACCCAAAAGTCTTATAGACCTTAACTGGAAACGCTCCTGTGTCTGGAACGGGGATGTGGGCGTACTGATTGAGGATATTGAATATATCCTTGAAAAAGGCGGCAGTGCCGTAGTGCTTGCAGGAGAGCAGCGCGCAGCAAAGGTATTATGCAGCGAGCTTAACTCGAAAGGCATAAACGCCCGTTTGGATTACGATTGCAGCGAGGCGGCAAGAGGAGTTACCGTAACCTGCGGCGGTCTTTCAAACGGACTTGAACTGCCCGATGAAAAATTTTTACTCATAACCCACCGCCATATTCTCGGTGAAAAAAAGAAATCCCGTTCGCGCCCTAAAAATGCCAAGGAAATAGGCTCTATAGAGGAGCTTAAAAGGGGTGACTATGTTGTTCACACAGCGCACGGAATAGGCGTGTTTGACGGCATTCACCGAATTAGCAGCGGCGGGGTTACTAAGGATTATATAAAAATAAACTACGCTAAAAGCGATGTGCTTTATGTACCTGTTACCCAGCTTGACCTTGTCAGCAAGTATATAGGCTCGGCAGATAACGGACAGATAAAGGTGCACAAACTCGGCGGCAGTGAATGGAGCAGAACGCGTTCGCGCGTTCGAGCCGCCGTTAAAGATATGGCAAAGCAATTAACCACCCTTTACGCCAAGCGAATGAGCGCAAAGGGATATGCTTTTGCGCCCGATACCGACCTACAAAGTGATTTTGAGCGGCGTTTCCCCTATGACGAGACCGAGGACCAGTTGCGCTGTATAAACGAAATAAAGGGCGATATGGAGCGGGCTGTCCCTATGGACAGACTGCTGTGCGGTGACGTAGGCTTCGGCAAGACCGAGGTTGCTTTGCGCGCCGCCTTTAAATGTGTCAGCGAGGGCAAGCAGGGCGCGCTGCTTGTGCCCACCACCATACTCGCCTGGCAGCATTATAACACCGTTTTACAGCGGTTTGCAGATATGCCGCTGAGTGTTGAAATGCTTTCGCGTTTTGTGACTAAAACGAGGCAGGAAAAGACGTTACGGGGCCTTAAAAACGGCACCGTTGATATGGTAATAGGCACCCACCGAATGATTTCAAATGATGTTAATTTCCGAGATTTAGGGCTTGTTATTATCGACGAGGAGCAGCGTTTCGGTGTTGCCCAAAAGGAAAGGCTTAAGGAAAAATATCCACAGGTGGATGTTCTAACCCTTTCTGCAACCCCCATTCCCCGTACTCTTAATATGGCTATGTCGGGGCTTCGGGATATGTCGAGTATTGACGAGGCGCCGGGTGACAGGCACCCTGTTCAGACCTATGTTTTAGAGCATAACGCAGGGCTTCTTGCCGATGCGATAAACAAAGAATTGCGCCGCGGCGGACAGGTATATTATCTGCATAACCGTGTAGAAACTATCGTGCGTTGTGCCGCAAGGCTTCAGGCTCAGCTACCCGAGGGTACAAGAATTGCGACCGCCCACGGTAAAATGAGCGAGGATGAGCTGAGTGCCGTGTGGCGCAGACTTATGGAGCACGAAATAGATGTGCTTGTATGTACCACCATTATTGAAACGGGCGTGGATGTTGCAAATGTCAATACCCTCATTATTGAGGATGCCGACCGCATGGGATTGGCGCAGCTTCATCAGCTTCGCGGCAGAGTGGGGCGTTCCCCCAGACGCGCGTATGCCTATTTTTGCTTTAGAGGCGGCAGACAGTTAAGCGAAATTGCCACCAAGCGTTTAGAGGCAATCAGAGAGTATACCGAGTTCGGTTCGGGCTTTAAAATTGCTATGCGCGACCTTGAGATAAGGGGCGCAGGCAGTATTTTAGGCGGCGAGCAGCACGGAAATATGGAGGCCGTAGGCTACGATATGTATTTAAAGCTTCTTGCCGACGCTATAAACGAGGAAAAGGGGCTTAAGGTCAAGGAGGAGCTGCCCTGTACGGTGGATCTTAATATTTCGGCGCATATTCCGCCTGAGTATATTTCTTCACTGCCTGCAAGGCTCGGAATTTACCGCCGTATTGCCGAGGTCAAGAACGAGGATGGTGCCAGCGATGTTCTCGACGAGCTTATTGACCGCTTCGGTGAGCCGCCTGTGTCGGTTATGGGGCTTATAAACATTTCTCTGCTTCGAACCAACGCTGCTGCGGCAGGCATATACGAGATTAACGGCTCAGCCGATGGAATTCACCTTAATGTCACCGGTATAGACCCTAAACTGCTTAGTATGCTAAGCGCACATTTCGGCAACCGCGTATATGTTAAGGGCACGGGAGAAAAGCCGTATTACCTTATAAAAATGAAGACGGGGCAGACCGCGCCGAGGCTTATTAGCGAGCTTATTCCTGTTCTTGAACAAATAGTAAAAAATTCATAAAAGTGTTTTCTTTTTAGGATTATTATGATATAATGAATGTAGTTGTGTGAAAAAGCGCAGAAGCGCCTTTTCACGGACAAATTTTATGCTTAATAGGAGGGGTGCGCTGATGCTTAAAAAGATAATTGCGGGGATTTTTGCCGCTGTTTTAATGTTTACGCTGTGCGGATGCGACGGCTTCGGCGCAGCCGATGATACCTTGCTTTCTCCGCCTAATGCAGGCGGTGAATATGCCCTTATAAGCGAGGTGCTTAAAAATAATATAACGGGTAAATATACCCTTAAATACCCAGCCTTGGGAGATTACCGCTCAGCCATCGTTTTAAAGGATATAAATAATGACGGCAGCGATGAGGCGATAGCCTTTTATACCACAACCGCTGATAACACCGTTACGGTGCATATTAACCTTATAACTAAGATAAACGGCGAGTATATAAGCGTTGGCAGTTCCAAAATAGTAGGCAGCGGCGTTGAACGCGTTGAGTTTTGCGATTTAGGCGGTGACGGCAAGCAGGAAATAATTGTTGGCTACTATGTTTTCGGAAACGTTGATAAGCAGGTAGCGGTATACGAGTATTCGTCAAACACCCTTGTTCAGCGCGCCCTTGAGAAATATACCGAGTTTGTTGCCTGTGACCTTGACGGAAACGGCGTAAGCGGTCTTTTGGTTACTGTTCTTGATTCGGTAAAGAAAACCGCTGCCGCCAAGCTTTTACAGATTAACGAAAAGGGCGTTACTCAGCTTGGCTCGTGCGCGCTCGACGGCAATATAACCTCGTACTACAAGCCTGTAATCTCAAAGCTTGAAGACGGCAGACTTGCGGTAGTGGTTGATGCTGTTAAGGGAACGGGAATGATAACCGAGGTTCTATGCTACGAAAAGGATATACTTAAAAATTCGTTTTACGACGTACGCACACAAAGCACAACGGCTACCTTCCGTCAAAGCCTTGTAGCAAGCCGCGATATTGACGGTGACGGTATTGTTGAGATACCAATGCTTCAATCCTTGCCGAGTGCAAAGAACATAGCCGATACCGAAAATGTTTCTCTTACTAAATGGTGCAAGCCTTCGCCTGACAAGCTGGTTGTTTGCCGCACTATGCTTATGAATTATACCGACGGCTACAGTTTTGATATACCTGATAATTGGAAGAACATATGCGTTGCAAAAAAGACCGACTCAAGACTCAGGGTAATATATGCTTATGACGAGAAAACGGGTCTTGCGGGCGAGGAGATAATGCGTATGCAGGCTGTTGCTGAAAAAGCGTGGGACGCCGAGGATTATGTGAAGGACGGATTTACAGAGCTTACCCGCGCAAACGGCCTTGTATTCGCCTACCGCTTCGGGCAAAACAGCTCGGCGGCAATAAATAACGAAAAGCTTGAAGAGATTTTTACACTTATAGAGGAGGAAAAGTAAATTGAAGCGTATTCTTATCGTTGAGGACGAGGTTGCAATAAGAGAGTTTGAATGCATCAATTTGCGCCGTGTAGGCTATACCATAGTAGAGGCAGGCTCAGGCGAGGAGGCACTCGAGATATATGATAGCAGTGCCGAGCCCTTTGATATTGCGCTGCTTGATATTTCTATGCCTGGAATGGACGGTTTTACCCTTTGCAAGGAGCTGAGAAAACGCAGTGCCTCGCTGGGTATTATTATGCTTACTGCCCGCACTCAGGAGATGGACAAGATAAGCGGCCTTATGATGGGAGCCGATGATTATATCACCAAGCCCTTTTCTCCTACAGAACTGCTTGCCCGCGTAGATTCACTCTACCGCCGTGTTGAGATGAACCATAAACCCAGTTCGCCCGTAAGCGCCGATGAGATAGTGCTTGGCAATTTCCGTCTTAATTTACGCCGCCGCACGCTTACTAAGAATGATAAAAATATTGAGCTCACTCAGGTTGAGTTTCAGATAGTAGAATATTTCTTTACTAATCCCGATACCGCCCTTGACCGTACGGATATCCTCAATAAGGTGTGGGGAACAAGCTTTTTCGGCGAGGAAAAGATAGTGGATGTTAATATCAGGAGACTGAGAATGAAAATAGAGGACGACCCTTCAAACCCCGTGCACCTTGTTACTGTGTGGGGTATGGGATACAAGTGGAATACACAAGGGTAGAAACTTTTGTATCAGCAAAAATAAGACAGATAGGGGGAAAGGCGCATGGAAATGGAACTTAAATTCAAAAGCATTGGCACACGCTGGTTTGTCAATGTGTTTGCAGTTATGGCAGGAATAATTCTTGTTGCAATAATAATTTCGTGCATACTTATAAACTCCCTTTATATTGAACGAGTTCGCGGTATTGCCTCGGAATATGTGCAAAGCTTTTCCGCACTGAGTATTGCCGATTCTGCTACCTTTGCCGACTCTGCCCGTACCTATGCCGAGCAGTTTGAGTATAAAGACAAGGTAGAGGTTCAGATACTTGATGACAACGGCAGGGTGATAGTTACCACAACGGGATTTGCCCCTACCGAATCGGATATGCCTGACTATGCCGCCGCACTTAAAAGCTCCCGCGGTATTGCCTTTTGGCAGGGCAAGAGTACTGCAGGGGAATCGGTCCTTGCTGAAACGATTATTCTTTCTCCCGAGAGCGAAAGCTCCAACGGCGCGGTGCGCTGGGTAGTATCGTTAGAGGAAACCAACAAGCGTATTTTTTGGGGCTGCTTCGCAGTGACCGTGGTCGGTATTGCCTTCCTTTCCGTTTTTGCCGCTTCGGGCTTTTACTTTATCCGTTCAATTGCAATACCCATAAGAGATGTAAGCAATACCGCCCGCAAAATAGCAATGGGTGAGTTTAAGACACAGATAGAAACAGGTCGCAACGATGAAATAGGCGAGCTGTGTGATGCTATTAACTATATGGCGAGCGAGCTTGACCGCGCCGAAAATCTTAAGAACGACTTTATATCCTCGGTTTCTCACGAGTTGCGCACTCCGCTTACCGCTATCCGCGGTTGGGGCGAGACGGCAAAAATGTCTATCGGCGCCGACGAGGAGCTGGTAGAAAAGGGTCTTGACGTGGTGCTAAGTGAATCCGACCGTCTTTCAGGACTTGTTGAGGAGCTGCTTGATTTCTCGCGTATGCAGTCGGGTAGACTCACGGTTAATACCGCAAAGCTCAATGTTACAAGCCTCGTCTTTGCTGCGGCAGATATGTATATTGAGCTTGCAAAGCAGAGAAATATCGAATTAACCTATGTCCACCCTAAAAGAGAATGTGATATAATGGGCGATTCCGACAGGTTAAAACAGGTGTTTATAAATATTATTGATAACGCCGTGAAATATACCGAGTCGGGCGGACAGGTATTGGTTGAGCAGTACGTTGAAGAGGCCTGCGTAAGAATACTTGTCAAGGATACGGGCGTCGGTATTCCTGCCGCGGATATTGACAGGGTAAAGGAAAAATTCTTCAAGTCAAATAAAACGGTGCGCGGTTCGGGTATTGGCCTTGCCGTTGCCGATGAAATAGTAAAACAGCATGAGGGTCTTTTATTTGTTGAAAGTACCGAGGGTGTTGGTACTACCGTTACAATTGTTTTGCCGCTCGCGCAGGAGCACGAGCAAAAAAACGAGCCTGAGGTTATAATAACTCCAACCCCTAAAGATGCTGAGCCGACAGATGAGGCAGGCACAACCTATGACCAAGATGAGCAAACTCAAAAAAGTGAGGATGAAAACACAGATGGGATGTCCTAAATACACCTCGATAGGCGGTCAGGCGCTTATTGAAGGAATTATGATGAAGGGTAAAAACAAAACCGCAATGGCGGTGCGTACCTCATCGGGTGAAATTGATGTCCAGCAGATGCAATTCAAGTCTGTAAAGGACAAATGTATCGTTTTCAAATGGCCTGTTATACGCGGTGTTGTTGCCTTTGTTGAAAGTATGGTTCACGGGTATAAGGCTTTAATGATATCCGCCGAGAAATCCGGCTTCGCCGAGGAGGAAAATGAAAAGGGCGAAACACAAAAGCCCTCTGCTGTAGTATGGAATACCGTAATGATTGTGGCAATGGTTGCGGCATTAGTTCTTTGCGTAGGGCTTTTAATTTATCTGCCCGCTTGGCTTTTTGATTTTTTAAACTCGCTTGTGCAGGGCAAAATAACCGCCCTTCGCAGTGTATTTGAGGGACTTCTTAAAATGGCTGTGTTTGTGGTTTATGTAGCCGCAGTAAGCACAACAAAGGATATAAAAAGGGTGTTTTCCTACCACGGGGCAGAGCATAAAACGATATTTTGCCTTGAAAGAGGATTACCCCTTACCATACAAAACATAAAAAAACAAAGCCGTTTTCATCCGCGTTGCGGTACATCGTTTATGATACTTATGCTGATTGTCAGCATTGTAATATCCTCGGTTATTCAGTTTATTTTCCCGTTTCTTACATCAAACCGCCTTGTTTGGACGGCCATAAAGCTTGTAATAGTACCCCTTATAATGGGGCTTGGCTATGAGCTTATAAAAATTTGCGGAAAATACGATAATATTTTTACAAAAATTATTTCAGCCCCCGGTATATGGATGCAGCGTCTTACCACCAAGGAGCCTGATGACGGTATGATAGAGGTTGCCGTTGCAGCTATTGAAGAAGTGCTTGAGGAGGAAGATTATAAATCCTTCTACGGTGAAGCGGTGGATAAAGAGGTAGAGTAAAGTGACGGTTTTTTCAGCATATAACTACACAAAAAAGGCTTTACAGGCGGCGGGAATAGAATCCTTTATTTTCGAGGCTAAACAGATTATCCGTTATGTTACAGGATATAGCAACAGGCAGATAATGGATAAGTATCAGGAACCGCTTGATGATATAAAGGAAGCCCTTCTCATAAGCGTTGTTCGTCAGCGGTGCACGCGGTATCCGCTGCAATATATTTTAGGCGAGTGGTCCTTTTTCGGCTACGATTTTGCGGTAGGTGAGGGTGTGCTGTGTCCGCGTCCCGATACCGAGGTGCTGGTTGAAACCGCCCTTGAGCTTGGCGGAGAAAAGATAGCTGACCTTTGCGCAGGAACGGGCTGTGTCGGAATTACCTTAGGACTAAAAAACCCACAATCAAAGGTGCTTTGTGTGGAAAAGTATGAAAAGGCATTTTCCTATCTTGAAAGAAACATAGAGAAAAACGGTGCCGATAATGTAACTGCAAGTCTTTGCGGTATTGAAACGCCGCGGGACGATATGAAATTCGATTTAATTGTGAGCAATCCGCCCTACATAAGCAAAGCGCAAATGGCTATTATTGACGAGGAAACAAAAAACGAGCCTGAAACCGCGCTTTACGGCGGCGAAGATGGGCTTGATTACTATAAAATAATTCTTGAAAAATGGAAGCCTCTTGTGGAAAGCGGTGGGCATATAGCCGTTGAGATAGGTATTGGTATGGAGGATGCTGTTACAAAGCTATTCCATAAGGCAGGGCTTACCGATATAAAAACCCGCGAGGATTATAGCGGAATCAAAAGAGTCGTTTATGGGACAGTAGACAATATATAATATAGATGAAAATAAAAAAAGGAGCGAATTTATTATGGCAGAGGATAAGAAGAAAACCAACGAAAACAAGGCCGACGATAAGGCAAAAGCTCTTGAAACGGCTATGACCCAAATAGAGAAGCAGTTCGGTAAGGGCGCCATTATGCGCCTTGGCGAGAACACGGGAATGAATGTAGAGTGCATTAAAACGGGCTCCATTGCTCTCGACCGCGCTCTTGGCATAGGCGGCGTTCCTAAGGGAAGAATTGTCGAGATATACGGTCCCGAATCCTCGGGTAAAACTACCATTGCTCTGCATGTTGTTGCACAGGCGCAAAAGAAGGGCGGAACTGCCGCGTTCATTGATGTTGAGCACGCTCTTGATCCTGTATACGCTGCAAATTTAGGCGTTGATATTGACTCTTTGCTTGTTTCTCAGCCCGATACAGGTGAACAGGCACTGGAAATAACCGAGGCGCTTGTTCGTTCGGGTGCTATTGAGGTAGTCGTAATTGACTCGGTTGCCGCACTTGTTCCCAAGGCGGAAATTGAGGGTGAAATGGGTGACAGCCATGTAGGTCTTCATGCTCGTCTTATGTCACAATCCCTTAGAAAACTTGCAGGCGCCATTTCAAAATCCAACTGTGTTGCAATATTTATAAATCAGCTTCGTGATAAAATCGGCGTATTTTACGGAAGTGCCGAGACGACGACGGGCGGTAGAGCGCTTAAATTCTACGCCAGCGTGCGAATTGATATTCGCAAAATTGAAACCCTTAAAAACGGCGGCGAGATGATAGGCTCCCGTACCCGCGCCAAGATAGTTAAAAACAAGGTTGCCCCGCCCTTCCGTGAGGCAGAGTTTGATATTATGTACGGTAAGGGAATTTCCCGTGAGGGTGAGCTTATTGATTTAGGCGTTGCTACGGGGATTATCGCGCGCTCAGGCGCGTGGTTCAGCTACGGTGATATGAAGCTGGGTCAGGGCAGAGACAACTCGAAGCAGCTGCTCGTTGAAAATCCTGCCCTTGCCGAAGAAATTGAGGCAAAGATAGCGGAATATTATGACGGCAAAAACACGAAAAACGATGCCGAGAGCGAGGTAGAAATACCCGGAATTATGCCTGTTCAGGCAGAGGTTTCAAATTCTACCGAGGATGCGCCCAGACGCCGTCGCAAGGTCAATATAGATATTGCTGTTGACTGATGAGCGGGAAAATATCATCGTTAAACATAAAAAGAAAGCATTTAACCGAGGTACTGTTTGAAAACGGTACCTCATTGGTGCTTGATAGTGATTATTGCGCCGAAGCCCAGCTAAGTGTCGGCAGAGAGTTGTCCGAGGATGAGTGTTGTGAGCATAAGGTCGGCTCTGATACACGCCGCGCTAAAAGTCGCGCGCTGTGGTATTTATCCCGCGCCGACCATAGCGAAAAGGGGCTTTTTGATAAGCTTAAAAAGGCAGGCTTTGATGAGGCCGCCTGCACTGCGGCAGTTGATAGGATGAAGCAGCTTTCGTATCTTGACGACCAAAAGTTTGCCCTGCGTCTTGCAAAAAATCTGATTGACACAAACTGCTCCCCAAGACAGGCTGAGCAAAAGCTTATATTAAAGGGAATTCCCCGCGATATTGCCCGCAGCGCGGTGCAACAGCAGGAAACCGACCAAAAACTACAAATCCGCGCTCTGCTTGAGAGGCAGTACCGAAATAAAATGGGTACCGAAAAGGATATCCAGCGCACCTTTGCGGCACTGGTCCGTCGGGGCTTTAATTTTGGGGATATAAAAAGCGTTATGCGCGAATACAGTGAAAACATAAACGACTGTGAGGAATTTTAATGGCTTATAAGGTTGCCGTGGTATCTCTTGGATGCCCTAAAAATCAGGTGGATGCCGAAATGATGCTGCATCTGCTGCGTGATGACGGCTTTGAAATATGTAGCGAAGAGGCCGCGGCAGATGCGATAATTATAAACACCTGCGGCTTTATTGAGGAAGCAAAAAGTGAAGCAATTGAAAATATTTTAGAGGCGTCAAAGTATAAGAGTGAGGGCAACTGTAAGGCGGTTATTGTTACAGGCTGTCTTGCAGAGCGCTACCGTGACGACGTTACGCAGGAGATACCCGAGGTTGACCTTGTTGTTGGTATTGGCTCTAATAAGGATATTGCGCGCCTTACCCGTGATGCGATAAATAAAAAGGCAAAAAACAGCTACGGTGAAAAATGGGAGCTTGACCTTAACACACCGAGAGTATTAGGCGGTTATCCTTTCAGCACATATATAAAGATTGCTGATGGCTGTGATAACTGCTGTACCTACTGTGCTATTCCGCAAATAAGGGGCAAAATGCGCTCCCGTAAAATAGAAGATATTGTTGACGAGGCAAAGCGGTTAGCGCGCGGCGGAATTAAGGAGCTTATTGTTGTGGCTCAGGATACTACCGCCTACGGCACCGATATTTACGGAGAGTCAAGGCTGCCCGAACTGCTGAGTGAACTTTGTAAAATTGAGGGTCTTGTATGGATACGTACCCTTTATACCTATCCCGAAAAGATAACCGATGAGCTTCTTGAGGTTATAGCCAAACAGGATAAGCTTGTAAAGTATCTTGATATACCCTTGCAGCATATAGACGGTGAGATACTGCGCGCTATGAACCGTTCGGGTGACGAGCAAACTATAACCGCTCTTATTGAAAAGATAAGGGCTAAGGTGCCGACAATTACCCTTCGCACTACATTTATAACGGGTTTCCCCGGGGAAAGTGAGGAGCAGTTTGAGCGGCTTCACGCTTTTGTTAAAAAGACAAAGTTTGACAGGCTCGGTTGCTTTGCCTACTCCGCCGAGGAGGATACTCCTGCCGCCGATTTTGAGGGGCAGGTTGACCCGCAGGTTAAGCAGGACCGCCTTGAGCATATTATGGAGGACCAGAACCGAATTGCCCTTATGAAGAATGAGGAGAAAATAGGCACAAAACAAAAGGTGCTTATTGAGGGATATGATAATTATATCCGTTGTTATTTCGGAAGAACACAGGGCGATGCGCCCGAAATCGACGGTAAAATTTTCTTTATGAGTGATATACCGCTTAAGATAGGCGATTTTGCGTATGTGCTTGTAAATGACTGTATGGACTACGATTTGTTAGGAGAGAGAATAGATGAATCTGCCGAATAAGTTAACCGTTGCAAGAATTATAGCAACGCCCATATTTTTGGCACTTATGGTGATTGAGTTTAAATTTCACTATATTGCCGCACTGCTTGTTTTTATACTTGCCTCTCTTACCGATATGTGGGACGGGCAAATAGCGAGAAAAAGAAATTTAGTAACCGATTTTGGGAAATTTCTTGACCCCGTTGCGGATAAGATGCTCACCACCGCCGCCTTCCTTGCCTTTTTAAAGCAGGGTGTTGGCAGCGGCATTGTGTGGATAGTGTTTTTGGTGCTTTTTCGTGAATTTCTTATTACCTCGCTTCGCCTTGTTGTAGTATCCTCAGGCGGCAAGGTAATAGCCGCAAATATTTGGGGTAAGGCAAAGACCGTAAGCCAGATGGTAGCAATAATATTTACGATAACGGTACTTGCCTTTAAGGATATTTTTGGACAGTTCACAATGCTTAATGCTGTGCTTGATAATTGTGTCAGTGCTTCGCTGTGGATATCCACTGCACTGTGCGTGATTTCGGGAGCAATTTATCTTGCCCAAAACTCACAGATAATAAATTCTTCAAAATAATGCTGGACAAATTACGGATTGTTGAATATAATAAAATAAATTAAACTAATATATGATGCGTTTATCGGGAGAAGTAACAGATGTTGCGCCAAAAGGGAGAATACTCCGCGACTGAAAGGGTATTCGGGGAGGCTGTCTGCGAAATGCACCCGTCAGCACACAGGTGGGAACCTGATTTTCGGCAGTATCTCCTGTGCGTTTAATGCCGCGTTAAGGCAAAAGAGTTATAAAACGAAGTGGAACCGCGGATACCGCCTTCGAAGCCTTTGGCTTTGGGGGCGTTTTATTTTATATTGGAGTGTGATTAACATTTTTGACCGCATAAGAGAGGATGTGCAGGCGGTAAGGGAGCGCGACCCTGCCGCAAGAAATTTCTTCGAGGTGTTCTTTCTTTACCCCGGTGTTCGGGCAATAAGAATGCATAGGCGCGCACATTTCTTCTATAAACACAATTTTAAATTTATCGCACGAATGATTTCGCAAAGAGCGGTAAGAAAAACAGGTATTGAAATTCATCCGGGCGCAACCATCGGCCGTCGCCTTGTTATTGACCACGGCGCAGGCGTTGTTATTGGTGAAACCGCCGAAATCGGTGATGATGTGCTTATTTATCAGGGAGTTACCCTTGGCGGTACAGGTAAGGATACAGGTAAACGCCACCCGACAATAGGTAATAATGTTATGATAAGCTCAGGCGCAAAGGTGCTTGGCCCCTTTAAGGTGGGGGATAACTCCCGTATTGCCGCAGGTGCAGTAGTGCTTGAGGAGGTACCGCCTGACTGTACCGTTGTCGGCGTTCCCGCAAGGATAGTGCGTCGTGGCGGTATGAAGGTTAAACCCCTTGACCAGGTGCATATACCCGACCCTGTTTCACAGGAGATATGCCGTCTTGAGCAACGAATAAAGACACTTGAGAAAAAATTAGAGGAGAAAAACAATGAAAATATTTAACACATTAACAAGGCAAAAGCAGGAGCTTATTCCCTTGCAGGGAAATACCCTTAAAATTTACGCTTGCGGCCCCACGGTATATAACTTTATACACATAGGAAACGCACGCCCTCTTTGCGTGTTTGATGTTTTGCGCCGCTATCTTGAGTGGCGCGGTTACGAGGTAAAATTTGTCCAAAACTTTACCGATATTGACGATAAGCTTATAAAAAAGGCTAATGAGGAGGGCATTACCGTGCCCGAGGTCGCCGAGCGTTATATAAAAGAGTTCTTTGTAGACTCAAAGGGTCTTAACATCCGTGAGGCAACCGTGCATCCGCGCGCAACCGAAAATATTGATGCTATTTTCAGTATAATTAACTCCCTGATTGAAAAGGGCTACGCTTATGAAAGCGGGGGAGATGTGTATTTCCGTGCCAAGAAGTTTAATGAGTACGGAAAGCTTTCCCATCAGCCCCTTGAGGAACTTGCCGCAGGTGCGAGTGAGCGCGTAGATTTAACCGAACAGAAGAAAGACCCCATGGACTTTTGTCTTTGGAAATCCGCTAAGCCCGGCGAGCCTTTTTGGGAATCTCCTTGGGGCAAGGGTAGACCCGGCTGGCATATTGAATGCTCCGCTATGGTAAATAAATATCTTGGTGACACCATTGATATTCATTGCGGCGGTCAGGACCTTATCTTCCCGCATCACGAAAATGAGATTGCCCAATCCGAGTGTGCTAACGGTTGTGCCTTTTCAAGATATTGGATGCACAATGGTTATATCAATGTTGATAACCGCAAAATGTCGAAATCACTTGGAAACTTCTTCACCGTACGCGATGTTGCTAAGCAGTACGGTTATGAGCCTATCCGTTATCTTATGATATCCTCGCAGTACAGAAGCCCTATTAACTACAGCACCGATATTATTGAGCAGAGCAAGAACGCCCTTGAGCGCATTTATAACTGCCTTAAGGATCTTGATTTTGCTATTTCGCACGCGCAAGAGGGCGGCGAAGTCGGGGGCTTTGCCGAGAGCAGAAAGAATGAATTTATAACAGCAATGGACGATGACCTTAATACCGCTGATGCTCTGGCGGCACTGTTCGGGCTTATTAAGGATATAAATATTGCGGTATCCGAGGGCGCAAGTAAGGAAACTCTGCTTGCCGCTAAGAATATATTAGAGGAGCTTTGCGGTGTGTTGGGCCTTGGATACAACCGCGCCGATAACAGCATTGATGCCGAGGTTGAGGCACTTATCGAGCAACGTACTCAAGCTAGAAAGGCAAGAGATTTTGCCACCGCCGATGCCATCCGCGACAAGCTAAAGGAGATGGGTATTGTCTTAGAGGATACTCCTCAGGGTGTAAAATGGAGCCGTCAGTAAAAAAAGAGCCGCTTGATGGCGCAAATTTTGCTATATATGTTTGTGAGCATCATACCTTCGGCACAGATGCGGTATTGCTCAGTCACTTTGCTCATGCTAAAAGGAGCGACATCCTGTGTGATTTGGGCACGGGCTGCGGAATTATACCGTTTTTAATGCTGCGTGACGGTAACTTAAAATCCGCTGTAGGCGTTGACATAAGCCGCGAGGCAATAGACCTTGCCGCAAAGTCAAGGGATGAATTAAACCTTGAGCGGTTCTCGCCGATATGCGCTGATATAAAGGAAATAGGCTCAAAATTGCCTGCAGGAAAATTTACGCTTGTGACCTGCAATCCGCCCTATAAGGCACAGGGCGCGGGGATAGTTAATCGTGATGATATTGACCGTGCCGCGCGGCACGAAACCCTGTGTAGCCTTGATGATATTCTCTGCGCCGCATCAAAACTGCTAACCTTCGGCGGCAGGCTTTGTATGTGCCACCGCCCTGAGCGGCTTGCAGAGCTTATGGATAAAATGCGTAAAAACAAAATTGAGCCTAAAAAATTACGCCTTGTCTGCCAGCGGGCAGGTGAGGAGCCGTGGCTTGTTCTTGTCGAGGGCAGACGCGGCGGAAATACGGGACTGCGTATACTACCGAGCCTTTATGTTGAAAGGAACGGGGAACTGAGCGAAGAAATGCTTGATATTTACGGATGCTATAAAAAGGAAAGGTGAGCAAATGTCCTCAAAGCTTTATATAGTCGGCACCCCTATAGGCAATTTGGGTGATTTTTCACCCAGAGCCGTCCAAACCCTTTCCAAGGTGGATTTTATTGCCGCAGAGGATACGAGGGTAAGCGTTAAGCTGCTTAATCATTTTGGTATTAAAAAGCCGCTTATTTCTTACTTTGAACATAACAAGACCGAAAAGGGCGCGCAGATAGTTGCCCGTATAGCCGCGGGAGAGTCGTGCGCGCTTGTGACCGATGCGGGCATGCCCGCAATTTCTGACCCAGGTCAGGAGCTTGTTTTACAGTGCCACGAAGCAGGAGTGCCTGTCGAAACGGTACCGGGACCGAGCGCAGTAATAACCGCACTCGCGGCATCGGGTATGCCAAGCGGCAGATTTTGCTTTGAGGGTTTTTTATCGGTAAATAAGATAAGCCGCAAGGAGCATCTTGCCGAGCTTGTAAATGAGTCGCGAACTATGATTTTTTACGAGGCACCGCATAAGCTGCTTTCCACACTAAAGGATATGCTGGCCTTCTTTTCGGATAGAGAAATAGCCCTTGTTAAGGAGCTTACCAAGATTCACGAAAACGTGCACCGCACCACTCTGAGCGAGGCGGTTGAGTTTTACAGCGAAAACCCGCCCAAGGGCGAGTTTGTGCTTATTGTTGAAGGCAAGCCGCAAAGTTGCGCCAAGACGCAAATGACCCTTGCCGAGGCGGTTGAAATGGCGCGTGAGTTTATGGGAAACGGGATGAGCACAACAGCCGCGGCAAAGGCTGCAGCGGCGCAAAGCGGTATTAAAAAAAGTGAAATTTATAAGGAAATTGTAAATTAACCAAAATTTATCTTTCCTTTTTATTAAAAATGAGTTATACTATATTTTTAGAAGAGTATAGTATAACTTTTTTTATGGGAAGAGTAAAAATATGGAAATGGAAAATTTAAGCTCCTATAGCACCCCTAAAAAGAAAAAGGGAAAACGCAGATATAAAAAGAAAACCTGGTTTTCAAGGCTGTCAAAAAAGAAAAAGATAATATTTTTGACAAGCATTTGCGTTGTTGCGTTGGCGGTTGTTGCTATACCCCTTATTATTCTTTTGAATTCTATAGATTATAATCACAATCCGCTTAACGAAGATGAGCTTGGGGCAGTTTCAGTGCTGGATGCAGGCGTTACGAACATAGCTCTTTTTGGTATCGACACCCGCGAGATGAACGATTTTACGGGCAGAACCGACTCCATTATGATACTTAGCATCAATGCCAACGATTCTAAGGTGAAAATAATATCGGTTATGCGCGATAGTTTTGTGCCTATAGGTGATGGCTACGGCAAAATAAACAGTGCATATTCAAAGGGCGGGCCCACACTTGCAGTAAAAACCCTTAACACTATCTTTGGTCTTGATATCAGGGATTACGCCACCGTAAACTTCTTCGGTATGGAGGATATCATTGACGCGGTAGGCGGAGTAGAAATTGACGTTCAGCAAAACGAGATAGAGGGCAGATACCGACTTAACGAGCTTATAATGGAGTCGGCTATACATCAGAATGTTAAGCCCCAGCTTGTGAAAAAGGCAGGACTTCAGACCTTGAACGGTATGCAGGCAGTTGCCTGGGCGCGTATCCGTTATGCTGCTACGGCACAGGGTGTTACCGATGATTTTGGCAGAACCGACCGCCAGCGTTTTGTAATGAACGCCCTGTTTAACAAGGCTCTTAATATGAGCGCAACCAACTATCCAAAGCTTATAAAGGCTCTGCTTCCCTGTACGCAGACCTCGCTAACATATTCCGAAATAATTAAACTTGCGGGCATATTTTTAAAGGATGTTACTTTTGAGGAAATGCGCATAGCAATGCCCGAATATATCATTGATGCGGATTACCGTCCAAAAGGCGAGTCGAGCGTGTACTATAACCTTAATTACGCCGCAGGTATGCTTCACGCCTTTATTTATGAGGGCGTTTCGCCTGAGGATTATATGGATATAAACGGCGTTGATAAATCGGGCTGGTACGGCTATTCTGGTAGCTCAGGCAGCTCAGGCAGCTCGGGCGGCGGATATTCAGGCGGCTCAAGCTCAGGCGGCAAACCGAGCGCAGGTACAAGCAGTTCGGGCGGCGGTATGACGGTAATCGATACCTCGTCACAGGTAAGTGAT
>JAZRQA010000088.1:0-2322 GCA_045649505.1 Acutalibacteraceae bacterium
AGACAGCTTAAGTCCTTTGATAATAATATTTACTCCTATAATGCAAATGGCATAAGAACAAGTAAGACTATTGATTGCTATGAACTGCACGAGTATGTTCTTGAGGGCAGTAAGATATTAAAGGAAACATGGAACGGAAACACATTAGTTCCGCTTTATGATAACAGTGATTCGGTTTGCGGTATCATTTACAATAATATCAGCTATTTCTTCCTTAAGAATTTACAGGGCGATATTATAGCCATCACAAACAGTGACGGTGAAACTGTTGCAAGATATTCTTACGATGCTTGGGGTAAATGCACAATAGATTATGATAACACAGGCTATATTGCAAGCATTAACCCATTCCGTTACAGAGGATATTATCTTGACCGAGAAACAGGCCTTTATTACCTGAATTCAAGATACTACGATGCTAATACAGGCAGATTCATAAATGCTGACTCACCTGAATATGTATCTATCCAAGGCGGTAATCTGTTCGCTTATTGTGGCAACTGTCCTACCAAGAACGCCGACTACTTCGGTTTCTGCTATGTGCCGACTTATCCTGAAACTTATATTCCTTCGTATTCTTCTCCTTCTTATAGTTATGGCAATAAGAAGAAAAAAGAGGATGGATTATTAGAAATCGTTCTAAAATCTATCGGTATGATATGTTTGGTTGTTGGCGCTCTATCGATGGGTTTTATCAGAGACACAATCGCCTTGATAAACGAAAGTAAATGGTTGTCATATGTTTTAGATGGTTTAGAATTTGTTTTACCAATTTTAGGATTTGGTACGGCAGGAATTGTCATTGGAGTAATAACATTAATTGCTGCGATTTTTGATAAAGATAATTCCGTTTTTGACTGGTTTGGAATAGGCTTAAAAATCAGCAATTATATAAAGAAGAAAAAATGGAAAGAAGTGGTGAGCACCATTTTTTCATACTTTGATGAAATTTTTGCTCTTTTAAAGAAAATATTTTAAAGCATATAGGTGGTTTTATGGAAGAGCTAAAGCAAAAAGCGAAAAAGTTGAAAAAAAAGTTTTATTTCTATATGGTTTTGGTTATTATCGCTTGGTTAATTAGTTTTTTCTTTGATGTCGATAAATTAGGATTTCACTTATTAGCTTTAAACTACGCTGTCATTGGTAAACAATATGTTGATGTAAAAAAAGAAATTAAAAAAGCGATGGAGAGACAAGAAGACGATTCTCTTGTTTCCTGACCTCAAGCATTTTACATGTTTTTATTTTAATTACCTCCTTTCTTTTTAAAATATAAAAAACATTAAGTTTTCCGACATCTCTTTTTGAGGTGTCGGTTTTCCTATTATTGACATTAAAGCGCTCAAAGAGTATAATTATACATACGAAAGCGGTAGAATTACCCGCTCAGCAGAGTATAATATTACACTTGATGAAATACTTAATGTAATTTCTAAAAATGTAGTAGCCGCAATAGATTATGTATATAATGAAAAGGGAATGCTCAGTAAAAAAACTATTTCAGCTAATGGCTCAGAGATAGTTTATAATACTGAATATCCCGAAAATTCAAGCCCTGTAACAAAGGTAATGGTAAACGGCAGAAATATTGAAAGCCATTCTAAAACAGATAGCTTCGGCAGAAAGGTGTTTGACGAAATTCGTCTTGGTACTGGCTTTGTATCCCGTCAGTTCAGTTACCACGCAGGTAAGGTAACAGACGAGCATAAGCAAAACGGTAAGCTTAAATCAAGCCCTACAACAAGTCTTGTAAGCGGGATAGTTCTTTCGAATGGTACAACCTTGTCTTATGCTTATGATGCGGAAGAGCATATAACCTCTGTTACCGAAATGTATGAGGTAGACGGTGTTCCTGTTGTTAAGGTGACTTCATATACCTATGATGCATTAGGTCAGCTTGAATCTGAAATAGCAAACGGTATAACAACCAAGTTCCAGTATGATAACTACGGTAATATCACAGCCAAAGGTATAGCAGATGAAAACGGGGATATTATACCTGAAACCAAGACAGAATACACTTACGATACCGTATGGAAAGATAAGCTAACTTCATTTAACGGTCAGGAGATTGTTTACGATGCGCAAGGCAACCCGACCGAGTATTTAGGACATAATCTTACTTGGGAAAAGGGACGGCAGCTCAAGTCCTTTGATAACGATACTTATACCTACAACGCAAACGGTATAACAACCAAGTTCCAGTATGATAACTACGGTAATATTGTTGCTAAAGGTATAGTAGATGAAAACGGGGATATTATACCTGAAACCAAGACAGAATAGGGGAGACAAGGGGACGGTGCTCCTGTCTCCTAACCT
>JAZRQA010000089.1:0-48595 GCA_045649505.1 Acutalibacteraceae bacterium
CCCGAAGAGAGAGAGCGTGGTATCACAATCAATACCGCTCACGTTGAGTACGAGACTGATGCTCGTCACTATGCACACGTTGACTGCCCCGGACATGCTGACTATGTTAAGAACATGATCACCGGTGCTGCTCAGATGGACGGTGCTATCCTCGTTATCGCTTCTACTGATGGTCCTATGGCTCAGACCAAGGAGCATCTCCTTCTCGCTCGTCAGGTTGGCGTTCCCTACATCGTAGTATTCATGAACAAGACCGACCTCGTTGATGACGAAGAGCTTCTCGAGCTCGTTGAGATGGAAATCCGTGAGACTCTTGATAAGTATGAGTTCCCCGGTGATGATACTCCTATCATCAAGGGTTCTGCTCACAAGGCTCTTATTGCTGACAACGATCCTACTCTTCCCGAGTATGCTCCTATCGCTGAGCTTATGGATGCTGTTGACAGCTACATTCCTACTCCTGATCGTAAGGCTGACCTTCCCTTCATCATGCCTGTTGAAGACGTATTCACCATCACCGGTCGTGGTACCGTTGCTACCGGCCGTGTTGAGCGTGGTCAGCTCAGAACTTCTGAGGAAGTTGAAATCATCGGTCTTACCGACGAGAGAAAGAAGACTGTTGTTACCGGTATCGAAATGTTCCGTAAGATCCTCGATTATGCAGAGGCTGGCGATAACATTGGTGCACTTCTTCGTGGTATCCAGAGAACTGAGATCGAGCGTGGTCAGGTTCTTTGTAAGCCCGGCTCTATCAACCCCCATACCAAATTCCATGGTCAGGTTTACGTACTGAACAAGGAAGAGGGCGGCCGTCATACTCCTTTCTTCAACAACTATCGTCCTCAGTTCTATTTCAGAACTACTGACGTTACCGGCGTTATCACCCTTCCTGCAGGCACCGAGATGTGCATGCCTGGCGATAACGTAGAGATGGATGTTGAGCTTATCACTCCTATCGCTATTGAAGAAGGTCTTCGCTTCGCTATCCGTGAAGGTGGCCGTACTGTTGGTTCCGGTGTTGTTACCGCTATCAATGGCTAATTAACTTAAGTTAATTTTTAAAACCCGAAAGGCTTAGCCTTTCGGGTTTTTTATTATCTATTTTCCTTTTGTATTACAATAATTTATTACTTCTCGCATAAAAAAACAAATATTGCTGAACTATTCCTGAATAGGGTAGTGCTACCTTGGGTAACCCTTCGGGAAAAAGTCTGTCCATAACGCGCTTTATCCATATATCACGGGGAAAGGCTTCAATTCGGTACATTCCGAAAAGCAGTGCGCAGTCGGCAACCTTGTCACCTACACCGTAAATTGAAGTGAGCACGGCGCGCGCCTCATCTATCGGCATTAGCTTTACCTCGTCGAGCTTTATCTCACCCCTTGCAACCTTTTGCGCTGCATCAAGCATATATTTTGCCCGAAAACCGCTACGCAGTACTTCTAAATCAGCTTCCCTTAAATTACACAGCTTTTTGGCGGAGGGAAAGGAGTAGAAGCCGTTATCTAAATCTTCGCCGAAGTTTTCGCAAAGACGCTCAATTATTCCCTTAATTCGAGATATATTATTATTTTGGGATAAAATGAAGCTACATAGTGCCTCCCATGGGTCCTGCTTTAAAATGCGAATACCTGGGCCATATGTGGCAGCCTCTTTAAGTATACTGTTTGAGGATATTTCATCAATTATTCTGCCATAATCGGTATCAAGGTCAAAATATTCGCGCCAAAAGCCCATATAATCCTTAAGGGAAGTGTTATATAGTATTAGCGTACCGTCTATAATCTCAAGCTCAAGATATTTATCAAGGGCAACACCGCACCAGCGTGTGTTATCCAACTCTCGCCAACGGAACGCCTGGCCGCAATCCAGTGTTTGCCTTAAATCAAAATTGGTTATACCAGATATATAAAGGTCGTTATTTTTTGCTTTCACCTGTAACACTCTAATCACCTCCTTGTAAGTATAACATAAATGTGATATACTTACAAGGAGGTGAATTTTAATGCGTGATGATATTTGTACTATACCCGTCAGTGAGGTGTTTGAGGTAAATGACGGCTGTCCTATATGCCGAATGTATAATACCGTTCAGGAACATATTGTAGGCTATATAATGGGTGCTGCTATGATGGAGCCCGATGTTCGACAGGTTACTAATAAAATAGGTTTTTGTGAAAAACACTATCACCAGATGCTGCGCCGCCGCGGCAGACTTCAGCTTGCGCTTATGCTTGAATCGCACATTGCAGATGTAAACGAGACTGTTTTGTCAGATAAGCTGTTTCGAAGTAATAAATCAAAAGGGGAAAAGGCGGCTAAAATCACCGATTCCTGCTTTATCTGTGATAAAATTGAGTGGGGTATGTCACGTATGATAGATACCCTGTATAACTGCTACGAAACGCAAATGGATTTTAGAAAAATGTTTAATGAGCAACCGATGTTTTGTATGCCGCATTTCGAAATGCTTGCTACGCTTGCTGATAAAAAGAAGATGCGCTCCTATTACGGAGAATTCCTGTCCAACCTTACCCGTATAACTCAAAACTACTCTAAAACCCTGCACGAGGATTTGAAAAAATATTGCTCAATGTATGATTATCGTAATAATACCAAGAACGCCGATTGGGGTAATAGCAAGGATTCCGTTGAGCGTACTATTTCCTTTTTAACGGGTACCGTAATTGATTAGGTTCACATAATCTTTGGGTTACATAATTCGACAAATTATGGCAACGGGGATAAGTTTTACACCGTTAAACCCTTTAAAATAGCCAAGTAATTAAACTTTTCAACCGAGTTATCCACTTTTTTATGTCAACTAACCGACATATGCGGTGGATAACTCGGTTTATACTTTTTGAATAATACTACTAAATTTTGACAAAACTAATGTTAAAATTGATAATGATAATTGGCAATCCACAAGTTTTTTAAAAGCCTGTATTCATTAAGAGAGAGGTCTGTTATGGTAAAGGGTGTAAACAAAACAATTATTGAAATAAATGATACGGGGAATGAACTTTTTGAGAAAATAATATTATACGTTTCTCCCAAATATTCGAACTTGAATCCCTTAAAACTCAAGGCTGCCGCGACAAAGGAACTTGATAAATTCGGTAGCGAGGCGGGTTACAAAAAAAGCCTGCGAGCAGTAATATCCGCAAAGCGGAGAAAACGCAAAATTATAACCACGTTAGCAGTAGCGGTTACTGCTGTGTTGGTTATAGGTGCCTCATTACTTCTTCTTTAAGATTGAAAATGTAAATATTCTCTTAAGAAATATTAATTTAAATTACACTCACTTGCTTTTTTTTGCATTTTACTATATACTAAATAAGTATATTGTAAAATGAATGAGGGATAATAGGTGTTTCGTGATAATCTAAGGTATGCTGCTATAACATGGGGTAAATCTATTGTAGCGGCTATAATGTGCTTGTTCGTGTATGTTTCTATTCAGTTTATAGCCATAACCATTTTCACCAAGGAAATAGGTTATACTGTTTATGAGGTGGTGGATGCTAAACGCGGTGATGCCATTTATACCCACTATTATGCCGACGGCGAGGACCAAAAGATTAAGGAGTATGCACAAGACAAGGTTGAGACCGTTATTGAGCGTTCTGAGCTTACGGTTAAGCAAAATTATACCGCGCAAACCATATCGCAGATATTCTCGCTAATTATTTTTGCCGCAACGCTTTATCAGCGCGTGTGGTCAATAGGAATTTCGGATAATAATAAGGTTAAATTTGACAGAGCAAAGCAGGACAAGCTCAGGGGCTTTAAAATAGGATGCCTTGCAACGGTTCCGTCGGTACTTGTTTATATTCTGCTGTTGCTCGGCCGCTTCGGCGTTGCTCCCAATTTGATTTTTGCAATCTATAAAATGTTTAATATACATATATTCGGTTATATAAATATGCTTTTCGGCATAGGCACTCAGCTTTTTAATGTCCCAATATATAAGCTTGCGCTCGCCGCTGTTCCGCTTCTTATACTTCCTGCAGTTTGCGCAATTTCTTACTTGTTAGGATATAAAGATATTTCTATTTCGGAGAAAATTATATACAAAAGAAAAAGAGGTTAAAATTGTAATATGGCTGGTCTTTTCGGATTATTTGATTACAGTAAGGAAGGTCCCGGAATTGATAAAAATGCTCCCAAGAAAAAAGGTTTTGTGGTATTTTTTGAAACTTTTTTTCGCAATTTTTGGAAGTTTATTCCAATAAATCTTATGTTTAGTCTTATCGGGCTTCCCGTGCTAACAAACGGTCTTTCCTACATAGGCTTTACCAACGTTGCCCGCAATACCGCAAGGGATAAGCATTCTTTTGGTTTAAGTGACTTTTTTGATACCATAAAGAAAAACTGGAAGCAGGGGCTGACTCTCGGTATAATAAATGTAATTGTAATGGCATTTATTGCCTTTGATATATGGTTTTTTAGTTTTCAGGATGGCATACTTAGCGCAATAGGGATTGGTATTTCGTTAGCAGTGCTAATTATATTTTCCTTTATGAAATATTATGTATGGACCTTATGCATAACATTTGGGTTTACTATTTCGAGGATAATGAAGAATAGCTTTAAGTTTGCATTTATCAATCTTTGGAAAAACCTTCTCGTTTGTGCCGTATTGCTTGTGTGCTACGCTATTGGGGCAATTATACTTTGGTATTTACCCTTAGATGTTGCTTTGATTATAGTGTTGCTGCTTGGTGTGTGCATTTTTCCCGGCTTTAAATGCCTGCTTGTGCAGTTCTGCGTGTTTGATAGTATAGTAAAATATATAATTGCACCATACTACGAACAACATCCCGATGACGATATTGAGCTTCGCCGCAGCCTTGGACTTCCCATACCGAATAAGTTCAATTATTTTGATAGTGAGTTTGATGATGCATTAACTAATGAAGAAACAATAAAGTAATAGCAAAAGACCTCCGCTGCTGCGGAGGTCTTTTGTATATATCAAGGAGCTTTAAGCGGTGCTCTACAGGCAATCTATGTTGCCGCCGCTTCTACGGGATATCCCTGTTTTCGCGCCCCTGAAATATTGTATGCAATTTCTAAACAATGGGTGACTTGCGTATAAATAAAACGCCTAAGGTATCCTTGCCGCAATGCGATGATACAGTGCAGCCTGCACGGGTTAAGTGCAGATTTTCAAAGTAACCATAGGACTTAACCTGTTCTACAACGGCATTAACTATTTCCTCATCGCAGCCTGCATGGGTAACAAATACATGAGCAGGCTCAATATCATCAAGGTTTTCAAGCTTATCCTTGACATATTCTTTAAGAACATCGGCATACTTGCCGCGATATTTCTTAACAACGCCCATCTTACCGTCCTTAACCTGAATACAGGGCTTGAGTTTTAACAGGTTGGCACCCAGTGCAGCAAGAGCCGAGCAACGACCACCCTTGTGTAGGTATTCAAGGTTGTCAATAACAAAGGATGCATCGGAGCACTTTACAAGCGTATCAAGCTTTTTGACTATTTCATCAGCTTCCATACCGCTTTGGGCCATTTCGCTTGCGGCTATAAGCAAAAGTCCCGCACCTGTTGAAAGATTGCGACTGTCAATAACATAAACATTTTCAAATTCCTGTGCCGCCATACGGGCATTGTTATATGTCGAGGACATTTCACTGCTTATTGTAAAGTGAATAACTGCCTTTCCCGCATCAACAAAGGGCTTGAAGAAGTCATAGCAATCAGCATAGTTGGTTGCATTTGTTTTGGGAAGCTCACCTGTCGTATGGTGGTGTTCATAGATTATATCGGGGGTAATATCCACACCGTTATCCATAAAAAGCTTATCACCAAGGGTTATACCCATGGGCAAAATACTAATATTATAGCGTTCTCTAAGCTCTGAGCTTAAATCTGTGGTAGAATCACTTGTAATTACAATTTTTTCGTTACTCAAAACTATACCTCCAAAAACTTTTGTATTTATATTTTACCATAAAAAAATTACTTTAACAAGATAAATTTGTAATTATTTGTAACAAAAAAACACTTTAAATATAATAAGAGCAGTGGTATAATTATATCAAATTCATTATAAGGAGATATTCTGATGACCCGTAAAGGCTTGACGAGAAAAAAGAAGAATATTATTTTAACCTGTATTTGTATTCTTTTAACGGCGGCATTATTGGCCTGTGTGGGTGTCACTATATGGCAGAATATAAACCTAAAAAAGGCTAATCAGACCTTGGTAGAGCTTGAACAAAATAACAGTGCTCTGACCTCACAGTATCAGCAGGAAAGGGAAGGTTATGAGAGCCAGCTTAATGAAAAAGATAAGCAGATAGCCGAAAAGGACAATAAAATTAACTCCCTTAATTCCCGCGTCATGCAACTTGAAAAACTAAAGGCTGAAAAAAAGGCAAAGCCTAAGAAACCTATTCTTCCGGCGGTAAGTGTTGACACTTCCGCCGTTAAATCTATAAAAGAAGCAGAGGTGATTCGCCTTGCCGCACAGAATAAAATGGCAAACGGAAATAAAATCTGCTTTCTCACCTTTGATGACGGACCTAATAGCCATACTGTAGAAATTCTTAATACCTTAAAACAATATAATGTTAAAGCGACATTTTTTGTGACACAGCAAACCGATGCGACGAAAAAAAACAAAAATCTTATTAAGCGGGCATATGATGAAGGTCATACCATAGCAGTACATAGTTATTCTCATAATTATAAACAGATATATCAAAGTGAAGCGGCATATCTTGCTGATTTCAATCAAATGAACGGCGCAATAAAAGATCTTATAGGTAAAGAGGCAAATATTTTCCGTTTCCCCGGTGGTAGCAGCAACACTGTAAGCAGGGACTGCTGCACAGGAATTATGAGCAAACTGATTGTTACTATGACACAAAAGGGGTACCAGTATTTTGACTGGAATGTCGATTCTGATGACGGTGGCTCGGCAAGGACCGCTAAAAAAGTAGCGAGCAATGTATTATCAGGCTGTAAAAATAAGACATCGGCGTGTGTGCTTATGCACGATAAGGAGCAAACCGCAAAAGCGCTTCCTGAAATAATAGAGGGCCTTAAGGCTCAGGGCTTTATTTTTCTGCCTTTAACCGTTGATAATTACGGATACCATCACGGACTGAATAATTAAAAGGTTGTCTGAAATGTTTCAGACAACCTTTTTTCTCTTAGTTTTTAAGGCTTTGTATAGGCGCCGGTATCTGTCCTCCGCGGTTAATAAATTTAGCAGGCGAATAGCGGCTTACCTCCATTACGGGACCGCTACCAAGCAATCCGCCGAAGGAAAGCTCATCACCAACACTTTTTCCAATAGCTGGGATAACCCTGACTGCGGTGGTTTTTGAGTTTATCATACCGATTGCGGCTTCATCGGCAATTATTGCCGAAATAACCTCAGCGGGGGTGTCACCGGGAATATTTATCATGTCAAGACCAACCGAGCAAACTGCCGTCATAGCCTCAAGCTTTTCAATTCGAAGCGCCCCACAGCGTGCGGCATCTATCATACCTGCATCCTCGGTTACAGGAATGAATGCACCTGAGAGTCCGCCGACTCTGGAGGATGCCATTACGCCGCCCTTTTTAACTGCATCGTTCAGCATTGCAAGGGTTGCGGTGGTGCCGCAGCAACCGCATTTTTCAAGGCCTATTTCCTCTAAAATATGGGCAACCGAGTCGCCAACGGCGGGAGTGGGCGCAAGGGAAAGGTCAACTATTCCAAAAGGAACACCAAGCTCACGGGAAGCCTCCTGTGCAACAAGCTGTCCCATTCGGGTTATCTTAAATGCGGTGCGTTTTATAAGCTCGGATATGCCCGTAAGGTCTAGCCCTTCGGATTTTGCAAGGGCGGCGCGCACAACGCCGGGACCTGAAACACCTACATTTATAACACAGTCGGGCTCACCCACACCGTGGAAGGCACCCGCCATAAAGGGATTGTCCTCAGGCGCATTGCAAAGCACAACAAGCTTTGCCGCACCTATGCACATACGTTCCTTTGTTACTTCGGCGGTACGGCGAATAATTTTTCCCATCATACCAACCGCGTCCATATTTATGCCCGCCTTTGTGGAGCCTATGTTTACCGATGCGCAGATATGCTCTGTAAGGGAAAGTGCCTCCGGTATACTGTCAATAAGCGCGTAATCACCCGCCGAAAAGCCCTTGTGAACAAGGGCGGAGTAGCCGCCAATAAAGTTAACGCCTACAGCCTGCGCCGCTTTTTCAAGGGTAAGGGCGAATTTTACAATCTTGCTTGTCTGGCAGGCTGCTGCAAGCATTGCAATGGGCGTAACTGCTATGCGCTTGTTTATTATGGGGATACCATACTTGTGCTCTATTTTATTACATACGCCTACAAGATCCTTTGCATAACGGGTAATTTTATCGTATACCTTTTGGCAGGCGGCATCTATGTCGTCATCAATGCAGTCAAGCAGGGAAATGCCCATAGTAACGGTTCTTATATCCAGGTTTTCATCCTGAATCATTGTAATGGTTTCTAATATATCATGGGTGTTAAACATTTATACATTACCTCTTATATGCGATGCATTGAATTAAAGATATCCTCGTGCATTACGCGAACCGAAAGATTTTCCGCCTCACCTAAAGCGGCAAGACCGTCGGCAAAAGCATCGAAGGAGGTGGATAAATCTTTAATATCGCAAATCATTATCATACAGAAAATATCCTGTAAAACCGATTGAGTTACCTCCATTATATTTACATTACATTCGGCACACTTGGCGGATACCTTTGAAAGAATACCCACCGTATCCTTGCCGATAACGGTTAAAACTGCTCTCATTAAAAACGGCTCCTTTTGACTATATTTTTGTTAATTATATCACAAACATTAAAAAAAGTAAATAAGTACTACCAATTTATATATTTTTATGGTATTATAATAAGTAATAATATTTATCGGAGGAAAAACCTATGAATATGAAGCTCTTAAAACTGCTCAGCAATAACGCCCGCCATACCGTGAATGATCTTGCTGTGATGACAGGTCTTACCGACGACGAGGTGCGTGCCCAGATAAAGGAAATGGAGAAGGATGGGCTTATTAGAGGCTATAAAACGGTTATTGACTGGGGAAAGCTTGATAGTGCCTATGTTTCTGCTCTTATCGAGCTTAAGGTCACTCCTCAGGCGGATTTCGGTTTTGAGCAGATAGCCGAGCGCGTTATGAAATACAACGAGGTTGAAACGGTTTATCTTATGTCGGGCGGGTATGACCTGTGCGTTATAGTTAAGGGGAAAACCTTTCAGCAGGTGGCAATGTTCGTTGCTAAGGAGCTTGCAACAATGAACTCGGTTGTATCAACGGCTACCCATTTCGTTTTGCGCCGCTATAAGGAACTGGATGTTGAGCTTTGCTGTGGTAATGATGATGACAGAGGGAAGGTGTCCCTTTAATGGATTACAATTCCCTTTTAAATCAAAATATTGTTTCGGTGAAGCCATCGGGAATACGAAAGTTTTTTGATTTGGCTGAGCGCATGGAGGATGTTATTTCTTTGGGTGTCGGTGAGCCTGATTTCCCAACACCCTGGCATATCCGTCACGCTGCTATACAGTCTCTTGAAAACAATAAAACCCGCTACACCTCCAACTGGGGGCTTATGGAGCTTCGCCGAGCAATAAAGGAGTTTTTACAGCGTAAATATTCACTGTGCTATGACCACGAAAGCGAAATAGCCGTAACGGTTGGCGGCAGTGAGGCTATTGATGCCGCTATAAGAGCTCTTGTTTCTCAGGGTGATGAGGTTATAATACCTCAGCCCAGCTTTGTGTGTTATGAACCGCTGACCCTACTTGCGGGCGGTGTCCCCGTAATACTTGAAACCAAGGCAGAAAATGAGTTTAAAATTACCGCACAGGAGCTTAAGGCAAAGATAACTCCAAAAACCAAGGCGGTGGTGCTTCCTTACCCGTGTAATCCTACAGGTGCAATTATGGAGGAAAAGGAACTTGCCGCCATTGCCGATGTGCTTCGAGGTACAAATATTTTCATTATTTCCGATGAAATATATTCCGAGCTTACTTTTTCAGGAAACGGTCATTGCTCCATTGCTTCAATGGACGGTATGCGTGAGCGCACCGTAATTATAAACGGCTTTTCAAAATCCTATTCTATGACAGGCTGGCGGCTTGGCTTTGCTTGCGGTCCAAAGGAAATAATGAAGCAGATAATAAAAATTCATCAGTTTGGTATTATGAGTGCCCCCACCACTTCTCAGTACGCCGCTATCGAAGCACTTAAAAACGGTGATAATGATATTGAGCGGATGCTTGAGGAATACGATTCGCGCCGTCGTGTAATGGTTTCCGGATTTAATGAGTTGGGCCTTACCTGCCGTGAGCCTAAAGGCGCGTTTTATGCCTTTCCGAGTATTAAATCTACAGGAATGTCAAGTGAGGAATTTTGTGAGCGATTGCTTGAAAGTCAGCACGTTGCTTTGGTGCCGGGTACCGCTTTCGGTGATAGCGGTGAAGGTTTTGTCCGTGCTTCCTATTGCTATTCCGTTGAGCATATCCGTGAAGCACTGCGCCGAATAGAACTGTTTTTAAAAGAAATAAAGGGTTAGATTATGCTTATAACTGTCAAAGCAAATGCTAAAATAAACCTTACACTTGATGTAACAGGAATCAATTCAAAAGGCTACCATCTCCTTGATTCGGTATTTCAGTCTATAGATTTAAGTGATATTGTTACCGTAAAAATAGGTGAGGGTGAAGGTGTATGTGTAACCTCTACCGATGCCCACCTTTCGGGAGAGCAAAATATTGCCCATAAGGCGGCAACACAGTTTTTAAATGCCATAGGGAAAAAAGCATTAGTAGAAATAACAATAAAAAAGTGTATCCCCGTAGCGTCAGGTATGGGTGGCGGCAGCGCAGATGCCGCCGCAACGCTGCTTGCGCTCAATAAGCTTTATGGCGAGCCGTTAAGCAAAGCGCAACTTTCAAGGCTTGCGCTTAATATTGGCGCCGATGTGCCTTTTTGTCTTGAGGGCGGCACAATGCGCGCAAAGGGAATAGGGGAGGAGCTTTCCCCACTACCTGCACTTCCCGATTGCTATATTGTAGTTATTAAGGATTCAAAAAAGCCATCAACCAAGGAAATGTATAGCCGTCTTGACGCGATGAAAAACCTTGACCGTCCTGATAATGAGGCATTTATAAAGGCCCTAAAATTAGGAAACTATAAAAAAGCGTGCTCAAATATGAAGAATGTTTTTTCCTGCCTTTGGGATAACGGTTATTTAGAGGAACTGATTGCTTGCACCTCTCCCGATGCTACAGTGCTCAGCGGAAGCGGTCCAACCGTGACGGCATTCTTCGATGAAAAATCTCGGGCAGATATGGCAATAAAGCTTCTTAAAACCGCAGGGATTGAGTGTTATCTGTCTACTCCTTTAAAAAAAGCCTATAGCTTTGAATAAAAAATAAAACCTCTGCCAATCATCTTGGCAGAGGTGATTTTTTTGAAAAAGAACATAATAACAAACATAAAAACAGCAGTAGTGCTTGCGCTTGTATGCAGCGTACTTCTTGGTATGGCGCGGTTTGAAACGCAGTGTGAACAGCTAAGAGAAAATGTTTTAAGGCTCCATATAATTGCTAATTCCGACAGCGATTTTGACCAGAATTTAAAACTTGAGGTGCGAAATGCAATACTAAGCGAAACACAAAGCTTATTTGAACAGGCAACCGACCTTGATTTTGCTATTGCTGCCGCACACAAGGCTGTACCCGATATTACCAACGCCGCTAAGGAAGTAATAGCCGCCGCGGGCGTTAATTATGATGTAAGCGTGGAAATAGGTGACGCTTATTTTGATACACGGGAATATGAAACATTTACACTTCCTGCCGGCACGTATAAGGCGGTCAATGTTAAAATAGGCAAGGCACAGGGCAAAAATTGGTGGTGCGTAATGTTTCCTGCGCTTTGTATAGGAACAGGCTCGGCGAGGCTGAGTGATGTTTCAGGTTCAAGTGCCCAAATAGCCGAAAATTCTGATAAATATATAATGCGCTTTAAAACAGTAGAAATTTACGAGCAGATAAAGCAGTATCTTTTTAAGTAATAAATAGGTCGAAACTCCAATATAATTTAGTAACATAAACTATAAAGGAGTAGCTTTCAATGGATATAAAAATGCTTAAAACCAAGGTCTGCACAAATGCAACACTTTGCGCTCAAACTGCTGAACAGGGAATAGATGTGGATTTCACTTTGCCCGATTATTGCCCTGCCGTTTCAAGAATACTTAAATGCAAGCTTATTCCGCGGATAAATTCCAAAAATGTGGGCTCTGGTACCGCTATGGTTGACGGCAGTGCAACTATTTTGCTTATCTACGCCGATAGTGAAAACCGTATTTGCAGCTTTGAATATGTTGTCCCCCTTGCCAAAAGTGTAGAAATAAAGGAGGATTGCATTGGAGCTCGTCTTAATTGTAGAGCACGCAGCTCCTATTGTAACTGTCGTGCCGTTACCGAGCGCAAGATGGATGTCCACGGCGCGGTGGAATTTGATATGAGGGTAGTACGTCCTATTGAGACAGAGATAGTTTCCGATGCGGATTGCGGCGAGGTTCAGCTCCGCCGCGGCAGTGCGCCTGCCACAAACCCGATGGGATATTGTGAAAAAAGTCTTATTATCGAGGACGATATTGAGCTTTCTCAAGGCCAGCCTGAGATAAGCTCACTTATCCGCTACGAGGCAAATCCCTGTATTACCGAGTGTAAAATAATAAGCGGTAAGGTACTTTTAAAGGGCGAACTGATACTGCGCGTGCTTTATTGTCCTACCGATGCCACCCGACCGATACTGTCTCGAAGTGCCGTTGGCTTTAGTCAGGTAATGGATATTGACGGTATCCATGAGCTATGCGAGTGCGATACTCGTATAGATATTGCCTATCTTGAGGTTAAGCCAAAAACCGTTTCGACGGGCGAGGTGCGATGCCTTGCTCTGAACGCTAAGCTGCTGCTACGTACCGATTGTTACTGCGGTGAAGATATTCCTGTTATCCTTGATGCCTTTTGTACCGAGCATAAATCCGAATCAAAGGTTAATGAAATAGGATTTGATAAGATAATTTCAAGCATAAATGAAAATTATATTTGCAAAAAGAATTTAGAATTTTCTGATGATGCACTTGGTAGTGTGCTGGATATGTGGTGCGAAACTAATGTCAGCGCGGTACGTCTTGAGGGCAGTATAGCTGTCATCTGCGGAAGTGTTCAGGTTTGTATGTTGGTTTATGATGTGCAGGGTAACGCAACCTATCAGGAGCGGCCTATTGAATTTGAGTTCAGACATAATTTGCCAAAAATGCCTGAAAATTTCTTTTGTGACCCGCAAATACAGGTGGTAAACTGCGGCTTTACCATTGTGGGCGAAAATACTCTTGAGGTTCGTGTAGAGCTTAAAATCTGCGCCGCGGTGTATGAGCAAACCAAGCTTCCCTTAATTGTGGATATAACCGTGAGTGATGAGGCGAAGGAGGTAGATACCTCACAGGGCTCCATAGTTGTATACTATGCCTGCGCAGGTGAGACCGTTTGGGATATTGCGCGGCGATTCAGCAGTAAGGTAGATGAGATTATGCAGATGAACTGTCTTGAAACCGATGTGCTGGAAACCGAGAAGGCTTTGATCGTTTGCCTGTAATTATTAAAATTTTCAAAAACACTTGCATTTTTATAAAAATATGTTACAATATTTATACAGAAAAAATATGGAGGTGTATTTGAAAATGGCATATGTAATTTCTGATGAATGCATCGGCTGCGGCGCTTGCGCCGGTACCTGCCCTGTAGAGGCTATTTCTGAAGGTGACGAGCGTTATGTAATCGATGCCGATAAGTGTTGCGATTGCGGCTCTTGTGCAGACGGTTGTCCTGTAGACGCTATCAGTGAGGCTTAATCAAACATAATATAGAAAACACCGACTGATGTTCAGTCGGTGCTTTTTTATTTTATACTAAGTTTAATTTCAGGTTCAAACACCCTGTCGGTCTTATATAGAATATAATCCTTGTCCATCTTACCCATTACTGTGGAAATAATCGGCTTACCGCTTAAAGTGTGTAAAGCGTTGTCTATAAGGTCGGTAACAGTTTTTTTGCCGGGACTTTCACTTTGGCGCAGGTAAATACTTTCATCTTCAAAAACAAATTTTAGACATCTTGTGCAGGGGGTTTCAAGAAAATGCAGGAAAACTAAAAAAACAGTTTGCCCATATTCATTTTCGGCAAAGCGGCAGGTTGTGCTCACAAGGTAACTGTCATTGTCAAAAACAAGCTCGGTTTGCTTAGCCCTTGTAAGGTCAAGGGGCAGCGTATGTTGAGCATTATGCTCATTATATTCCATAAATAAACCGTTTTTATTTTCTTTAAACGAAATGCTTTCAAGTCCACAGGAGTAATTGTTATGCGCCGCCTGTAGTACCATAGGTAAAAGCCCGATGCAGTTTGTGGTGTCGGTGGTTAAGATTTTGTCCCTGATTTTTTTTAGCTTTTCTTGGTCATTATTTCTTTTAAAAATTTTAGCGAACAGTGAGGTTTTTTTTACGGTATATTTAAGAGTGTCGGTAAACCGTAGCATAGCTTTAAAATCCTTAGGTGTGCTCGGTAGCTTATCGGGAAGGTCTTTATCAAATAGGTCAAGAGCCAGTGAATAATAACTGCTTCGCTGAAAAAGCTCATCACAGCCCGCAAAACTTACAATAACAACTCCGTTATCCTTAAAGCCGAGGCAATTCTGCCCGAACATCCCGTTAAACAAAAAGGTGTTTGAGTTCCGGCCTACCCACATTTGATAACCATAGTCAAATGCGCCGCAGGATTTCGGGGTAGAAACTTTAAAGGAGGTGGCGGCGGTAATATAAGCTTCGCTGATAATTTGTTTACCGTTCCATTCTCCGCCGTTTAACACAAGTGTACCTATCTTTAACACATCGTAAGGGCTTATATAAAGCCCCCAGCCGCCCTTTTCTATCCCATTAGGACATTTTTCCCAGTGGTAGTCGGTTATATTTAGGGGAGCAAAAAGCTTTTTGTCAAGATAATCCTTAAAACTCATACCCGTAACACGGTGAAGCACTGCCGCAAGCATATAGGTGTTAAGGCTGTTGTAATTGAATTTTTTGCCCATATCCACGGTGCCCGAACGCAAAAAGCTGCGCACCCAGTCGGAATCGGTCATACATTCAAGCTCGTTAAACTGAACACCGCTTTGCATTGTAAGCAGATGGTGTACGGTAAGCTCTTTAAGTTTCATCCTGATAATAGGATTACAAAGGTCGTGAAAAATATCTATTATCCTCGTATCGTGGGAGATGAGTCCCTCGTCGATTGCAATACCCACAGCAAGGCTCACAACGCTTTTGCAAAGTGAAAAGGTTGCTTTGTGCACATCAAGCCTTTGTGTACCGAAAGTGGCCTCGCAGAATATTTTACCGTGCCTGCTCATAATTATGCTGTGCATATGAAGGCTCTTATCGCTACTAAGTGTGTCAAGGAAGCGGGTAATACTTAAGCTGCTTATACCCACCTCCTCAGGCGCACAGCGTTTGAATGAGGTGTCGGCTTTTAACGGTCGGAATGCGGGCTTTTCGTGTTTATGTGGAATAATAGGCTGTGTTGGCTTATTTTTATCACCCATACGCCCAAGCAGTATGGCGGCTTTGTTAAGATTTGATATATTCATAGATTGCCCCTGTCTGTGAATTTGAAGTTTAAATGCGGAAGGCAGGTGCCCTCCGCATTTATTTTAACCAATATTTGTTAATTAAGTATAAACAAATGAATTATTTTTTCTTGGCACCTTTGTTTTTCCAAATAACCCATATAGGACCTGAGATAAACAAGCTTGAAATAGTACCCGAAACAAGACCTGCAGCCATAGGAATTGCAAAGCTTCTAAGTGATGTAAGACCATGCAGTTCCGAAACAACCACAATGGTAAATACCGCAATAATTGTAGTAGCGGTTGTAATTATGGTACGCTTCATAACGGAATTGATGCTATCATTCACAAGTTCACCTATAGTTTTATCGGGATACAGACGGCGGTTCTCACGCACACGGTCGTAGATAACGATGGTATCGTTAAGTGAGTAACCGAGAATGGTGAGTACAACGGCCATAAAGTTGGAGTCAATCTGTAATCCGAATACGGTACAGGTAAAGAATGCAATCAAAACGTCAAGTATAAGTGCAATAAAAGCAGTAATTGCAGCCGATACACCGCCTATTTTGCGGAAGCGCAATCCAATATAAATAACAACAAGTATTGCGGCAAACAAAACTGCAACCATTGTTTTTACAAAGAAGGCGGTAGCAACCGAGGGGCTTACTGAGGTAGAGTCATAAAGCGAAGGCTTGTTATCGGCAAAATCCTTTTCAAGAGCCTCGGTAAGCTTTTGCTGAGTCTGAGCATCAATGCTGTTTCTTCCTGCAAATGAAAGTGTAACGGTTTTTGTATCGCCAGCTAAAGCGGTACTCTGGGTTACGGTAACCGCAGCCTTAGTAACACCCTTTATGGTTTTTTCAACCTTTTCGGAGGAAATTTCCCCCGTGTAGGAGTAGGAAATTCTTGTTCCGCCCTTAAAGTTAATATCAAGATTAACACCGAAAATAGCGGTGAGAACGATACATACTACCATAATAATTGCGTAGGCAATAAGTACGGGCTTGAAGGTTTTATTGAAATCAATAGTCTTATTCTTAAACATTTTTCACACCTCCGTAAAGCCAGGGCTTGCGTAAAAACTTAAACTGAGATACGCTCTTAAGCATAAGCTTTGAAGCAAGAACACCCATTATAAGGTTGAATATAACACCTATTAAAAGTGTGTAACCGAAAGAATAGATAGATCCTGTTATGGAGGAACCGAACCAGGTCATTAAGGGGGAGAATATCTTGGCAAATATGCTGTCAGGAGTACCAAAGGCACCCATAAGCACAATCGATACAAGCACTATGGTAATATTACCGTCAAGTATTGCGCTCCAGCTATTATTAAAGCCTGCGTTAATTGCGCCGTCTATCGTTCTGCCGTTTTTGAATTCATCCTTAATACGCTCAGCGGCAATAACATTAGCGTCAACACCAACACCGATTGAAAGAATAATACCTGCAATACCGGGGACCGTGAGTGTAAAGCTGTCGACACCGGGGAAGAAGCCCGACATACAGGCTATAGAGCCCGCCAACTGACCTAAAAGGGCAATAGATGCAATCAAACCTGGAAGTCTGAACAAAATTATCATGAGTATGCATATAAGTACAAAAGCAATGGAGCCTGCGATTAACATAACATTAAGCGCATTGGAACCGAGGGTAGGTGAAATGACCTGAAGCTTTGAATCGTCAACAGTCAGCGCAAAGGGAAGCGAACCGGCGTTTATTTTATTGGCAAGTTCGGTTGCTTCTTTGGCGTCTGCCATACCATCAATGGTTGCATGGTCGGAATTTATAGCCTCTTTAACATTTGGAGCGGATATCATTGTATCATCCATCCAGATAGAAATGGTGCTTCCAACAAGCCTTGCGGTAGCTTCGGCAAACTTGGCTTTACCTTGAGCGGTAAAGGAAAGATTAACTACATACTCGTAGGAGCCGTCATCATTTTGCATATATCCGGCTTCAGCCTTTTCAATATCATCGGCACCCTTAAGAAGAACCTTATCCTGAGTCTGTCCCTCGCAGAAGGTCAGCAAAGCGGTCTCGCCCAACTCCTGAACGGCAGCGGCAGCATCAAAATCACTTTCATCTGCAGCCCAAGGGAAACGGACTATTATTTGGTGGTTCTGAGAGTCGGTATAAACCTCGCTATCGGTAATGTTGTTGTTTACAAGACGGGTTTCAATAATCTCCTTGGCTGCTGCCATATCATCATCGGTAATATCGGCATCGGTTTTATCGGGAGAGAACACCGCTTCAACACCACCGCGGATATCGATACCCCAACGGATATCCTCAGCACCCTTTATATAAAGATTACGAGTGTCGCCGTAATAATTATCAACACCGAAAAAGGCGGTGTAAGCCAAAGCGAGAATGAGCACAAGCACAATAAAAAATACCGGCTTACGCACGCGCTTGGATTTCTTGGATTTCATTGTAACATCCTCCAAAACTTACAAAATTTCAAAATATATTATACTATTTTTCAAACCCTTAGTCAACTAATCTTTTAACAGCTTCTCAAGGCAGGCATATTTAACTGCTATGCACAGAACGTTGGAAGCAGCTTTAATTTGAGAAACCGAAGGATAGGAGGGCGCAATGCGTATTACCGTATCCTTTTCGTCTTTGCCGTAGGGGAAGGGAGCCCCCGCGGGAGTGAGAATCATTCCAACCTGCGCGCAAAGGTCAACAACTCGTCTGGCGCAGCCCTCCATTACGTTAAGACAAATAAAATATCCGCCTTTAGGATTGGTCCAGTGCGCAATACCGGTTCCCGAAAGCTGAGTGCCAAGCTCATCAAGCACCGCCTCAAACTTGGGCCTTAAAATCTCGGCGTGCTCTGCCATATGCTTTTTAAGTGCGTCGATATCATCAAATGCTCTGGCATGGCGCAACTGATTTAATTTATCAGGACCTATTGTTTGAAAGCCCATACGCTTTTTAAGCGTTGCAACGTTTTCGGGGCTTGCTGCTTCGGCGGCTACGCCCGCACCGGGAAAGGTTATTTTAGAGGTCGAGGTAAAAATTATCGGCAGATTGGGGTTGCCCGCCTTTACACATTCATCGTAAAGGTTTAACAGCTTATCACCCTCGGGATACAGGTCATGGATAGCATATGCATTATCCCACATAATACGAAAATCCCTTGCGGCGGGTTTCATATTTGCAAGGCGGCGCACCACGTCATCACTGTAGGTTATACCTTGAGGATTAGAATATTTGGGAACACACCATATGCCCTTTACCTTCTCATCCTTTATAAGCTCCTCGACAATATCCATATCGGGACCGTCTTCCTTGCAGGCAACGGGAATCATTTTAATTCCGAAATACTCGGTAATTGCAAAGTGGCGGTCATAACCGGGAACGGGGCATAAGAATTTGACTTCACCCTGCCTCATCCAAGGGCCGCAGCCAAAACCGTGTGTCATTGCCTGAGATATGGTATCAAACATCATATTAAGGGAGGAGTTGCCACCAACAATAATCTGTTCGGGACTTAGCTCCAATATCTGCGCAAAAAGCTCCTTAAGCTCGACAAGTCCGTCAAGGCCGCCGTAGTTTCGGCAATCGGTACCTGTGCGGTTTTTAAAGCCAGAATCGTTGCCTACCAGGTCGAATATACGGTTGCTTACATCCATCTGGTCAAAGCCGGGCTTACCCCTTGACATATCGAGTGAGAGGTTAAGTGTAACAAGGTGGCGGAAATCCGCTTTAACCTTGGCAAATTCACCCTCAAGCTCCTCACGGGTCAAATCTAAATAGTTGCTCATAATATTCCTCCTTAGGAAACTTAACTAATATATAATAATATAAAATAAAGCATTTTTCAAGTATATAAAATATATTTTTACCAAATTTTAAAAATTACATCATTATATGGGTGATAAATTCTTGACAGAGTATAGATATAGTGGTAGAATAATAAAGTAAATTGGGTTATTTTGTTTTGCTGTAAATTCTTTTGAGGGGAATACTGAATTTCGGCAAAAGAACAGTAATTTAATAATTGCCGGGGCAAAACGGTTCCCCGTTTAGAGTGAGTTTGCTCTACTGAAAACCGTATTTTATATAGGAGGTGCATTTAGCAAAATGCCGGATTATTTAAAGTATGTTATCTTCGGCGCCATCGCTTTAGTGCTTGCCATAATTGGCTTTGCCATTGGCTGTGCCTACCGCCGCAAATCGGCTGAGTCATCCATCGGTTCTGCCGAGCAAGAGGCAAAGCGCATTTTGGGCGATGCTATCAAAAATGCCGAAACAAAGAAGAAGGAGCTTCTTATTGAAGCAAAGGACGAAATCTTTCAGATGCGTCAGGAAACCGATAAGGACCTGAGGGAACGCCGCAGTGAGGTGCAGCGTCAGGAGCACAGGCTTCAGCAGAAGGAGGAATCCCTTGACCGCAAGATAGAAAATCTTGAGGCTAAGGAGGAAAAATTGGCAAAGCGTGCCAAGGATATTGAGGAAAAGATTGAGGAATGCGAAAAGATAAAGCGCAGTCAGCTTGAAATGCTTGAGCGCATCTCAGGTTTTTCCAAGGAACAGGCTAAGGAACACCTGCTTAAAATGCTTGATGGTGATCTTACCCACGAAAAGGCGGTAAAAATTCTTGATTTTGAACAGAAAACTAAGGATGAAGCCGACAAGATTGCAAGAGAGATTATAGGTCACGCTATTCAGCGTTGTGCGGCTGACCATTCTTCCGAAATAACCGTTTCTGTTGTGGCTTTGCCCAACGATGAGATGAAGGGAAGAATAATCGGCCGTGAGGGTAGAAATATCCGTGCCCTTGAAACTGCTACGGGCGTTGATCTTATTATTGACGATACGCCTGAGGCTATAACCCTTTCGAGCTTTGACCCTGTTCGCAGGGAAATTGCCCGCATAACCCTTGAAAAGCTTATTCTTGACGGAAGAATACACCCTGCAAGAATTGAGGAGACCGTTGCTAAGGCTACCGCCGAGGTTGAGGCTACAATAAAACAGGAGGGTGAGCGCGCCATGATTGAGGCGGGCGTTCACAACCTGCATCCTGAGCTTGTACGTTTGCTTGGAAAACTGCGTTATCGCACAAGCTACGGTCAGAATGTTCTTAAACACTCTATGGAGGTTTGCCATATATCGGGCCTTATCGCGGCTGAGATGGGTGCTGATATTGCTCAGGCAAAGCGCGCAGGCCTTCTCCATGATATCGGTAAGGCACTTGACCACGAGCAGGAGGGTACCCATATTCAGCTCGGCGTTGAGGCTGCAAGAAAGTGCAAGGAAAGCGACGCTGTTATTCACGCTATCCACGCGCACCACGGTGAGGTTGAGGCTAAAACGGTTGTTGCCTGTATAGTGCAGGCGGCCGATGCCATCTCTGCCGCCCGTCCCGGTGCACGTCGCGAGAATATTGAAAACTATATCAAGCGTCTTGAAAAGCTTGAGGAGATTGCGAATTCGTTTAACGGTGTTGAGCGCTCCTTCGCTATTCAGGCGGGTAGAGAGGTTCGTATAGTGGTCAAGCCCGAAATGGTGTCTGATGACCAGATGGTACTCATTGCCCATGATATCGCTCAGCGAATCGAGAATGAACTTGAGTATCCGGGCCAGATTAAGGTAAATCTTATACGCGAAAACCGCGTATCCGATTATGCCAAATAAAAAACATAAAAGGGTGCTCTGCAAATGTAGAGCACCTTTTGTATCACTATAGCTGTTTATGCTTTGATAATTTTAATCAACAGGTAAATAAACAAACCCGCCTAACTCTTATGAAGGAAGACGAAGCAATTTACCTTAGATAAGGGTATATCACAAAAAGTATTAAAATGTTATATTATTTTTAGTTTTTTTGGGTTGACATTTTTACATATATACTTTAAAATAAAAATAAGCCTATATATAGGTAAAAAACACAAAATTTCCTTAAAACAGGGGGAGAAAATTATGGCAAACGAAAAGAAACTGCGTATTGGTATTATCGGTACAGGCGGTATAGCAAAAGCACACGTTAGAACATATCTCAAACAACCCGATGTTGAGATTGTTGCAGGCGCAGACCTTATTCCCGGCAAAGCAAGAAAATTTTTCGATAATTTTGAACTTGAAAATGCTCTTGACTTCGTCGATTACAAAGAGATGCTTGATACCGTTGAGCTTGATGCAGTAAGCGTATGTACATATAACTGCACCCATGCTGAGTGTACAATCTATGCACTGGAAAAGGGCCTTCATGTTCTTCTTGAAAAGCCTATGACAGTTACTTTGGACGAGGCTATTGAGATCTGTAAGGCAGAAAAGAAGAGTGGTAAAATAGTTTCCGTTGGCTTCCAGCCCCGTTTTGACCTTAATATGCAGATGATAAAGAAAGTAGTTCAGTCAGGTGAGCTTGGTGACATCTATTACATTCAGACAGGCGGCGGTCGTCGTCACGGTATTCCTGTAGGTTGGTCCACCACCTTTATCGAAGAGGATAAAGCGGGATTGGGCGCACTTGGTGATATCGGTTGTTATTCTCTTGACCTTGTTCTTAACGCTATCGGCTATCCGAAGCCCCTTACCGTTACAGGTACTTCTACAGGTCTCTTCGGTAAGAAGGTTGAATCCTATGCGAACGAGGATCCTGAGACTGCTGAGCGTGCTGCAAAGCTGTTCGGAGTTGACGATTTCGCTTCCGCTTATATTCGTCTTGAGGGCGGCATAATTATTGACTTCCGTATTGCTTGGTATATGCATCTTGACAGCCCTGGTGATACCATTATAATGGGTACCAAGGGTTCACTTCGTGTTCCTTCTACCGAATGCTGGAACGGCTCCTTTAGCAGACCTCTCAAGGTTTACCACGATCTTGCAGGGAAGCCCGTTATGACCGAGATTCCGCTTATTAAAGCAGATCCCGATGCTCCCGACCTGTGGCACAAGAAGATTCGTTCCTTCCTTGACGCCATTCATACAGGCGGTAAGTCACCTGTTCCTACAAGTGAAATTATCTACAATCAGGCTATACTTGACGGTATCAATCGTTCAAGCAAGCTCGGTCACGAAGTAGAAATTGAGATTCCCGAGTTTTAATTACTAAAAAATAAAGAAAAACGCTCCTAACGGGTGTGCGCCATAGTGAGAAATTGCCCAAAAACGGCGCTTTTTCCGTAATAATGCGTTAAAAAGCCACGGTACGCGTCAGCGTTACCGCGGCTTTTTGCCTTTTCTTACAAAAAAATCATCCGTTTTTGGGTGCGTTGCAGTTTTGTAGGGATAAATTTGTTTTCAAAGCGAAGATGAAAAACGCAGTAATACTGTCGTATTATAAGGCTTTTCAGCAAGATTTGGGGCAAATTTACCCGAAAAACCAAATTTTCACTATGGCGCGCACCCGAAAGAGCGTTTTTCTTGCTTTTTAAGCCTATAGTGATATAATATAAATATATTTCAAATAATTTCTAATGCGGATGCCTAAGTTGTTAAGGGAGTTTTCTTTTAAATATGATGAAATTTAATGTTACCGGTATGAGCTGTGCCGCCTGTAGCGCAAAGGTGGAAAAGGCTGTGTCTGTCGTGAGTGGCGTAACACAGTGTCAGGTAAACCTACTAACCAATTCGATGAATGTAGAAGGCAGTGCCAGCGCAGATACTATTGTTGCCGCCGTTGTCAAAGCGGGATATGGTGCATACCTTGCGGGTGACCAATCATACAGGGTAAGTGGGCAACAAAGCAAAAAGATAAAAAGTATAAGTATAAGGTTAATATCATCGATTATACTGCTCTTTGTTCTTATGTATATCTCAATGGGTCACAGTATGTGGGATGCGCCTCTGCCTCGGTTTTTAAACCGAAATTACATTGCCTTGTCCCTCGTTCAGCTTTTACTTAGTGCCGCGATAATGATAATCAACGGACATTTTTTTGTTAACGGCTTTAAGGGACTTGTACGAAAAAACCCCAATATGGATACATTGGTGGCGTTGGGCTCTGCAGCCGCATTTATCTACAGCACGTATATAGTTTTTGCAATGACGGCTGTTGACAATGTGACTCAGGCACATCTGGCACATGAACTATATTTCGAATCTGCTGCCATGATTGTAACCCTTATAACTATAGGTAAAATGCTTGAAGCTAAGGCGAAAGGTAAGACTACAGATGCTATTAAGCACCTTATGGACCTTAGCCCTAAAACCGCAACAATTTTAGTTGGGGGCAAAGAAAAAACCGTTCCTGTAGAGCAGGTTAAGGTAGGGGATATATTCGTTGTGCGTCCCGGTGAGGCAATTCCCGTTGACGGCGAAGTGCTTTCGGGCTCAGGCACGGTGGACGAGTCTGCACTCACAGGGGAAAGCATTCCTGCCGAAAAAAACGAAGGCAGTACGGTGTGGGCTGCTACGGTTAATCAATCAGGATTTTTAACCTGTAGGGCACTTAAAGTAGGAGAAAATACCAGCCTTTCGGAAATTATCCGGATGGTGAGTGATGCCGCCGCAACCAAAGCCCCGATAGCCAAGGCGGCAGATAAGGTCTCAGGCGTGTTTGTTCCTGTGGTAATTTGTATTGCTGCGATAACCTTTATAATATGGATGATTTTAGGACAGACTGTTGGCTACAGTGTTGCCCGCGCAATTTCTGTGCTTGTAATTAGCTGTCCTTGCGCGTTAGGACTTGCTACGCCTGTTGCCATTATGGTAGGTAGCGGTGTCGGCGCAAAGAGAGGAATACTTTTTAAAACGGCAACAAGCCTTGAACTTACGGGTAAGGTCAAAACCGTTCTTCTTGACAAAACGGGCACCGTAACTAAGGGAACGCCAGCGGTTACGGATATTATTCCTGCGCAAAATATTAGCGAGGCACAGCTTTTAAGCTACGCGTATTCTCTCGAATTGCAAAGTGAACACCCGCTTGCTAAAGCGGTTGTGGATTATTGCTCCGATAAGGATATACAAATATATCAAACAACCGATTTTGCCGCTGTGCCGGGTAACGGTCTTACCGCCGTGCTTTCGGGCGCAATGGTTTGCGGCGGCAATTATGGCTTTATATCAACCAAAACGCAAATACCTGAGCAACTTCATAAAAAGGGTGACCTTTTAAGCGGTGAGGGTAACACGCCTGTGTATTTTTGTAAAGGCGAAACGGTGCTCGGAATAATCTGCGTTGCTGATACCTTGAAGGCAGAAAGCCCCGCCGCAATTGCGGCGCTTAAAGATATGGGCATTCGCGTTGTAATGCTTACGGGAGATAATGCGCGTACCGCTGAGGCAATAGGTAAAAGCGCAGGCATTGATGAAATCATAGCCGATGTTATGCCGCTTGATAAGGAGCGTGTGGTACGCGAGTACAAGGAAAAGGGAATGGTAGCAATGGTGGGTGACGGCATTAACGATGCCCCCGCTCTTACCCGCGCCGATATTGGAATTGCTATTGGCGCAGGTACCGATATTGCTATTGATGCCGCGGATGTCGTGCTTGCAAACAGCTCGCTTTCGGGCGTACCCACCGCAATAGCCTTGAGCCGTGCGGTGCTTAAAAATATATATCAAAACCTATTTTGGGCGTTTTTCTATAACTGTATAGGAATTCCCGTTGCGGCAGGCGCGCTCATATTTGTAGGTATAACACTTAATCCAATGCTTGCCGCCGCTGCTATGAGTTTATCAAGCTTTTGCGTTGTGACCAACGCGTTAAGACTTAATTCCTTTAAAGAAAAATCTGTAAAAAAGGAGCAAAAAAAGATGCAAAAGACCGTAAAAATTCAAGGTATGATGTGTCCCCATTGCGAGGCAAGGGTAAAACAGCTTTTAGAGGCTCTGCCCTTCGTTGAGAAGGCGGTTACCAGCCATAAAAAAGGCACCGCCCAATTAACGCTAAATTTTGATGCCGACGATGCGCTGATTAAAAAAACCGTCGAGGATGCAGGCTATAAGGTTGTTTAAAATATTAAACGGCAGGATTTTTCCTGCCGTTTAATTATATCCTTTCGCCGTTGAGCACAGCGCATATAAGTTTTTCACCTTTATATACAAGTTTAAGCGAGAAAAAGGGAGAATCTTCTTTTATCAGCCTTAAAAATATGCGGTCCCCCTCCCAGGTGGGAAGACTGTCAATCCTATCATTGTCTACCCATTCAAGAATGCCCTCATTACACGGTATAACTTCGCCTGTAAATTCGTGGCCTGTGAACAGGTGCATATATTCGGTTTCCCACTTATCCGAAACAAAGGTAACGATGCCGCGGTAGCGATACTGTGTCAGCGTCAGCCCCGTTTCCTCCTTAACCTCTCTTAAAAGGCATTCCTCGGGACTTTCCTTATCCTCAAACTTTCCGCCAACGCCTATCCACTTATCCTTGTTTAAATCGTTTTGCTTTTTTATGCGGTGTAAAAGCAGTGTTTGCGAACGGTCATTTTGTATATAACAAAGCGTTGTGTTTTTCACCCAAATCAGCTCCTTAAAACAATTCTATCAAAATACAGCAAAAAAAGCAACCGCCATTGAGGGATTGCTTTAATAATCACCAAAAAAGAGCTGATAATTTAAAATATTTTCTCCCCTTTAAGGTCTTGTTTTTTAAAATGCAAAGTGCTATACTCTATAAGTAATTTTATGAAGGAAGCGAATTCTAAGATGAGTACCCTTTTATCCGTATCAATTGCCCTGCTTGCCGGGCTTCTTATGACCAGACTTTTTAAACCCTTAAAGCTGCCGTCGGTTACGGCATATCTTATTGCGGGTGTGCTAATCGGTCCCTACTGCGTGGGCGCAATGGGGATTGATGGTATCGGCTTTCCTACGGTCCATTCGGTTTCAAACCTTTCCCTTGTCAGCGAGGTGGCGCTTGGTTTCATCGCCTTCTCAATAGGAAATGAATTCAGAATAAGTGACCTTAAAAAGACAGGCAAGCAGGCATTTAATATAGGTGTTTTGCAGGCGCTTACCGCAACTATATTTGTCGATGCGGGGCTATATCTTATACATCTTGCCATGCCCGACAAATTTACCCTTGCTCAGGTTATAACCTTAGGTGCCATAGCCACTGCGACTGCACCTGCCGCTACCCTTATGGTAGTAAGACAGTACAAGGCACACGGTCCCCTAACTAAACTCCTTTTGCCGATTGTTGCCCTTGACGATGCCGTAGGACTTGTAGTTTTCGCCGTATCCTTCGGTGTTGCAAAAACCCTTGTAAGCGGCCATGTCGACCTTATATCTATAATCATAAATCCGATAATAGAAATAGTTTGTTCTCTAATACTGGGCGCAATTATGGGCTGGGTGCTTACACAGCTTGAAAAGCTCTTTAACTCCAACACAAACCGCCTTAATTTAACCATAGGCGCGGTGTTTATTACCGCATCTCTTTCTATGATGAATTTCCATATAGGTCCTGTGCATATCCAATTTTCATCACTTCTTGTTTGTATGATGCTTGGTACCGTGTTCTGCAATATCTGTCCGCTTTCTCACGACCTTATGGCGGCTTGCGATAAGTGGACCTCACCGCTTTTCGCGCTCTTTTTTGTTATAAGCGGCGCAGAGTTACAGCTTGGTGTATTCACAAGTATTTCCATTATTATAATTGGTGTAGCATATATAATTACCCGTTCTGCAGGAAAGTATCTCGGTGCGCTTTATAGCGCAAAGATTTCAGGGTGTACGCCCGAAATATGCAAGTATCTGGGTATCACACTGCTGCCTCAGGCAGGCGTTGCGCTCGGTATGTGCACTACTGCGATGCAATTAGGCACTCAGGGCAATCTTATCCGAAATATTACCCTGTTTGCAGTTCTTATATATGAGCTTATAGGCCCTCTTCTTACCCGTTGGGCGCTTGCCGCCGCAGGGGAGATTCGTCCCATACCCGATCATATCAAGGACCGTCGCCAAACCAAGCTTAATGCTGCAAAAGAAAGAAACTAAAAATTTCACGGTTTTACCTACTGAGAAAAACAGCGGAGCGTTAAGGTTTACATCCATAAAGCTCCGCCGTTTATTTGTTTGTAATTGTCAAAAAATTAACAAACTTTCTTTGCAAACAAAAGTTTTTCAAAAAAACATTGACAATGTTTTAACAATCCTATTGACTTTATGAAGCTGTTTTAATATAATAAAGTAAAAATTTTTAGATAGGGGATAAATCACTATGGCAAGAGTTTATAATTTCAGCGCCGGTCCTTCCTGCTTACCCTTAGAGGTTCTTGAGACCTGTGCAAACGAGATGTGTGAGTATGGTACTTCGGGTCAGTCGGTAATGGAGATGTCCCACCGCTCCAAGGAGTACGATGCAATTATTAAGGAGACCGAGGCGGATTTACGCGAGGTAATGAACATACCCGATAACTACAAGGTTCTCTTTCTTCAGGGCGGTGCGTCCTCTCAGTTCGCAATGATTCCGCTTAATCTTTTAAATAAGAGCAAAAAGGCTGACTTTGTTGTTACGGGTCAGTGGGCTAATAAGGCTTATAAGGAGGCTGCTCGTTACGGTGAGGCTAAGGTTATCGCCTCCTCTGCGGATAAGACCTACTCTTATATTCCGAAACTCAATAAGGCAGACTTCACTCCCGATGCGGATTATTTCCACATCTGTATGAACAATACTATTTACGGTACCCGCTTCACCCAGCTTCCCGATACAGGTGATGTTCCGCTGGTTGCCGATATTTCAAGCTGCATTCTGTCCGAGCCCATTGATGTAAGCAAGTTTGGTATTCTTTATGCAGGTGCTCAGAAGAACGTTGCTCCTGCAGGTCTTACTATTGTTATTATCCGTGAGGACCTTATCGGTAATGCTCAGGAGATAACTCCTACAATGTTCGACTACAAGACCCATGCTGAAAACGATTCTATGTTTAACACACCTCCTTGCTATACTATCTATGTTGCAGGGCTTGTGCTTAAATGGATAAAAAAGCTTGGCGGTCTTGAGGCTATGAAGGCAATGAACGAAAAGAAGGCTGCTATTCTTTATGATTTTCTTGACAGCAGCAAAATGTTCAAGGGCACCGTTGAAAAGGAGGATCGTTCCTTAATGAATGTTCCCTTTGTTACCGGTAACGATGAGCTTGATGCCAAGTTCGTAGCCGAGGCTAAAAAAGCGGGCTTTGTAAACCTTAAGGGGCACCGCTCCGTAGGCGGTATGCGCGCATCTATATACAATGCTATGCCCATTGAGGGTGTTGAAAAGCTTGTAGAATTTATGGCAAAATTTGAAAAGGAAAACGGTTGATAGATATGTATAATATACTCACTTATAATAAAATTTCTCCAACAGGTCTTGATGCTTTTGATAAGACCAAATACGCTATCGGTGATGATATCGAGGCACCCGACGGTGCGATTGTTCGTTCCGCCGCTCTTCACGATACCCAGTTTCCTGAAACCTTAAAGGCTATTGCCCGTGCAGGTGCAGGTACTAATAACATTCCTATTGACCGCTGCTCGGCAGAGGGTATTGTAGTATTCAATACTCCCGGCGCGAATGCAAACGCTGTTAAGGAGCTTGTTATCGGCGGACTTCTTATCTGCTCCCGCCGCGTTATCCCTGCAATTGAATGGGCTAAGACCTTAAAGGGCAACGGCGCAGAGGTTGGTAAAATGGTTGAAAAGGGAAAAGGTGCTTTTGTAGGCCCCGAAATCCGCGGCAAAAAGCTGGGCGTTATAGGCCTTGGTGCTATCGGAGCTCTTGTTGCTAACACTGCTAATGCTCTTGGCATGAAGGTTTACGGTTATGACCCTTACCTTTCGGTTAAAGCTGCTTGGAGCATTACACACAATGCAATCCATGTTGACAGCCTCCAGGAGATTTATGAGAACTGCGATTATATTACTATTCATGTTCCCCTTACCCCCAATACCAAGGGCTTTATCAATAATGATGCTATAGCTGCTATGAAGGACGGCGTTCGTATACTTAACTTCGCCCGTGCCGACCTTGTTGCCAGTGACGATATGATAGCCGCTCTTGAAAACGGTAAGGTTGCGGCATATGTAACCGATTTCCCCACCGATGAAATGATAGGTGTTGACGGTGTTATTTGCATTCCTCACCTTGGCGCATCTACCCCCGAGTCGGAGGATAACTGTGCTAAAATGGCAGCTGATCAACTTATTGACTATATTGAAAACGGTAACATTGTAAACAGCGTTAATATGCCTGAGATTACAATGCCCCGAAGCGGCGTTAAGCGCATCTGCGTAATGCACAAGAACGTTCCTAACATCTTAAGTGCTATTACAAGCGAAATAGGTAAGTACAATGTAAATATTGAAAACCTGCTTAACAAATCCAAGGGTGATAATGCCTACACAATGCTTGATATCGGAGATGCTGATTTCGATGCCATTGCTGAGGTTATCAAAAACCTTGACGACGTTATTCGCGTGCGTATAGTTTAATTCATCCTACAATTTTAAACACCTGCCCTCATAAGAGGGCAGGTGTTCTCTTTTTTCTTGCAAATATATACATTTAGTGTTATAATTATTATGTATTATTATATTTTGTGAGGTGGCATATATGGCGATGAAAAAATGGGTAACAGCACCTTTTGATAAGGCGTTGGCAATAACCCTGAGCGAGGAATGCGATATTGATGCCTTTACTGCTCTTGTTGCCTGTGCCAGAGGGTATAACGATGCCGCTTCTCTAGAACAATTTTTATCCGATGAGCCCTTGCTTTGTGACTACCGCGAGCTTGCTGATATTGAGAAGGCAGCCGCGATTATAAATGAGTCAATAGCCGCGGGGGAGCTTATTGCCGTTTATGGCGATTATGACTGTGATGGCGTTACTGCGACAGCCCTTTTAATGGATTATTTTATCGGCCGCGGTGCCAGAGCTATTTATTATATCCCCGATCGCTTTACCGAGGGCTACGGTATGCATATTGAATCGGTAAAACAGCTCCACGCTAAAGGCGTTGATTTGATTGTCACCGTAGATAACGGCATCGCCGCAGCACAGGAAATAGCTTGCGCAAATGAGCTTGGAATGAAGGTGGTTGTGACCGACCACCATATTCCTCAGGGTGCTCTGCCCGATGCAGCAGCAGTAGTTAACCCCCATAGGGAAGATTGTCCATCTTCCTTTAAGGATATTTGTGGTGTTGCAGTTGCCTTTAAGCTTGTGTGCGCTCTTGAGCAAAAGCCTGCGGAGGAGCTGCTGCCATATTATGCCGACCTTGTAGGAATAGGTACTGTGGGCGATATTATGCCCCTTGTAGGTGAAAACCGCAGTATAGTAAAAACGGCTTTGCATATAATTAAAAGGAGTGCGCGACTTAGAAAGGGCGTTAGTGCATTGCTTCAGATTTCAGGCGTCGCAAGGGATGCTGTTACGTCTGGGCGTATAGCCTTTAGCATCGTTCCGCGTATAAATGCCGCGGGAAGAATGGGGAAGGCATCTCGCGCGGTTGAGCTTCTGCTCACCGACGATATAAAAACAGCACTCATCGTTGCGGGTGAGCTTGACGATGAAAATACCTCCCGTCAGGAGAACGAACGGCAAATTTTTGCACAGGCAATTAAGGATATTGAGGAAAACGGATACAATTATGATAGGGTAATTGTCAGTGCAGGTGAAAATTGGCATCACGGTATAGTGGGCATTGTTGCAGGGAAAATAAGTGAGCATTACGGCAAACCGGCAATAGTGCTCAGTATTGACGGTGATACTGCCTCGGGCTCAGGACGTAGTTTTAAAGGCTTCTCGCTTTTTGCTGCCATAAGCGGTGCCGAACACCTTACCGAACGCTTCGGCGGACATGAGCTTGCTGCAGGAGTTACACTTAAAACCGAAAATATCGACGCATTCAGAGAATGTGTGAACGAATATGCCCGCTCTCAAAAGGCGGCTGTGCCGATACTTAACCTTGACTGTCATCTTAATCCTACCGCACTGTGTATAGAAATGGCGCAATCGGTAAGCGAATTAGAGCCTTTTGGTATGGGAAATCCTCAGCCTGTGTTTGGTATATTCTGTGTTAAGCTTGAAAGAATTACCGCACTTGCTTCGGGAAAGCATTTAAGGCTTCTTTTTTCTAAGGATAATTCCTCCTTTCAGGCACTTATGTTTGGAGTAGGTCCTGAGCGTTTTCCCTTCGAAATCGGGGACAACCTTGACCTCGCGGTAACGCTGGATGTGAATATATATAACAATGAGGAAAGCTTATCGGTGCAGATAAAGGGAATAAGAAAGGCGGGCTTTGATGACGAGACCTATTTTGCCGCCGCTACCCTTTATGATGACCTTCACAAAAACATAAACTCCGATTATTCACTTATAAATCCTACGAGGGATGAGGTCATAAGCGTTTATCGAAGCCTTAGTAAGGGCAGGGTAAGTGTTGAAAAACTCCGTCAGAGTCTTTATCCTACGCTTGGGCACTTTAAAACCCAGACTGCTATAGATGCTCTTTGTGAGCTGGGTATTGTCGATAAAACGCTACAAAACGGTATACTGACCGTCGGCACCGTACAAGGAGCCCCAAAAACCGATTTATCAAAATCACAACTTTTAAGAAAGGCAGGGGAGAAGTAATGTTAGCAGAATTTGAACAGTATTATAAGCGCATAGAGGAGCAAATGCGCGCAAATGAAAGCCTTTCCGACGCGTATGATTATGAGCTCGTCCGCCGCGCCTTTGAGCTTTGTGTAACTGCTCATGAGGGACAATGCAGAGAGTCAAGCGAGCCCTATTGCTACCACCCGTTTAATGTTGCGGAGATTATTATTTCTCTTGGTATGGACAGCCAATCCATAGCCGCCGCGCTTTTACATGACGTAGTTGAGGATACACAGGTGAGCCTTGAGCAAATACGCCGCGATTTCGGCGCCGATGTTGCTTTGTTGGTTGACGGCGTTACCAAAATAGGCCGTCTTTCTTTCAGCACTAAGGAGCAGCAACAGGCAGAAAGCCTTCGCAAAATGCTGGTTGCAATGGGTAAGGATATCCGCGTTATCGTTATAAAGCTTGCCGACAGGCTCCACAATATGCGAACTATTGATGCCGTTGCTCCCCAAAAGCAGCGCGATAAATCCCTTGAAACATTGGAGGTCTATGCCCCGATTGCTCACAGACTCGGTATTCGTGGCGTTAAGGAGGAACTTGAGGATAGGGCTATTGCTCATCTTGACCCCATAGCCTACGAGGAGATAGAAAAACTACTGGATACTCAAAAGCACCAGCGTGAGCAGATTTTAAGCGATATCCGTGCCCGTGTTGAAGCAAGGCTAAAAGAAAGTCTGCCTGGGGTGAGCGCATCTTTTCAAAGCCGAGTTAAATCTATAAACGGTATCTACCGCAAAATGTTTGTTCAAGGCAGAGATTTCGAGGAAATTTATGATATTTACGCAATTCGTATTATAACCGATACCGTCAATGATTGTTATAATATTCTCGGTATTATGCACGATATGTTCCGTCCTATACCCAACCGTTTTAAGGACTATATATCTACCCCTAAGCCCAATATGTATCAGTCACTTCACACCACCGTCATCAGCAGAGAGGGTGTGCCCTTTGAGATACAGATACGCACCTGGGATATGCATCACACTGCTGAGTTCGGTATAGCCGCCCACTGGAAATATAAGGAGGGCGTAAAGGAAAACGATAAAAAAATGGAGGACCGCCTTGCTTGGATAAGGCAGATTCTTGAAAGTCAGCGTGAGACCGAGGACGGTACCGAACTTTTGCAGACCATAAAGGTTGATCTTGCTCCTGAGGATGTATTTGCAGTTACTCCCAAGGGCGATGTTATAAACCTGCCTGTTGGCTCAACAGTGGTAGACTTTGCCTTTGCCATTCACTCAGCTGTGGGTATCCGTATGATAGGAGCTAAGGTCGACGGTAAGATAGTTCCAATAAACCACGTTATACAAACTGGTGAAATAATAGATATACTCACTACTAATCAAGCGGGTCACGGACCCAGCCGCGACTGGATGAATATAGCCGTTACGAGTCAGGCAAAATCCAAAATTCGAAGCTGGTTTAAAAAGGAACGCAGAGCCGAGAATATTGTTACAGGTAAAACAGAGTTCGAACGCGAGCTCAAAAGAAGCGGCATAGCTTTAAATGAGGCCGAGCTTGCCGAGTTTGTGGAGTCTATTGCAAAAAAACAGCACATTAACACGGTTGACGATTTCTATGCTGCTATAGGTTACGGAGGAATTCTCCTTTCTAAAATAATGCCCCGTATAAAGGAGGATTACAATAAGCTTGTAAAAACTTCAAAGCCTGTAGAGATAGAGGATGTTGTAAAACCCCATTCCTCAAAATCCTCCGACGGTGTTATTGTTGAAGGTATAGATAACTGCCTTATAAAATTTTCAAAATGCTGCACACCTCTGCCTGGTGATGAGATAATAGGCTTTATCACACGCGGCCACGGCGTTTCAATCCATAAACGCGATTGCAACAATGTACCCCATGACCTGTCTTGCGCGCCCGAGCCTGAGCGTTGGATTAATGCCCATTGGGCTGATAACCGCAAATTTAGTTTTACTTCGGCTCTTCAGATAATGGGCGTAGACCGTGAGGGCTTTGTTGTTGATGTTACTACAGTTATTTTAAACCTGCGAGTACCGCTTCACGCCATAAACGCGCGGCAGATTAAAAACGGAAACTGTATTGTAAATATAACCGTAAGCGCCGAAAGTGTTGAGCATTTAAAAAATATCATATCTCGTCTTGAAAAAATCCACGGCGTATTCAGCGTTGAGCGAATGAGCCAGTAATAATTACTGCTTATAAGGGTTGGCGCGTTTGCGCTACATTAAATGTGTGCAAAGAAAAGGGTAATAAGTATGAAAGCAATAATTCAGCGTGTATCCTGTGCCAAGGTAACGGCGGAGGGAAAAATTACAGGTGAAATAGGAAAGGGCTTTTTAATATTGCTTGGTGTCGGTGAAAATGACAGCGAGGCGCAGGCGAGGCTTCTTGCGGGAAAGACGGCAAATTTAAGAATATTTACCGACGAAAACGATAAAATGAACCTATCACTTTTACAGGTTGAGGGCGGTGCCCTTGTTGTATCTAACTTCACCCTGTGCGCCGATACCAAAAAAGGCAATCGCCCCTCCTTTACAGGGGCTATGGAGCCCGTAATGGCCGACCGCCTTTACCGCCTTTTCTGTGAAGAACTGATGAAAAACGGCGTAAAAAAGGTACAAACAGGTGAGTTTGGAGCCGAAATGCAGGTTTCAATGGTGGGTGAGGGCCCCGTTACAATTACCCTTGATACCGATATCTGGGAGAAAAAACAATGAACATATCCGTTGAAACAACATATTCTAACTGTTATATGATATCCTCTGACATGGGTGCAATAATAATTGACCCGTATGAGTATACCGATGCTGTGCAGGCGTTTGTGAGCCTAAACTCACAAAAAAATATGGCAATACTTCTGACCCATTGCCATTTTGACCATATAAAGGCGGCACCCGAGATAAGAAGGGCTTGCGGTGCGCCGATATACATAAACGAAAACGATGATTATGCGCTTTCAAATCCCGTGTTCAGTCTTGCCTCATATTTTGATGATGCCTGCGAGCCATTTAGTGCAGATGTAAAGCTTGCTCATATGGAGGAGTTCACCGTTGGCGATATCAGAGTGACCCCACTTCATACACCGGGTCATTCTTCGGGCAGTTGCTGTTATAAAATAGGCGATGTCATATTTACGGGTGACACATTATTTATGGACAGTATCGGCAGAACAGATTTCCCCGCAGGCGATACTGCTACATTAAGGGCATCCCTAAAATATCTTGCAAATCTGTCGGGGGACTATACCCTCTATCCGGGCCACGGGCCTAAAACAACCCTTTCGAGTGAGCGGCTTTCTAACCCATATTTAAACGGAGTTTCCATATGAATTTATGTAACATCGGTCATAGTTTTTGCTACGAGACCGAAAAACTATGCAGAATATTTGCGCCCTTTGAAAAAATAAATATTATAAACACGCTCGAAATTACTGAGTTTACTGCCGTTACGCGTCTTGAAAAAACCGAGGATAAAAAGGTTTGTACGGCACAGCTTTATATGCAGGGAAAAACACAAACGAAAGATGCTTGCTTGCCGAAAAATGCCGACGATAAGCTTTGTGAGCTTACCCTTGCGCAATGCCTTTTTAAATGCTTTGTAGACCTTACCGACTACAAACCCGATTGGGGGCTTTTAACAGGTGTTCGGCCCGCAAAGCTTTATGCCTCATTAGCCCGAAAAGACGGGGTTGAGGCTACCGAGGACTATTTTAAAAATCAGCTTTTTGTCGAGCGCAATAAAATTTCCCTTTGCCGTGAAACCTTTGTGAGTGAGCATACCATTATTGAAAAATCAAGGGGTGACTGGTTTAGCCTTTATATTTCAATACCCTTTTGTCCCACACGGTGCGCCTATTGTTCCTTTGTTTCTCATTCTATTGATAAAGCAGGAAAGCTCGTACCTGAGTATGTTTCGCTGCTGTGCAAGGAAATTGAGCATACCGCCGTTAAAGCAAGACAGTGTGGATTGCGGCTAAAAACGATATATATGGGCGGCGGCACACCCACAAGTATAACTGCCGCACAGCTTGATACGGTCCTAACCGCAATAGAAAACAGCTTTGATTTAAGCGAGGTACTGGAATTTACTGTTGAGGCGGGCAGACCTGACACCGTGTGTGCCGATAAATTAAAGGTTCTAAAAAAACATTCGGTCACAAGAATAAGTATAAACCCTCAGACTATGAACGATAGCGTGCTTGAAAATATAGGTCGCCGCCATACTGCACAGCAGACAAAACAGGCATATAGCCTTGCCAGGGAAATTGGTTTTGATAATATCAATATGGATATTATTGCAGGGCTTCCGGGAGATACGCTTCAAAGCTTTAAAAATACTGTGGACGAGCTGATTTATCTTGCTCCCGAAAGCATTACGGTGCACGCCCTTGCAATGAAACGAGCATCCGCTTTAAGCACAAGCGGTGTTCAGCACGATGTAAGGCAGGGTAGAAATGCCGCTGAAATGGTTGAGTATGCCCATAGCGCATTAACAAAAGCAGGTATTCTGCCATATTATATGTATCGGCAGAGTAAAACGGTTGGTAATCTTGAAAATGTGGGGTATGCACTAAAGGGCGCCGAGTGCCTTTATAATGTATACATAATGGACGAAACGCATACAATACTTGCGTGCGGAGCCTCCGCCGTTACAAAGCTTAAAAGCCCTGTATGCGGTACCATTTCCCGTATTTTCAATTTTAAATATCCTTATGAGTATACCTCCCGTTTTAACGAGCTGATAAACCGTAAAGAAGGAATTACTGAATTTTATGAAAAATACTCTGTTAGAGATAAATAGCCTTGTAACAAGCTCCCTTGCGGATTTTATTGCCGATGAGGAGCAAAAATATGTTGATATAATAAACAGTACTGCTGCAAAAATCGCGCAGGGCGATAAAGTGAAAATAGTACTGCTTGCAGGACCTTCGGGAAGCGGGAAGACAACCACTGCTCACCTGCTTTGCTCAGCCCTTGAAAAATTAGGCAAGCGCAGTACGGTTGTTTCTCTTGATGATTTTTATTTAAGTGCTGCCGATTCACCGCTTTTACCGGACGGCAGAAGAGATACCGAAAGCGTAAACGCTCTTGACTTGCCGGTGCTTGAGAAGTGCCTTTGCGAGCTGATAAACACAGGCAAAACCTGTACCCCTGTGTTCGATTTCTCGGTAAGTGCACGAAGTGAGAAAACCAATATTGTTGATATAACCGACGGCGGAATTGCCATTGTTGAGGGGCTTCACGCCCTTAATCCCAAGGTCACCGAGCATATAGGAAAAAACAGTATTTTGAAAATATATATCAGCGTTAGCGAAGGTATCTGTAATAACGAAGGCGAAAGGCTTTTGTCCAGCCGACAGGTGCGACTTATTCGCAGAGCCTTGCGCGATGAAATTTTTCGAAACTCCACTATAAAGCGTACCCTCCATCTTTGGACAGGAGTTGTTCAGGCGGAGGAAAAATACCTTTATGCCTATAAACCCGCTGCTGATATTATCATTGCTACGCTCCATGCCTACGAGGTGGGTGTCTACCGTGAGAGGTTTTTAAATATGGCCGAGTCGGTAACGCCCGATTGCGAAAATTATGATTATTTTATGAGGACCGCAAGGGCGGTAAAACAATTTATCAGCGTGCCTGAAGCCGCCGTTCCTCAAAACTCTCTTATACGCGAGTTTATTGGCTTGAAAAAACAATAATAATGTGGTAAAATACAATAAAATAATAAAGGAGAATAAGAATATGAGCGATTTTTTTGATAACGCAATAGATAAAGCAAAGGAAGTTTTTGATGTTGCCTGTAAAAAAACGGGTGAGGCTGTTTCGGCTTCCAAACAGCGTTTTGATATCGCTTCAATGGAGGCTAAAATAGAAAAGGCTTATGCAAAGCTCGGTAAGGCCTGCTATAAGGAACTTAAAGATACCCAAAATGAAGAAATTGCAGGTATTATTTCGGTTATAGATGAAATGTTAAAGGAGATTGACGAGGCAAAAACTAACCTTGCCGAATTACGCAACAAGCGCATCTGCCCAAAGTGCGGTCAATATATTGAAAAAAATTCCGTTTTCTGCAATTTGTGCGGTGAAAAACTGATTATCGAGGAATAATTTAAAAGCGGCATAAAATGCCGCTTTTATTCGGAGTGAACAAAATGAGTATGTATAAAAAAATTGGCGTTATTATCGCCGACAATGATGAATACGCTCCCTTTTTAAAGGCAATAGAAAAGTATTCCCCTGTCAGCACCCCTGTGCTTGGAAAAAACGGGCATACATATATTGTTGGGGATTTAACCGTGTGCGCTCTTAATTGCGGTATAGGAAAGGCAAATGCCGCTGCGGGCGCAGCCGCACTTATAATGAGTGGTTGCGAGGCAATTTTAAATTTTGGACTTTCAGGTGGTATATCGGGGGTTAAAAGGGGCGAAACCGTTCTTGGCAACGCCTTTTTAGAGCACGACTTTGATTTAACCGGTCTTGGCTACGCTCCCTGTCAAAAACCGGGGCAGGAGCCTGTTATAAAGGGCGATAAAGCCCTGTGCGACCTCTTTGAAAGAGTTTTGCCGGGAATAAAGCGCGGAACTCTTGCAACGGGAGATTGCTTTGTAAGCAATACTGCACTTAGAAATTCACTTCGCGACAATTTCGGTGCAATTGCCTGTGATATGGAAACGGCGGCAATTGCCGATATTTGTAAAAGCGCAGGCATTGCCTTTGCTTGTCTTCGTAAAATATCCGATGATGCAGGCGAATCGGCAGCAGACAGCTATAAAGAGATGAATACAAACGGCAACGTATCCCTTTGTGAAGCCGTGCTTCAGGTAATTGACATTATTAAGGAGTAAATATGGAACAGATTAAAAGAAAGCATCAAAGCTTTGAATACGGTGCGGCAATACTTGTAATTGCCACTATGCTTGTAAAGGTTATAGGAGCCGTATTTAAAATACCGTTAAGTTCACTTATAGGAACCTTAGGCTTTGGCTATTTTTCATCGGCTTACGATTTGTTTTTGCCAATTTACTCCCTTGCAATGGCAGGTCTGCCCATAGCCATTTCTCGAATGATTGCTGAAAATGTTGCAAAGGGAAGATTCAACGATGTTAGACAAACTCTGCGAGTATCACGAAAGGCCTTTGTGGTTACAGGCCTTGCAGGCTTTACTATAATGGTTGTTGCGACCTATTTGTTCTTTCTAATAACAGATGATACAAGGACTTTACCTGCTATTTTTGTGATTACCCCCTCTATTTTATTTTGCTGCGTAATGTCGGTTTACCGCGGATACTATGAGGGAATGCGCAATATGACACCCACTGCCATTTCAAATATTATCGAGGCGCTGGGTAAGCTTATTTTAGGTCTTGGATTTGCCTGGCTTGTTATTGCCATAAGGGGTAACCTTTCGCCCGAAACCGCATCCTATGCTGCGGCAGGCGCAATGCTCGGTATAACCGTTGGAACGGCTCTGGGTGCACTCTATCTTGTAATTAAGTTCAAAAAGGATAAGGGACTTGTTTCTTGCGAGGAATATGCCGCATCACCTTCGGCTATTTCAGGGGGTGCAACCCTTAAAGTTCTTGTTACCATAGCTATTCCTATAGCCTTGGGCTCATTGGCACAGAATGTTGCATCACTTGTGGATGTTACAATGGTAAAGGGACTTATAGCCGATGATGCCGATGCTATTCGCACAATGTACGGCACACTTATAGGCAGTGATATACAAGCCGCCTCTGATGTTTCTAATTTCCTTTACGGTGTTAGGGGACAGGCATTTACACTCTTTAACCTTATACCGAGTATTACCTCTGTAATGGGTGTCAGCGCACTGCCTGTGCTCGCTACCTCTTGGACCAATCGTGACATACCTGAGGTTAAGCGGAATATGAGCAGCATAATAAAACTTACAAGTCTTATAGTTGCGCCTGCAGGACTTGGTCTTGCCTTTCTCGGGGGCCCCATAATGAACCTTGTCTACGGAACAAAAGAGGCTGTGCAAATTGGCGGTCCTATGCTCACAGTGTTCGGTATTGCAGCGGTGTTTTCAGGACTTGCAATGCCCCTGACTAATATGTTGCAGGCGGTTGGTAAACAGATAGTTCCCGTTATAAATATTGCAGTCGGCGCAGTTATAAAAATTATTGTAAACTTTATACTTGTCGGCTCGCCCCAAATAAATATTTTAGGCTCCGCCATAGGCACTCTTTGTTGCTATGTCTATATAGCGTTGGCAAACTTTATCTGCCTTGTTAAGTATACAAAAACAATGCCTAACCTTATCCAAAGCGCAGTAAAACCCGGTATAGCCGCGTTGCTTTGCGGTATTTGCGCATACTGTGTTTGCGCACTGCTTGGTGACGGTAAAATATACACAATCGTGGGTGTTTTAGTTGCTGTAGTGGTATATTTTGTAGCCCTTATAGTGCTCAAAGCCATAGAAGAACAGGATATTTTGGCTTTCCCCAAGGGAGAGAAGGTGTGTAAAATACTTCAAAGGTTGCATATTATTCACTAAAAACAATAACTTTTTTAAGTGATTTTGCCGTTTTTTTAGCTTTTTAAGGAAAATTTGCATATATTTTATTGATTTTTTCAAAAGAATATGGTAAATTTAATATGTACGATTTTGTAAATCGCATTTATGTATCGGGTTTTTTGTTACCGATACTGAAAAATAATGGAGGTAAAAAAAATGAACAAAAAAGAATTAGTCGCTGCAATCGCCGGTAAGGCAGGAATTCAGGTAAAGGATGCTGAGAAGGCTCTCGCCGCTTTTATTGCAACCGTTGAAGAAGCAATGGTTAAAGGTGACAAGATTCAGCTCGTAGGCTTCGGCACCTTTGAGGTTCGTGAGCGTGCCGCAAGAACCGGTATCAACCCCAGAACTAAGGAGACCGTTAAAATCGCCGCTTCCAAGGCTCCTGTATTTAAGGCCGGTAAGGCTTTCAAGGATGCCGTTGCAAAGTAAGTTTTGTAAAGCATAATTTAAAGCCGTCCTTGATGGGCGGCTTTATATTTTTACTGAGGTTTTTAATATGCGTCTTGATAAATATTTAAAGGTGTCCCGCGTTATAAAGCGTCGCACCGTTGCAAATGAGGCTTGCGATGCAGGCAGAGTAACCGTCAACGGTAAAGTTGCCCGCGCCTCTTACGATGTTAAGGTGGGCGATACGGTTGAAATAACCTTTGGAACACGTATTGTAAGGTTTGAAATTACACAGGTTAGCGAGGTTGTCCGTAAGGATGATGCCGCTGCGCTATACAGAATAATTGAATAAAGTTTGCCCTGTACCAATATATTGGTATGGGGTGATTTTTTATGGCGGGTGAAATAATAGATAAAACCCATAATCTTATATTGGAAAATCGAAAAAGGCTTAATTTAAGCGGCGTTGTACGGGTCGATAATTTTGATGAGAATGAGGTGTCGGTCCATACTCATCTCGGACATTTGAGTGTTCGCGGCGAGCAGCTTCATATTACACGCTTCAACACCGAAACGGGGGATATGCTTCTTGACGGAAATATTTATGCCCTTGTATATACCACCGATAAGGAAAAAAGCGGCGGATTTTTCTCGAGGTTATTTCGCTGATGTGGGAAATAAGTGCTACCGACCAATCGGTTACATTTCTTTTGTCCTGTGCGCTTGGCGGCGTGCTTTGCCTTGTCTTTGATATTCTGAGAAGTATCCGCAAGGTAAAGGAGTTTGGAAAAGTCGCAATATTCTTTCAGGATATCCTATTTTTTGTCTTTTGCGCCCTTGTAACATTTTGTTTTTTGCTTGCAACGACGGCAGGTGAACTTCGCGGATTTGTTCTCGTCGGAATGGTGCTGGGCGCGGTGTTTTTGCGCCTTACCTTGTCGCGTTTTTTTGTTGTGGCACTAAGCTTTATATTAAACCTTGCGCTACGATTATGCGGTACTGTAAAAACGGTATTTTCCCGTTTTTACAGTCTGATTTTCGACTTTTTCCTTAAAATTATCAAATTTTTTGAAAAACCCCTCAAAAAAATCCTTTTTTTCTTAAAAAAAGGCTTGAAACATAGTGGGAAAGTGGTGTATACTAACACAGAAGAAAAATAAAGGAGTGAAACCGTATGGCGGCAAAAAGACAAAGAAAAAGCATAGTGCTTCGTATACTTGTACTTTGCGTGTGTGTCTATATGGTGGTTACCCTTTGCGGCTTATGGCGTGAGCTTATAAGTGACCGCAACAGTCTTAAAGCATTGCAGGCACAGCGTGATGAAAAGGCTATGCAGATAAATGAGCTTATGAACCTGCTTGACAGCGGCGATGATACCAAGATTATTGAAAAAGCGGCAAGAGAACGACTTGGCTATGTTTATGCCGACGAACAGGTATATATAGATATTTCCGGCAACTAACCGGCGGTATACATTTTTCCCGAGGGAGGAAGCATTTCACTTATGCAACTTGAGGTAGGACAGTTAATTGAAGGCAAAATAACCGGTATCACCAATTTCGGAGTTTTCGTTGATATTGGTGAGGGGAAGACCGGTATGGTACATATCTCTGAGGTGGCGCTGACCTATGTAAGCGACATCCGAGAGCACGTTAAAGAGGGCGACACCGTTAAAATGAAGGTTCTTAACATCGGTGAGAACGGAAAAATAAGCCTTAGCATAAAGCGTGCAATGGAAAATGAGAAAAAGCCCGAGCGAGCACCACGCCGCCAGAACAGTCAGTCAGATAATAAAATAGATAGCTCATATACCTGGACTCCTCGTAAGAGCGAGTGTACCTCGTTTGAGGATATGATGAGTAAATTCAAACAGACGAGTGACGAAAAATTTTCGGACCTAAAACGCAAAAATCCCGAGGTAAAGCGCACAAAGCGCGGCGCGGGTGTGAAATAAGGGCTTTAATATACATAAATAAGACGCGGCAGACCACCGAAGAATTCAGTTATAGAAAACTCTTAGGTTTTCTATAAGAGGATGCTTTGAACCAAAGTCTGCCGTTTATTTTTAAAAGGATAATAAAAATGAACGAAATAAAAGTTTCCCGCATAACCGATGCGGTGGCGCAACTTTGTATTGATGCGAATAAGGTTCTCCCGAATGATATTGTGTCGGCGGTACGCTGTGCTGCCTGCAAGGAAAGTCAGCCGCTTGCAAAAGAAATTTTAAAGGATATTGACCGCAACAATGCTGTTGCCGCTGAGCTTGATATACCCGTTTGTCAGGATACGGGTATGGCGGTTGTGTTTTTGAAAATAGGGCAGGATGTGCATTTTGTGGGCGGTGACCTCTATTCGGCTGTGAATGCAGGCGTTAGCAAAGGCTATGGCGAAGGACTGCTTAGAAAATCGGTTGTAGGTGACCCCTTAAAAAGAGAAAATACAGGTGATAATACCCCCGCTGTTATCCATACGGAAATAGTTTCGGGTGACGCGGTGGAAATAATAGTTGCCCCAAAGGGCTTTGGCAGTGAGAATATGAGTCGCACCTATATGCTAACTCCCTTTGATGGTAGGAGAGGCGTTGTTGATAGCGTACTTGACTGTGTCAAAAGGGCAGGGAATAATCCGTGTCCGCCCATCGTTGTGGGTGTTGGTATTGGCGGCGATTTTGAACAGTGCGCACTGCTTTCGAAAAAAGCAGTGTGTCGCGATATTACGGTACGTAATAGTGATGAGTATTACGCCGCGCTTGAAAATGAACTTCTTGAAAAAATAAATGAGCTTGGTATCGGTCCACAGGGCTTCGGTGGAGCCACCACAGCTCTTGCGGTGAACATAGAAACGGCACCCACCCACATTGCGGGACTCCCCGTTGCAGTGAACATAGGCTGCCATATTACAAGACATAAAAAGATAAGGATAGTGTAAATATAAATGGCAAATATAAAAATGGTTGCGCCCTGTTTACTTGGAATAGAGGGCATTGCTGCTGATGAATTTCGCCGAATGGGCTTTGAAAGCGTTACTGCCGAAAACGGTAGAGTGCTCCTTGAAGGTGACTTTAATATGCTTGCTCGCGCTAATATAAATTCTCGTTTTTGTGAGCGTATTTTAATAAATATGGGTGAATTTCGCGCCAGCACCTTTACCGAGCTGTTTGAAGGAGTTAAAAGCCTTCCTTGGGAAGAATTTATAGGCAGGGAGGATGCCTTTCCCGTTACGGGATATAGTATTAACTCCGCTCTTTTCAGTATACCGGATTGTCAATCTATTATTAAAAAGGCAATTGTTGAGCGGCTAAAGACAAAATATAATATCTCTTGGTTTGAAGAGACTGGTCCCGAATATAAAATCAAATTTTCCATTATGAAGGATACCGCAACCTTAATGATAGATACCTCAGGTGATGCTCTTCATAAGCGCGGCTACAGAAGAAATTCAAACGCCGCTCCGCTTAAAGAAACCCTTGCCGCCGCTATGTGTGACCTTGCCCGTATTTTCCCTGATACTAAGCTTTTTGACCCTTTTTGCGGTTCGGGCACCATTCTTATTGAGGCGGCTATGATGGCGGCTAAAATTGCTCCCGGACTTCGCCGCTTCTTTGCGGCTGAGCGATTTGGAGCTATCCCCGATAAGGTGTGGCAGTTTGAGCGTATGCGCGCACAGGATATGATACTTCACAATATTGATTTTCACGCTTATGGTTTTGATATTGACCCTTCCTGTATTGAACTTACCCTTGCAAACGCCGCCAAGGCAGGCGTTAAAAACTATATCACCGCCTCGGTCGCAAATGTTAAGGATTTTACGCCGCCAAATGAGCGTTGTCTCACGGTTACTAATCCGCCTTACGGCGAGCGGCTTCTTGATGTTCGTGCTGCAGAGGAACTTTACAAGGTTATGGGTCAACGCTTTACCCGCGGTCAGGGACAAAAGTATTGCATAATAAGTCCTCATGATGAGTTTGAAAAATTTTTCGGCGAAACGGCCGATAAGCGTCGCAAGCTTTATAACGGTATGATAAAATGTCAAGCATATATGTATTTTAAAAGTAAGGAGAAAAAATAAATGCGCTATGTGTTTATAATCAATCCTACCGCTGGCAAAGGTAAGGGTGTAGAAATGCTTACTCCGCTTATTGAGGATTACTTTGCAGATAAAAATGACGATTACAAAATTGTAGTAACCTCCGCCGCGGGTGAGGCTAAAACCGTCGCAAGGACTGAGGCTGCTATCGGTGACGAGGTAACCGTGTTCGCTTGCGGAGGCGAGGGTACCTGCTTTGAGGCGGTCAACGGAATAGTGGGTTATAACAATGTACGCTTCGGCGTTATTCCTTGCGGCTCAGCAAACGATTTCCTTAAATATTTTGGTGATAAATCCCACTTTTTGGATATAGAAAATATGATAAACGGCACAAGTGTCAGTATAGACCTTATTAAAGCGGGGGAGAACTATTGCATAAACCAGTGCTCTGTTGGTATGGATGCTATGGTTGCCGATGATATGGTACTCTTTAAACGCCTCCCCGGTGTTTCGGGCTCTATGGCGTATAACCTTGCTGTAGTTAAAACCTTCTTAAGAAAATTGGGAATAACCGCGCGAATTAAAATCGACGGTGTTTCAAAGGGCGTTGTTCGTTGCCTTTTTGCTGTGTGCGCAAACGGTCCCGTTTACGGTGGCGGCTACATAAGTGCGCCCCATGCTAACCCTGTTGACGGCAAACTTGAATATACGATAATTGATTGTATGTCCCGCTTTAAGGTTCCCGCCTTTTTAAAGGTTTACTCAAAAGGTGCACAAGAGGGTAAGAAATACTGCAAAATGGGCAGATGTCGGGTTATGGAAATAGAGTCGGATAAACCCATACCCGTTAACCTTGACGGTGAGATAATGCATCGCAAAAGCATATGCTTCGAAATCGCCGAAAAAGCACTGAATTTTGTTGTTCCCGCAACCCTTGCCGACAAGTTTAAGACACCCGCTTCGGCGCAAATATAAATAAATTATTAAATATAATAAAAAGTACTTGATTTTTGGAAAAAATAGGTTAAAATATATTTAGCACTCAACATAATAGAGTGCTAAATTTATGAGTTCAATATTTTTGGAGGCGTTTTATAATGACTATTAAACCTTTGGCAGACCGTGTTGTTACCAAGCTTATAGAGGCTGAGGAAACTACTAAAAGCGGTATTATCCTTACCTCTGCCGCACAGGAGAAGCCCCAGATTGCTGAAATTGTTGCAGTAGGCCCCGGCGGTATGGTAGACGGTAATGATGTCGAAATGTATGTAAAGGTCGGAGATAAGGTTATCACAGCTAAGTATTCCGGCACCGAGGTAAAGGTAGACGGTGTGGAGTACAGCATTATCCGTCAGAGTGATATTCTGGCAATAGTTGAATAATTTTCAAGGTTAGGAGTTAATTTATTATGGCTAAACAGATTATTTTCGGCGAAGAAGCCCGCAAGGCTCTTCAATCAGGTGTGGACCAGCTTGCCGATGCCGTTAAGGTTACCTTAGGTCCCAAGGGTAGAAATGTTGTTCTTGATAAGAAATTCGGTTCTCCCCTTATCACTAATGACGGTGTTACCATTGCTAAGGAAATCGAGCTTGATGATCCCTTTGAGAATATGGGTGCTCAGCTTGTTAAGGAAGTTTCGGTTAAGACTAATGATGCCGCAGGTGACGGTACTACAACCGCTACCGTTCTTGCTCAGGCTCTTATCTGCGAGGGTATGAAAAATGTTGCTGCAGGCGCTAACCCCATGGTTGTTAAAAAGGGTATAACAAAGGCTGTCGATACTGCAGTTGCTACCGTTATTTCAAATTCCAAGAAGGTGTCGGGAAGTGCCGACATTGCCCGTGTTGCTACTGTTTCCGCAGGGGACGAGGTTATAGGCAATCTTATTGCCGAGGCTATGGAAAAGGTTTCGGCTGACGGCGTTATAACCGTTGAGGAGTCCAAGACTGCCGAAACCTATACCGAGGTTGTTGAGGGAATGCAATTTGACCGCGGCTATATAACCCCCTATATGGCTACCGATACCGATAAGATGGAAGCCATTATTGATGAGCCCCTTATTCTTATCACTGATAAGAAGATATCCAACATCCAGGAGATATTACCCCTGCTTGAGCAGATAGTTCAGTCGGGTAAAAAGCTTGTTATCATTGCTGAGGATATCGAGGGTGAGGCTCTTTCTACCCTTATTGTAAATAAACTCCGTGGCACCTTTACCTGTGTGGGAGTTAAGGCTCCGGGCTTTGGCGACCGTAGGAAGGAGATGCTGCGCGATATCGCTATTCTTACAGGCGGTGAGGTTATTACTGAGGAATTAGGTCTTGAGCTTAAGGATACTACTATGATGCAGCTTGGCCGTGCCCGTCAGATAAAAGTCGGCAAGGAAAATACCATAATTGTTGACGGCGCAGGCGATGCCGCCGCAATAAAGGACCGCGTTGCACAGATAAGAAATCAGATAGAGACCACGACTTCTGATTTTGACAGAGAAAAACTTCAAGAACGCCTTGCCAAACTTGCAGGCGGTGTTGCCGTCGTTAAGGTCGGCGCCGCTACCGAGATAGAGATGAAGGAGAAAAAGCTCCGCATTGAGGATGCCCTTGCCGCTACCAAGGCAGCCGTTGAAGAGGGTATCGTAGCAGGCGGTGGTGTTGCACTTGTGAATGCAATAAATTCTGTTAACACACTTCTGAGCGAGACCGAGGGCGATGAGAAAACAGGTGTTGCTATAGTTCTTAAAGCCCTTGAGGCACCTATTCGTCAGATAGCCGCCAACGCGGGTCTTGAAGGCTCGGTTATCGTTGATAAAATAGTTTCTGCCCAAAAGCCTAACTACGGCTTTGATGCATATAATGAGGTTTATACCGATATGCTCCAAGCAGGTATAGTTGATCCTACAAAGGTTACGCGTTCCGCTCTGCAGAATGCCGCTTCCGTTGCTTCAATGGTTCTCACCACCGAGAGTCTTGTTGCCGACAAGAAGGATCCCGCTGCCGATGCCAGCACCGCAGCCGCAGCCGCAGCTGCCGCAGGCGGTATGTATTAAAGATTAAATTATCAAGGGCGCGCCAACGCGCCCTTGATTTTCTTGTGAGGAACTATATGCAAAAAAATCTTTCCTGTTGCTTTACGGGATACCGCCCGAATAAATTCCCCTTTACCTTTGGGGAGGGAGAGCAGTATCTTGCATTTGAAAATAAACTTTTATCAGCAATATTTTCCTTGCCGAAGGAGGGGTGTCTAACCTTCTATACAGGGATGGCAATGGGCTTTGATATCTTAGCCGCTGAGCTTGTATTGCTTCTTAAAAGCAGATCGGACCTTGTTATAAATCTTGTGTGTTGCCTTCCGTTTAAAAATCAGCATAAGAA